>NZ_JBMVFA010000037.1:0-86927 GCF_049543595.1 Kitasatospora sp. NPDC094028 | reverse complement strand
CCCCGGCCCCCCCCCATCCCCCCCCCCCCCCCGGTCTGCCCCCGCCCCCGCCCCCCCCGGTTTGTTCAAATTGGGGGGCGGGGCTCCCCGGCCGGGGCCCCCCCCCGGCACTCTGCTGTGGGTGGTGAGTGGAGAGGGTTGCGCGAGAAGTCGGCCTGGCCGACTTCTCGCGCAAGGATGGTCAGGCGCTGGGGAGTTCTCCGCGGTTGGCCTGCTGGGCCCATGTTGCGTGCGTGACTGCGTACTCCACGTCGCCGTGCTCGCTCCCCTCGATGGGCTCGGGCCACTCCTCGAAGAATGTGCGGATCAACGACAGGCCGGCCTTCTCCATGACTCGCCTTGAGGCGGTGTTGACCGTCATAGTGGTGGCCACGATCCGGTCCGCTCCGAGCTCGGTGAACGCATGGTGCACCAACGCCCGCGCGCCTTCGGTGGCGTAGCCGAGACCCCAGACGGACGGCAGCATCCGGTAGCCCAGTTCTGTTCCGCCGCTCAGGCCCGCGCTGGTCGCGGGCCGAAGTGAGAGCCATCCCAAGAACGCCCCGGACGACTTCTCTGCCGCGAGGAAGCAGCCATGACCGCTGGGGAGTTCGTTGTACTCGCGGAGGATACCGGGGAACTGCTGCTGCCTGACGACGTCCTCGGGCACCGGGTGGCCGTCCTCGATGTGCCGCATGACCTCCGGGTGGCCGTGCAGGGTGACAAGGGCATCGATGTCCGCTTCGGTGAAGCGCCGAAGCGTCATTCGCCCGGTTTCCAAGTAGGTGTCCACGGCGGTGATTCGAGCAGGAGGCCCGGTGTGGAGCAACTGCGTTCCTCTCGTCCGGCCGACCGGGTGGCCGGTCAGGCTGCCGAGGTTGGCCTGCCCGGCCCTGTTGCGTGCGTGACCGCCGGGTCTTCCTTGTTGTCTGTAGGGTGCGGAAATGACAAGAAGTGAGCGACTCGCGGAGCAGCTGGACTGGTACTGGCACAAGAACCTGCGGCCGCGGCTGGACGGTCTGACCGATGAGGAGTACTTCTGGGAGCCGGTGCGCGGCTGCTGGAGCATCCGGTCGCGTGGCACGTCGGCCGCGCCGATGTCGGCGGGGTCGGGGGAGTGGACGATGGACTCCGCGCCCCATGACGCGGTACCGGTGCCGGCGCCGGTGACCACGATCGCCTGGCGGCTGGCGCACGTCATCGTCTCGTGCCTGGGCTATCGGGTCGGATGGTACTTCGGTGGCCAGGACGTCGACTCCCGGACCTTCGCCTACGCGGGGACCGCTGACGAGGCGCTGAAGCAGCTCGACGAGATGTACGGGAGATGGCGCGCGGGGGTTCGGGAGCTCTCGGACGCCGACCTGGAGAATCCGCCCACGGTGGGTCCCGAGCGGTTCCCCATGGAGAACAGGATTCTGCACGTCAACAGGGAGCTGATCCATCACGGCGGCGAGATCTCCCTGCTGCGCGACCTCTACCGCTGGCAGGACTGAGCCGTACCGCGCCGAGTATGACGTAGGGCAAAACGGCGATCGAGCTTCGGAAACCCACGTGGACTCCGTGACGCTCCGGGGCTGGGAGCGCCCGGTTCGCTCGGCGAGCAGGTCTCACTCAATACGGAGCAGAGTTGCGGGGGGGGGGGGGGGGGGGGGGGGGGGGGGGGGGGGGGGGGGGGGGGCGGCGGCGCGGGCGGGGGGGGCGGCGGCGGCGGGGGGGGGGGGGGGGGGGGGGGGGGGGGGCCGGCCCCCCCCCCCCCCCCCCACACCGGGTCACTGGTTCCGCCGCCCGGCCGCCGCCCCCCCCCCCCCCCGCCGATGTGCTGCGCCGTCCGGCCGGGGTGGGCCGGGCGGCGCATCGTAGGGCTGGGGCGGGGGTGGATGGTGGGGAACGGTGGTGGACCTGCGCTGCGTGCATCCGGTCAGATTGCCGGGAGAATTCCCGCTCCGACCAACGGGTTTCAGCGACTCGAACGGCCCGGACACCTTGTGGGGCGCAGGTGAGAGGCCCGCGGGCTACGAAGGCCACGGCCACGACACCGCTGGCGTACATCCCCGACAGTGCCACTCCCGGGCCGACATCCGAGCTACTGTGGATGTTATGCCCGTGGCGTACGAGGACGTGCCCTTCAGTGAGCTGCTCCACCACCCGGCCGCGACCACGCGCCGACTGGACGCCGTCCGCGCGCTCAGACTCCGCAGACGTGACGCCGACGATCTCGCCCTGATGCGCGTCGACCAGTTGGAGCGCGACGCCACCGTCGTGGACTTCACCTCCCGCCTGCTGGCGGGGCTGGTGCGGACCGGGAACACGGCCGTACTGCGCCAGGCGCTGCCCGAAGCCCTGCCATGGATCACCTTCCTGCCCGACGAGGACGTCGACACCCTGCTCGCCGAGCTGGTCGACACAGCGCGTGGCGCGGTGGCATTGGACAACCTCGCCCCGATCGCACTCCTGCTCACCCAGTGGAAGCACAGCGCCGAGGTGTACGCGGATCCGGCCCTGCACGTGATCCTCACCCGTGAGCCCGAGGGCGACCTTGGTGCAGTGCCTCCGCCGAAGGCAGCCGAGTGAGCCCGAAGCGCGGCGACCGTGCGGCACCACCTCCGACCGGGAACGAGTTCGACCTCCGGTTCGCCAACTCCGAAGCAGCGGAAGGCTGGGAGGATCTGGGTCGACAGGCGGCAGGCAATCTGCGCCGCGCCTTCGAGCGGATCCGCGCTTTGCCGCGTGTCACCGGCAGTCCCGATCGCCAGCACCGACTCAAGGGGACTCTCGGTACTGCCGTCTCAAGGGGCAGCAGCTGGAACGCTGGCAGTACGAGGTCACGGGCGGCGGGCGCATCTGCTACCTGATCGACGATGTCAACCGCATCGCCTGGATCACTTGTGCGGGTACGGGTCACCCAAGGCCACCGACTGACCCTCTTCATCGCACGGACACGACGACGGCGCCGGGCGATCCCGAGATTGGGATCGCCCGGCGCCGTCGTTGTGGTCAGACCTGGTGGTAGGTGCGCCGCCCGGCCGGGGTGAGCTTGCGCAGCGGAGCGGTTGGCGCGCGGGTGTTCACCTGCGGGCAAGGGCGCTCAGTGGTGGTGTTCGGTGCCGGTGGTGACGGTGAAGGCGGCGGTGTGCACCGCGTCCCCGTGCTTGAAGTCGAGGAAGAGGCGGTAGCTGCCGGCGCTGGGGGCGGTGGCGTGGAAGGTGATGCCGGGGCCGGGGGTGGTGCTCTCCGGGTGGACGTGGAGGTAGGCGAGGTCGCCGGCGCGGAGGGCGACGAGGTGGCCGTAGGCGCCGAGGTAGGGCTGGAGGTCGGTGACGGGGTTGCCGTCCTTGCTGACGCTGAGGGTGAGTTCGTCGCCGCGGCCGGGGGTGAGGTCGCCGGCGAGGGTGACGGTGTAGCCGTCCACGGTGACGGTGCGGCCGGTCTCGGACAGCGGGGCCGGGCGCAGGTCGCCGGCGGCGTGCAGGTCGGCGCCGAGGGTGAGGCCCTGGCTCTCGCCGGCCGGCTGGAAGTCGGCGAAGACCCGGTACTCGCCGGCGGCGGGTACGGCGGCCTGGGCGCTCCAGGTGCCGTCCGCGGCGCGGGTGGGGTGCAGGTGCTGGTAGGTGGAGAGGTCGCGCGGGGCGACGATCAGGTGCAACTCCTTCTCGTGCTGCGGTTGGTAGGCGGTGAGGGCCTGGCCGTCCGGGCCGAGGATGCGGAACCGCAGGTCGGTGGGGGTGCCGGCGGTGACGAAGGGGTTGTCGACGCTGAGGGTGTAGCCGCGGTCGGAGATCTGTAGCCCGCCGGGCAGGTGGGCGGTGCCGTCGTCCCCGCTGTGGTCGCCGTGGCCGCCGTGGTCGCCGTGGCCCGCGTGCCCGGCGTGGTCGGCCGTGGGGGCGGGCTTGCCCGAGGGGCCGACGGCGTGGCCGACGCCGAGGGCGAGGGCGAAGGCGGCGGTGAGGCCGACGGTGAAGGCGGTGACGCGCAGGGCGGTGTTCATGGCGGGGTGCTCCTGGAGGAAGAGGTGCGGACGGGCTCAGGCGCGCATCAGGCGGGCGATGGCCTGGGTGGCCTCGGCGACCTTGGCGTCGGCTTCGGTGCCGCCTTCGGCGATGGCGGCGTGGACGCAGTGGGCGAGGTGGGTGTCGAGCAGGTTCAGGGCGACGGACTGCAGGGCCTTGGTGGAGGCGGCGACCTGGGTGAGGACGTCGATGCAGTAGGTGTCGGTGTCGACCATGCGCTGGAGGCCGCGGATCTGGCCCTCGACGCGGCGCAGCCTGCGCATGAGCTGGTCCTTCTCGTTGTGGTAGCCGACCATGCGGGCCTCCTCGGGTTCGGGCGGGACTGCGTCGGCCCCGGCTCGATGCCATGAGTGAATACCCCATGGGGGTATCAAGTCAAGCGGTTCGAGGCGGCGGAAAAATACCCGCCTGGGGTATCGAGAAGAGCTTGCCGGCGATACCCCTCAGGGGTATAAATGAACCCGGCGCCGCTCGATACCCCTCCGAGGTATCGTGGCCCGGCCGCACCGCACCACCCGCCCTGCCCGTCCCGACAGTCACGAGGAGCGACCATGACCACCCAGGCGCCCGCCTCCACGGAGGTGGAACTCTCGATCGGCGGAATGACCTGCGCCTCGTGCGCGGCCCGCATCGAGAAGAAGCTGAACCGGATGGACGGGGTCTCGGCCAGCGTCAACTACGCCACCGAGAAGGCGAAGGTCAGCTTCGAGGGCGCGGTCGAGGTCGCGGACCTGATCGCCACCGTCGAGGCCACCGGCTACACCGCCGCCCTGCCCAAGCCCCCGGCGGCCGAAGGCCCGGCCGCCGACCGGGCCGAGCCGGCCGACGAACTCGCCCCGCTGCGGCAGCGGTTGGTCACCGCGGTGGCGCTGGCCGTCCCGGTGATCGCGATGGCGATGGTGCCGGCCCTGCAGTTCGACAACTGGCAGTGGCTGTCGCTGACCCTCGCCGCCCCCGTGGTCACCTACGCCGCGTGGCCGTTCCACCGGGCCGCCTGGACCAACGCCAGGCACGGCGCCGCGACCATGGACACCCTGGTCTCGCTCGGGACGGGCGCCGCGTTCCTCTGGTCGCTGTGGGCGCTCTTCTTCGGCGACGCCGGGATGCCGGGCATGCGGCACGGCTTCGAGCTCACCATCGGCCGCAGCGACGGCTCGTCCGACATCTACCTGGAGGCGGCGGCCGGCGTCACCGCCTTCATCCTGGCCGGGCGCTACTTCGAGGCCAAGTCCAAGCGCACCGCCGGTGCCGCGCTCAAGGCGCTGCTCGAACTGGGCGCCAAGGACGTGACGGTGCTGAACGGCGGGGCCGAGGTGCGCATCCCGATCGGCGAACTCGCCGTGGGGATGCGCTTCGTGGTGCGGCCGGGCGAGAAGATCGCCACCGACGGCACCGTGGTCGAGGGTTCCTCGGCCGTGGACGCCTCGATGCTGACCGGCGAGTCCGTCCCGGTCGAGGTCGGGCCCGGCGACGCCGTCACCGGCGCCACCGTCAACGCCGGCGGCCGCCTCGTCGTCGAGGCGACCCGGGTCGGCGCGGACACCCAGCTGTCCCGGATGGCGAAGCTCGTCGAGGACGCGCAGAACGGCAAGGCCGCCGCCCAGCGCCTGGCCGACCGGATCTCCGCCGTCTTCGTCCCGATCGTGATCACGCTCGCCGTCGCCACCCTCGGCTACTGGCTCGGTACCGGCGAGGGCTGGACCGCCGCCTTCACCGCCGCCGTCGCCGTGCTGATCATCGCCTGCCCGTGCGCCCTGGGCCTGGCCACCCCGACCGCGCTGCTGGTCGGTACGGGCCGCGGTGCCCAGCTCGGCATCCTGATCAAGGGCCCGGAAGTGCTGGAGTCCACCCGCAAGGTCGACACCATCGTCCTGGACAAGACCGGCACCGTCACCACCGGCCAGATGACCCTGCTTGCCGTCCACACCGCCGAGGGTGTCACCGAGGCCGAGGCGCTGCGCCTGGCCGGCGCCCTGGAGCACGCCTCCGAGCACCCGATAGCCCGGGCGATCGCCACCGCCGCCGCCAAGGCCGGCGAACTGCCCGCCGTCGAGGGCTTCGAGAACGTCCCGGGCCTGGGTGTCCAGGGCGTGGTCGACGGCCACGCGGTGGTCGCCGGCCGGGAGGCGCTGCTCACGGAGTGGTCGCAGCACCTGTCGCCGGCCCTGGCCGAGGCCAAGCGCGCCGCCGAGGCGGCCGGGCGGACCGCGATCGCGGTCGGCTGGGACGGCCAGGCCCGGGCCGTGCTGGAGGTCGCCGACGCGGTGAAGCCGACCAGCGCCGAGGCGATCGCCGAGCTGCGCCGCCTGGGCCTGACCCCGGTGCTGCTGACCGGTGACAACCGGGCGGTGGCCGAGGCGGTGGCCGCCGAGGTGGGCATCGAGCCGCAGCACGTGATCGCCGAGGTCATGCCGCAGGACAAGGTCGACACCGTCAAGCGGCTGCAGGCCGAGGGCAAGGTCGTCGCGATGGTCGGCGACGGCGTCAACGACGCGGCCGCGCTGGCCCAGGCCGACCTCGGTCTGGCCATGGGCACCGGTACGGACGCCGCCATCGAGGCCGGCGACCTGACCCTGGTCCGCGGCGACCTGCGGGCGGCAGCCGACGCGATCCGGCTCTCCCGCAAGACCCTGGGCACCATCAAGAGCAACCTGTTCTGGGCCTTCGGCTACAACGTCGCCGCCCTGCCGCTGGCCGCGGCCGGGATGCTCAACCCGATGATCGCGGGGGCCGCGATGGCCTTCTCCTCGGTCTTCGTGGTCGGCAACAGCCTCCGGCTGCGCCGCTTCCGCTGAATCGTCCGAATCGGTCCGCTCCGCCGGCCGAGGCCCCGGAACCCCGCGAAGGGTTCCGGGGCCTCGGCGTTTCGACTACGCACCGTAGCGGCGGCCAGGGTGGCCGGATCGCCTCCGCGCGCCCGCCCTGACCTGTGCTTGGGTGGCGGTTTACCGGCTTTTGGGGCAGCACTCACCGAGTTCCTACCCTCGCGCGACCTGGCCGAGATGTGACGCTCCGAAACTTGTTAGGCAAGGCTTCCCTGCCTTAAGTTCTCGTGTCGTCAGACCGACGCGCTGCCCAGGTCGACCCACCCTCGCCCCCTCCGGAGGAGCCTCACCATGCCCGGAACCGTCCGGCCCCTCGCGGGCCTGTCCCTCGTCGCCGCCTGCGTGCTCGCCCTCACCGCGTGCGGCAGCTCGGGCGGCGGCGCGGACAACGCGTCCGCCACGGCCTCCGGCGCGGCGCTGGCCGGCCAGACCATCACCGTCTACAGCGGCCAGCACGAGCAGACCGTCAAGGCGCTCACCGAGGACTTCACCAAGCGCACCGGCATCAAGGTCGAGCTGCGCTCCGGCGACGAGGCCGAGCTGGCCAACCAGATCCTCCAGGAGGGCGACGCCTCCCCGGCCGACGTCTTCTACGCCGAGAACCCGCCCGCGCTCACCGTCCTCGGCGACAAGGGCCTGCTCGCGAAGGTCTCCCCGGACACCCTCAAGTCCGTTCCGGCCGCCGACAGTTCCGGCAAGGGCGACTGGGTCGGCGTCTCCGCCCGCACCTCGGCCTTCCTCGCCGCCACCGGCAAGGGCGCCGACACCGCGCCGCCCGCCTCCGTGCTCGACCTGGCCAAGCCCGAGTGGAAGGGCCGCCTCGGCATCGCCCCCAGCGAGACCGACTTCGCGCCGGTCGTCACCCAGGTCGTCAAGGCCAAGGGCGAGGACGCCGCGAAGCAGTGGCTCAAGGGCCTCAAGGACAACGCCAAGGTCTACGACAGCAACGAGACCCTCTCCGCCGCGATCAACAGCGGCGAGGTCGAGGGCGGCGTCATCGACCACTACTACTTCTACCGGATGCGCGACGAGAAGGGCGCCGCCCAGACCCACGCGGCCCTGCACTACTTCCCCAAGGGCGACCCGGGCTCGCTGGTCGACGTCTCCGGCGCCGCCGTCCTCGCCCACGGCAGGCACCAGGCCGCCGCCCAGGCCTTCCTCGGCTACCTCGCCTCCGCGCCGGCCCAGACCGTCATCGCGAACTCGGCGAGCTACGAGTACCCGCTGGTCGACGGCGTGAAGGGCAAGCCCGAACTGCCCGCCCTGGACGGCATCGGCACCGTCGCCGACCCGGCCCAGCTCGGCGACGGCAAGCAGGCGCTGTCCCTGCTCCAGGACGCCGGTCTGCTCCAGTGACGACAGCGCCGACCGTGACGACAGCGCCGACCGTGACGACAGCGCCGACCCCCGTCGTCGCGCGGCGGTGGCGGGCCGCGAGCCTGCTCGCCCCCGTCGCCGTCGCCGTCGTCGCGGTGGTGGCCTCGCCGCTCGGGTTCGTCATCGCCCAGGCCTGGCAGGCCGGTTGGGACCAGGCGAGCCGACTGATCGGGCGCCCGCTGATCGCCACCCTGCTCTGGCACACGGTCAGCCTGGCCGCCGCCGTCACTCTCGCCACCGCCGTCCTCGGCTTCGGCGCCGCCTACCTGGTCGAGCGCACCACCCTGCCCGGGCGCCGCGCCTGGACCGTCGCGCTCGCCCTGCCGCTCGCCGTACCGGAGTTCGTCCGCGGCTACTCCTGGGTGTCACTGTTCCGCTCCGTCCACGGCTACTGGGGCGCGGTGCTGGTGATGACCTGCTCGCTCTACCCGCTGGTCTTCCTCCCGGTCGCGGCCGCCCTGCGCCACGGCGACGCCGCCGCCGAGGAGGTCTCCCGCTCGCTCGGCCGCGGCCGCCTCACCACCCTCTGGCGGGTCACCCTCCCGCTCACCCGGCCCGCGCTGGCCGGTGGCGTGCTGCTCGTCTCGCTCTACCTGCTCGGCGAGTACGGCGCCTTCGCGATGCTGCGCTACACCACCTTCGCCACCGCCGTGTTCACCCAGTACAAGCTCGGCTTCGACGCGGCCTCGGCCTCCCTGCTCACCCTCGTCCTGGTCGCGCTCGCCCTGCTGCTGGTCGCCCTGGAGGCCTGGGCCGGCCGCCAGGCCCGGGTGGTCCGGCACGGCGCGCTCGCCCGCACCGCGCCGCCCGTACGGCTCGGCCGCTGGACGGTGCCCGCGCTCGCCGGGCTGGCCGCCCTGGTCGGCCTCGCGCTCGGGGTGCCGCTGTACGCGCTGGCGTACTGGCTGGTCAAGGGCAGCTCGACCACCCTGCCCTCCGCCTCCGTGCTCGGCGCCACCCTCGCCACCCTCGGGTACGCGCTCGGCGCGGCCGTCGTCGCCACCCTCGCCGCCGTTCCCGTCGCCCTGTACGGCTGGCGGCGCGGCACCCGGCCGGCCCGGGCCGTCGAGCGCGTCGCCTACCTCACCCGGGCGCTGCCCGGCATCGCCGTCGCGCTCGCCGTCGTGTACTTCGCCGTCCACTGGGCCCGGCCGCTCTACCAGCAGCCGCCGATGCTCGTCGCCGGGTACGTGGTGCTGTTCTTCCCGCTCGCGCTGACGGCCGTGCGCGCCGCCCTCGCCCAGGTCCCGCCCGGCGTCGAGGAGGCCGCCCGCTCGCTCGGCACCCGGCCGCTCGCCGTCCTCGCCCGGGTCACCCTGCCGCTGGTGCTGCCCGGCCTCGGCGCCGCCGTCGCCATGGTCGGCCTCACGGCCTCCACCGAGCTCACCGCCACCCTGCTGCTGCGCCCCACCGGCACCCAGACCCTGGCCACCGAGTTCTGGGTGTACACCAGCGGCCTCGCCTACGGGGCGGCGGCGCCGTACGCGGCCCTCATGGTGGCGCTGTCCGTCCCCTCCGTCCTCCTGTTGACCCGCCGCACGCTGGGGAGTGGTTCATGACCGGCCTGTCCGTCGTCGACCTGCACGCCGCACACGGGCGCAGCCCGGTCCTGCACGGCATCGACCTCACCGTGCCCGAGGGCGCCCTCGCCTGCGTGCTCGGCCCGTCCGGCTGCGGCAAGTCCACCCTGCTGCGGGTGCTGGCGGGCTTCCACCCGGCCGCCGCCGGGCAGGTCGTGCTGGACGGGCGGGTGCTGGACGACGGGCGCGCCCGGCTCGCCGCCGAACAGCGCGGCATCGGGCTCGTCCCACAGGACGGCGCGCTGTTCCCGCACCTGAGCGTCGCCGCCAACATCGGCTTCGGCCTGCCGCGTTCGCAGCGCCGGGCCCGGGTGGGGGAGCTGCTGGACCTGGTCGGCCTGCCCGGCCTGGGCGAGCGGCGCCCGCACCAGCTCTCCGGTGGGCAGCAGCAACGCGTCGCACTGGCCCGGGCGTTGGCGCCCCGGCCGCGCCTGCTGCTGCTGGACGAGCCGTTCGCCGCCCTGGACGCGGCGCTGCGCGCCGAGCTGCGCCGCGAAGTCGCGGCCACGCTGCGGGAGTCGGGCACGACGGCGGTGCTGGTCACCCACGACCAGGACGAGGCACTGTCCTTCGCCGACACCGTCGCCGTGCTGCGGGACGGCCGGATCGCGCAGGCGGGCAGCCCGGACGAGCTGTACCACCGCCCGGCGGACGCGGAGGTCGCCCGGGTGCTGGGGGAGGCGAACCTGATTCCGGCGGAGGCCGAGGGAGTTGAGGCCCGCACGGCCTTCGGCGCCCTCGCGCCGTTGGCGCCCGGCGCGGCCGCCGGGAGCGGCCTGGCCCTGCTCCGGCCGGGCCAACTCCGGCTCACCGCCGAGCCGGTGGCGGGCGCCGTCCCGGCGAAGGTGCTCGGCTGCGACTTCCGCGGCCACGACCACCGCGTCGAACTCCGGCCCGAGGCCGCCGGGTTGCCCGAGCTGCTGGTGGCGACCGCCGACCGGGCGTGGCCGGTGGGCGGCGAGGCGTACGTGAGCGCGGCCGGCCCGGTGCACGTCCTGCCGGGGGCGTGACGCGGGCCGATGCCGGTGCCGGGCGGCGGTTTGCGGTGATGCCGCCCGGCACCGCGATCGACCTGCTAGGAAGGGGGAATGGACGACACGACCCTGACCCCGATCGACCGGATGCTCGCAGAACGCGCCTGCGAGCGCGTCATCGTGGACTTCGTCCACCGCCTCGACCTCGGCGAACCCTCGTCCGTGGCCGAGCTGTTCACCCCGGACGGCAGCTGGCACTGGCCGTTCGGCGACCGCCGCATCGAAGGCCGCGACGCCCTCCGCGCCTACTTCGCCTCGCGCCCGGACGACCGGCTGTCGCGCCGCCTGATGACGAACGTGCTCGTCACGGTGGAGTCGCCGACGACGGCCCGGGCCACCTCGTACCTGACCACGTACCGGGTCGACGGCTACACCGGCGGCATGATCGAGCCCCGCCTCCCGACCAACGTCGGGCACTACGAGGACACCTTCCGGCGGATCGACGGGCAGTGGCTCCTCGCCACCCGCACCGTGCATCTGCCGTTCGGCGCCGACACGGCGCGACTGCCTTCCTGAAGCACGACGCATGGTGCCGGTGCCGACCATCCTTGCCCTGCCGACACCTGCCGACACCTGCCGACACCTGAGGACGCCTGATGACCGGCTCCGATCCCCGCCACCTCGCCCACCGCATGCACGAGGCCTTCAACGCGCGTGACATCGCGGCCGCGGACGAGATCTTCGCACCCGACTTCTACAGCCACCCGCTCCGGGGCGGGGTCGACGCGCTGAAGACGGCCTGGACGGCCATGTTCACGGCGTGTCCGAGCGCCCGATCCGTCATCGAGGACGTGCTGGTGGACGGCGACCGGGTGGCCCTGCGCTCGACCTTCCACGGGCTGTCCACCGGCGGCGGGGACACGGCCCCCGGGACCCTGCTGGAGATCTTCCGGGTCGCCGAGGGCCGGATCGTCGAACTGTGGGGTGTCAGCTCGGCCAGCCGGCTGCCGCGCGACTGACTCCGCTACTCCTCCGGCAGGCCGACTGCCTGCCAGCGGTACGCCGCGTCCTCCTGCCAGATCTGCAACTCGCCCTCCACCACGGCCGCCAGGCACAGCCGCCAGTCGTCGCCCATCGCCAGTGCGACCCGGGTGGCCGGGCGCAGGGTGGGCCGCCACCAGCGCGGGCGGCGGGACGCTCCGGCGGCGGGGAGCCGCAGGCGGACGCCGCCCGCGCCCGCGAGGGCGATGGTGGGGCCGCCGCGGTGGCCGACCATGGCGAGGCCGAGGGCGGGCTCGCCGTCGCCGATCTCGGCCGGGGGCGTCGAGGCGCCGAGGGCATGGGACGTCGGCGCGCCGAGCGGGTGCAGCCGGGCGGAGCCGTCCGCGCGCAGGGTGGCGGCGTGCGGGCCCGCCGAGGTGCGGGCGAGCGCGCCGGCGCGCAGCGTGCCGGACGGGCCGAGCGGGGTGTCGGGGGTGCCGGAGCCGGGCCGGCAGGCCAGCGGCTGCCCGTGGTGCTCGACCAGGACGAGCCAGCCGCCGGGCCGTTCCTCGATCGCCGCGAGCACCCGGTCGGCGCGGCAGTCGGGGTGCTCCTGCCCGGTGAGGGTGAGTCCGGGCGCCCAGCGGTAGGAGCGCAGGACGCCGCCGGCGGCCGTCCAGACCGTCAGCTCGCCGGCCGCGTCGACCGCCCCGGCCAGGCCGTTGACGCCGCGCGCGGCCTCCCACCAGCCGGCCGCCGTCCCGACCCAGAGGGCGCCGGCCCGGTCCTCGGCGCAGACCACGAGTTCGCCCTGGCGGCCGGCCCAGCCGGCCATCAACTCCCGGACGGAGTGCGGCCCCTGGCCGGCCGGCGAGCGGTGCTCGGCGGCTCCGGGCCCGGCCAGGGCGATGCCCTCGGCGCCCGCGGTGGCCACCAGCGGACGGCCGGAGCGGTCCGGCAGCACCGCCAGGCCGGCGGTCCCGGCCACCGGCCGGTGGGCGCGCAGCAGTTCGCGGCCGCGCGCCGCCCACGGGCCGAGCGGGGACGGGCGGCGCTGCGGCTCGCGGGCCAGCGGTTCGCACGCCCACTGCGCCAACTCCTCGCCGTAGCCGGCCGCCAGCAGTTCGGCCCGGGTCTGCTCGGCGGCCAACCGGTGGTCGAGCCGGTCGTGGTCGGGCAGCAGCAGGGTGCGGGCCAGGGTGCCGACCGCGAACAGGTCCTTGGCGGTGGTCGGGTAGCCGCCGACCTGCTCGGCCTCGGGCGGGACGTGCCCGGGGGTGAACACGGCGACGGTCAGGGCGTGGTCGAGCGGGGCGAGGAAGGTCAGGTCGATCAGCTTGACCTGCCCCTGGCCGTCCACGAGCACGTTGGCGGGGGAGATGTCCCGGTGCACCCAGCGCTTGCGGTGCAGTTCGTCGACGATCCGGCACAGCCGCGCCAGCACCTCGGCCAGCGCGGCCGGCCCGCCGTGCCGGCCGCGTGCCCAGGTGTGCAGCGGCTCGCCCTCGACCCACGGCGAGATCTGGTAGCCGAGCAGCCCGCCGGTGGGCGCCGCCCCGGGCCGGTGCGGGGCCGGGCCGAGCAGAAAACTGGGCACCACCAGGTCGGTGACCCCGAGCCGGTGCGCGTTGTGCGACACGTCGTCCCAACGCCCCAGCCAGCGCCGCACTTCGGACGGGTCACGCTCCAGCATGATCTTGGCGGCGACCAGCTCCTTGAGCCCGCTGTGGCCGGTCCGCACCGCCCGCCACACCTCGGCTTCGCCGCCCCGGTGGTGGAACTCCAGCAGCTCGTACTGCTCGGGGTCGAACTCCGGCCCGAACCGGAGCCCGGGCACCCAACGCGAACCGGACAAACGCGACCCCCGACGCCTCTCACGCTGCTGCCTGCTGATGTTGCCGTGCTGCTCGCGCGCTGTCGCCGCGCTTGACGTGCTGCCCAGGATAGGGCCTGCGGCTGTTCGACCGTCCGCCGTAGGCCCTATTCTGTTGCCGCCCGGGCAACATCACGAAACGAACGTCAACTCATGATCATCGGGGGAACGTTGATCATGGGACGGGTGAAAAGCCGAGCGCAGGGGGGCGGTTCATGGTGCTGTTCGCGGTGCTGCTGATCATGGTGGTGGCACTGGCGGGTGCGGCCGCCTTCGCCCTCGCCCGCAGACGGCGGCCACTGGACGCCGAGGCCGTCGACAGGGCCCTCACGGCCGCCGCCGGGCGCCTCGCCGCCGGGCAGGCCGCCCAGGCCCGCCGCCGCTACGCCCGGCTCGCGGGGCGGCTCGCCGACGCGCCCGAGCAGCTGCGGCCGCACCGCGGCCTCGCCCTGCTCGGCCAGGCCGAGGCCACCATCCCCACCGGCGACCAGCAGGCCACCCTCGCCCTCTACCGCGAGGCCTTCCCGCTGCTCGCCGACCCGGCCCGGCAGCTGCCCCGCTGGGGCCTGCGCCAACTCGCCGAGGAGCGGACCGCGCAGGGGCCGACCGCGCAGGGGCCGACCGGCGACCTCGCCCCCGTGCTCGCCTTCCTCCAAGCCGCCGCGGGCGCCGGCACCGTACCCGGCGAGTCCGGCGAGGACGCCGCGGCCGCCGCCCGCGTCCAGGCCTGGCTGCAGCAGCTCTGCCGGGACGGCTCCGCCGAGCAGCGCGACCACGCCACCGCGGGCGCCCTCGCCGCCCTCCCCGGCCGGGACTGGCCGGTGCTCGCCCGCGCCGCCCTGCTGCGCGCCACCGACCGGGCCGCCGAGGCCGAGCAACTGCTCGCCGCCACCGCCCCCGGCGGCAGCGCCGAACTCTCCTTCCGCTGGGGCGCCCAGCTCTACACCCTCCGCCGCGACGAGGCCGCCGTCGCCGCCTTCGACGAGGCGCTGCGCCGCGGCCCCGGCGAGCCCTCCCCGTGGGGCCGCGGCCCGGCACTGCGCACCGACAGCCTGCTGTTCCGCGGCCTCGCCCGGCAGCGGCTCGGCGCCACCGACGCCGCCTGGGCCGACCTCGCGGCCGCCGTCGGCGAGAGCCCGACCGACCCACGCCCCCGCTACGCGCTCGGCCGGCTCGCCCTGCTGCTCGGCGCCGACGAACAGGCCCGGGAGCAGTTCGCCGCCGCCCTCACCGCCCAACCCGCCTTCGCCCCGGCCCGGTTCGGCCTCGCCCTGGTCCACGAACGGGCCGGGCGCCCCTACCGGGCCGCCGCCGACTACCGGGCCGGCCTCGGCCAGGCCCCCGACTGGCGCCCCGCCAAGGTCCGGCTCGGCGCCGCCCTGCTCGCCGCCGGGCAGGCCGCCGAAGCCGAACCGTTGCTGCGCACCGAGGCCGCCACCGAGCCCGCCGGCCGCTGGGCCCGGATCGCCGGCTACCACCACGGCCTCGCGCTCGCCCGCCAGGGCGACCCGGCCGGCGCCCTCGCCCGCTGGGAAGGCCTCGACGACCCGGACCTGCGCGACCGCCAGGCCCTCGCCCGCGACCGGCTCGCCCGCACCCGCCTCGCCACCGACCCGGTCACCGCCCGCGAACTCTGGCAGCGGGCCGCCGCCGAGCACCCCGACGCCCCCGGCTACCGCGCCGCGCTGCGCGAGGCCGCCCTGCGCGAGGCCGCCCACCTGCTGCTCACCGGCCGCGACCACGCCGAGTCGCGCGAGCGGGCCGCCGCCGCCCTCGCCCTCGCCGACTCGCTGCCCGGCGCCCACACCCACCGGCAGGCCCGGCTGCGCGCGGCCCTGGCCCTCGCCGGGGGCGAGGCGCAGCCCGTCCTCACCCTGCTGCACGCCACCGCCGGGCCGCGCGACCGCTACCACCTGGCGGCCGCCGCGCTGTCGACCGGCAGCCCGGTGCTCGCGGTGAAGCTGCTCGGCGCGGCCGACACCGGCGAGGACGACCCGGCGGCCGCCCGGCTGCGCGCCGTGCTCGCCGAGCGGGCCGGGAACTGGGCCGGGGCGCTGGAGTGGTACCGGCACTTCCTGGCCGCGGGCGCGCCGGCCGAGGCCCAGGGGCCGTGCGCCCACTGCGAGCGCCCCGCCACCACGGCCTGCGGCGGCTGCGGCCGCGCGGGCTGCGCCGAGCACGCGCACGCGCCCGCCGGCGCCGCCTCGGCCCGCTGCACCCGGTGCGCCGGCCCCGCGCTGCGCGCCGTCCTGGACTGCGCCCGCCGGGCCGGCACGCCCGAGCAGGCCGAACCCGTCCTGGCGGCCTGGGCACAGGCCCTCGGCGACGGCGACGGCGACGGTGACGGCGACAGTGCCGGCGCCGCGCCCGTCCGGCTCGACCTCGCCCTGCTGCGCGCCGAACTCGGGCGTCTGGACGAGGCCCTGGCCGACCTGACGGTGCCGCCGGGGCGCCGGTCCGCGCGGTCCGACGCCGCGCGGTCCGACGTCGCACGGATCGACGACGCCCGGGCCGCCGTCCTGGTCCGCCGGGCCGGCGCCGCCCTGGCCGAAGGGCGCCCCGGCCCGGCCGCCGGCGACCTGCGGGCGGCCCTGCTGCTCGCCCCCGCCCATCCGCAGGCGGCCGGCACGCTCGGCCTGCTCGCCGAGCACGAGGCGCACCAACACGCCGTCGAGGGCCGTCACCGGGAGGCCTTCGACGCCTACCGGGCGCTGCTGGTCGCGGACCCGGCCCACCCCCGGCTGCTGCACGCCCTCGGCCTGGCCGGCTACCGGCTGGCCGTCGCGGAGGGGGAGCGCGGCACGGACGAGGTGTGGGCCTGGACCCTCGGCTGCCTGGTCGCCGCCCTGTACCAGGAGGAGCTGTGGGCGGAGTCCGCCCGCGGCACCGGCCGCCCGGTCGACCCGCAGCGCCTCGCCGCCGCCCGTACCGCGCTCACCGACCGGCTCCGGGAGGACCTGCGCGGCCTGGACCGGGCCGCCGGGCGCAGCGGCGACGAGGCCGAGGCCTGGACGCTGCGGCTCGGCCTGGAGGCGCACAGCGCCGAGGCCTTCGCCCAGCAGGACGTCCGGATCGCCCCGCCCGGCCGCCCGGCCCGCCGCCTCGCGCTCGGCCCCACCCTCGACGGCCTGCTCCGGCAGCAGCCCGAACTCGCCGACTGGGGTGCCTGGTTCGACCAGGCCGTCGGTGCCTGGCGCCGGCCCGCCGCCGGTTCCGAGCCATCCGCGCTGACCCGCGCGCTCGACCTGTTCGACGGCCTCGGCCCGCAGCGCTACCTGCTGGTCCAGGGCCGCCAGGCCGCCGCCGTCGCCGCCCTGGACGCGGTGCCCGAGAACCGGCGGGACGACGCCTGGCACCTCCTGCTCGGCACCTGCCTGATCGACCAAGCCCGCGCCCACCACCGCAACCAGGACTGGCGCGAGGTGCTGGACTGCCTCACCCGCGCCCAGGCCCTCCCCGGCCTCGCGCTGCCCGCCGACGCCCCGCGGATCGCCGCCGAGTCCGGTGTCCGGGCCGCCCGGCTGCTGCTCAAGCGCGGCGTCGACGACCAGGCCGGCGCGGTCGAACTGCTGGAGAAGGCCCAGGCGTTGGCCCCCGAGGACCCGGACGTGCGGGCCGACCTCGGCGCCACCTACGCCCAGTGGGCCCGCAAGGTCAACAACGAGGACCGGGACTATCCGCGCGCCCTGGCCCTGGTGCGCCTGAGCCTGCGGCTCGCCCCCGGCGACCCGACCGCCAGGGACATCCTGGCGGCCGCCCTCAGCAACCGGGCCAACAAGCTCACCCGGCCCGACGCCCCGGTCGCGGAACTGGAGGAGGCCGCCGAGCACTGGCGCGAACTCGTCGCCCTCGACCCCGACCCCGAGCACCGCCTCGGCCTCGGCTTCGTCCTGCGCATGCTCGCCCGCGCCGCCGCCTTCGACGGCGACCGCACCGGCGCGATCCGCCTGATGACCGAAGCCCTGGAGTTCGACCCGGAGTGGCACGGCGACCCCGGGCGCGAGGCCCCGCGCCGGATCAGCGTGATGCTCGCCAACCACATGCTGGACAACATGAAGGACAGCTCGTTCGTCCTCCAGGCCGCCATGCTCCAGAAGGCCAAGTCCTTCGACGACTCGGCCGACCTGCGCCGGCTGATGGTCAACGTCTGGCGCGGCGAGGCCGCCCGCCACTTCAAGGACCGCCGCTACGGCGAGGCGATCCAGCTGCTGGAGGAGGCGGCCGTGCTGGTCCAGAACCCGGAGCAGACCGACACGGTGCGCAGCGAACTCGGCGTCGTCTACAGCGCCTACGCCGTCCAGCGGGCCAACGCCCGGCAGCTGGTCGAAGCCCGCCGGCTGATCCGCAAGGCCGTCGAGCACAGCCCGGGGGACTTCGAGCTGCGCGCCCTGCAGTCGCGGATCGAGGGCATGCGCTGACGGGACGCGATCTACCGGTGGCGCCGGGCCGCCGTACGGCGACCGAAGGCCGCGCGGCGGCAACCGCGCGGCGGCCGCCGTCGTCGTAGACCGTGCGCCCAAGTCCCTGCCGCCACCGGTGAACACCGAGGAGAGAGACCGCCCGCCATGCCACTGCACGAACCGTCGCCGTACGAAGTCCTGGGCATCCCGCTCACGGCCGGCGTGCGCGAGATCAACGCCGCCGTGGGGACGGCGACCAGGGCGGGCCGGTACACCCGCCAGCAGGTCCAGGAGGCCGCCGCGCTGCTGCGCGCCCCCGACCGGCGGCTGGAAGCGGACCTGCAGCAGCCGCTGCCGCCCGAACCGGTGGACCGGGCCGCCGAGTTGCTCGCGCCCGCGCTCACCGGACCGCTGCTGACGGTCGACCGCCCCGCGCAGCCGCCGGCCGCCGCGCTGCTCGTGCTGCACCGCGCCGAACTGGCCGCCGACTTCGCCGACCCGGCCCCCGCCGGCGTCGACCCCGAACCGCCCGTCCCCGCCCGCTACGCGGCCGACCTGTCCGTCCTGCCGCAGATCGAGGTACCGGATTGACTTCCTCCCCTCGTGAACGAGGGGATTCCCCTCAGCCTCGCGGCTGAGCCGCTGCGCGTGTGCGCTGCGGTGGGACGACTTCCTGCTTCACTGACGACCGCCCGCCCGGAGTGCTCCGTTGAGGTCTTACACCGTCTCCACAGGCTGCTACCGCCAGTCCGGCGGCCAGGATGTTTCGGGCTGCGTTCACGTCCCGGTCGTGGGCCGCACCGCAGCCGCACGTCCACTCACGGACCTTGAGCGGCATGCTCGCGGCGATGGCGCCGCACGCGCTGCACAGCTTGGAGCTGGGGAACCAATGGTCGACGATGATCAGCTCCCGGCCGTACCAGGCGCATTTGTATTCCAGCATGGCCCGCAGCTCGGTCCAACTCGCGTCACTGATGGCACGGGCGAGCTCGTGGTTCTTGAGCAGGTTGCGGACGGTCAGGTCCTCGATCACGACCGTTTGGTTTTCGCGGACGAGTCGAGTGGTGAGCTTGTGCAGGAAGTCCCTGCGCCGGTCGGCGATCACCACGTGGATACGGGCGACTTTGACCCGGGCCTTCTCCCGGTTCTTCGATCCCCTGGCCTTGCGGGACAGCCCCCGCTGGGCCCTGGCCAGCCGTTCGCGGTCGTGGCGCTCGTGCCTGGGGTTGGTGATCTTCTCGCCGGTGGAGAGCGTCACCAGGCTGGTGATACCAGCGTCGATCCCCACCGCCGTATCCAGCACGGGCAGTGGCTTGATATCGGAGTCGTCGCACAGCATCGAGACGAACCAGCGCCCGGCCGCGTCCCGGCTGACGGTTACCGTGGACGGCGACACGCCCTCGGGCAGCGGCCTGGACCACACGATGCCCAGCGGCTGCGCCATCTTCGCCAGCGTGAGGCGGCCGTTCCGGTACCGGAACGCGGAGGTGGTGTACTCGGCGCTGTCGCAGGGCTTCTTCTTCGACTTGAACCGGGGGTAATTCGCCCGCTTCTGCCAGAAGTTGGAGAATGCCCCCTGCAGGTGGCGCAGGGACTGCTGGAGCGGCACGGACGAGACCTCGGAGAGGAACGCCAGCTCCTCGGTTCTCTTCCACTCCGTCAGCATCGCCGAGGTGGCGTTGTAGTTGACCCGCTCCCGGTGCATCGCCCATGCCTCGGACCGGGCGGCCAGCGCCTTGTTGTAGACGAGCCTCACACACCCGAACGTGCGGGACAGCTCAGCCGCCTGCGCATCGGTCGGGTAGAAGCGGAACTTGAAGGCCCGCCTCACGTGAGTAGTCGTCACATTGCACACCGTAACACTCATGGCCGTGAAGGAGACCAGATGACCGACGCACCGTCCACCGAAGCCCTGCTCGCGGACCACCGGCCGCTGCCGATCCCGCCCGGGGTCGAGGACGCCGACCTGGAGCAGCTGTTCGGCCGACTGCTGTTCCGGGCCTCGCTGTTGGGCGGGAAACTCGCGGACACCGAGCGGGCCGCCCAGGCCGAGCAGCGCGAGCTGCTGCGCGCTCTGATCGAGGTGGACGACGCGCTCGGCGACCTCGCGCTGGACCCGGAACTGGTCGCGCTCGGGCGCGGCGCCGGGATCGAGGCGACCCGGATGCGGATGCTCGGCCGGCTGCGAAAGGCCGAGGTGAAGCCGATGCGGCTGGAGGGCCTGTTCGCGGACCCGGCGACGACCGAGATCGTCGGCACTGAGGTGCGGCCGGGGGTGGCGCCGGAGACGGTGGTGCGGACGGTGGTCAACGGGTTCATGTGGAAGGGCGAGGTGCTGCGCCGGGCGCAGGTGGTGGTCGCCGCCAAGTCCCCCGATCCGCGGGTGGATCCGGCGCCGGAGCCGGTCGCCGCGCCGGTTGCCGTGCCGGAGCCGGACGCCGATTCGGTGTACGAGGAGCCGGCGGACGCCGCGCCCGAACCGCGGCCCGCCGAGCCGGCTGAGCCCGCCGAGCCCGCACCCGCCGCCGCGCGGGACCGGCGGGTCCAGCCCCGGGTCCGGACCCGCAGCGGCCGCAAGCGCAAGAAGTAGCCAGCCCACCAGCGGCAAGAGGGGAACGACATGTACCGCACACTCGGCATCGACCTGGGAACCACCAACTCCGTGGTCGCCCACCTGCGCCGGGGCGAGCCGGAGATCATCTTCAACCGGCAGAACCAGGAGGCCACGCCCTCCGTGGTCGGCAGCGGCCGCAAGGGCGAGCTGCTGGTGGGCTCCACCGCGCGCAGCCGGATCGCCATCGACGGCGCCAACGTGATCCGCTCGGTGAAGCGCTTCATGGGCCGCAAGTTCAAGGACCCACAGGTGCAGGCGGCGCTCAAGGAGGTCGACTACAAGGTCACCGCGGGCACCGACGGCGACGTCAACGTCTGGTTCAACGGCCGCTCCTACACGCCGATCGAGATCTCCGCGATCATCCTGCACCGGCTCAAGGAGGACGCCGAGCAGCGCTTCGGCGAGCCCTTCCACCGGGCCGTCATCACCGTCCCGGCGTACTTCGGTGAGCGGCAGGTGGCCGCCACCCAGGAGGCGGGCCGGATGGCCGGCCTGCACGTGCTGCGGATCATCAACGAGCCGACCGCCGCCGCGCTCGCGTACGGGATCACCTCGGAGGCGGGCGACGAGGGCCGGACCGTCCTGGTCTACGACCTCGGCGGCGGCACCTTCGACATCTCGATCCTGCTGCTGGTGCCCGGTTCGGTCTCGGTGCTCGGCATCGAGGGCGACAACCTGCTCGGCGGCGACGACTTCGACCGGGCGATCACCACCGCGCTGCTGGAGGACATCCGCGAGGAGTACGGCTCGGACTACCAGCCGGACCTGCGGGACCGCCCGAAGATCGCCTCCACCGCCGAGACGATCAAGATCGAGCTCTCCAACCAGGAGTCCTCCGAGGTGATCCTGCCCGGCCTCGGCGCCGGACAGCTGGTGCTGGAGACCGAGTTCGAGCGGGCCCGCTTCGAGGAGCTGATCGAGGCGCAGATCGAGCGCACCATCGAGCTGACCCACAAGGCGATCATGCAGGCCAACCTCACCGTGGGCGACATCGACGAGGTGGTGCTGGTCGGCGGCTCGACCGCGATCCCGCTGGTCTCGCGCCGCCTCGGCGAGGTGTTCGGCACCCGCCGGATCCGGTACGGGGTCAACCCGATGCAGTGCGTGGCGCTCGGTGCCGCCGTGCAGTCCGCCCTGGTCGGCGAGGTGGAGTGCCCCGAGTGCCGGGCCCCCGGCGACCTCTCCGCCTCCAACTGCGCCAACTGCGCGACCACGCTGCTCGGCGGCGACCGGGTGTCCTGCCCCGGCTGCTACGTCCCGGTCGACGCCGCGGCCGCCGACTGCCCCAAGTGCGGCCGGGAGCTGGCCGGTTCGGGCACCGGCGGGGCGGTCGTCCCCAAGCAGTCGCAGGCCGCGACCGTCGTCCGGGTCGACAACTGCCCGCGCTGCGGCACCCCGGCCGCCCCGGGCGTCACCGCCTGCGACCTGTGCGGCGAGGCGCTGAACTCGGCCGCCCCCGGCCACACCCGGGTGGCGTCCACCGCCGCCGAGGACGTCGGCCTGCGCTGCTCCGGCTGCGCGCGGGTGAATCCGCCGGGCACCGAAGTCTGCCCGGGCTGCGGCGAGTTGATGCAGGTCACCAACCCGTACGACATCACCCCGAAGAACCTCGGGATCGAGCTGAACGACGGCCGGATGGCCGTCATGATCCCCAAGAACACCAGCTACCCGACGAGTTCGCCGGTCAGCCGGGAGTTCGTGGTCTCCGGCAGCGGCCGCCAGCGGCTCGAAGTCGCCGTCTACGAGGGCGAGTACGAGATCGCGCAGCAGAACGAGCTGATCGGCCACCTCACCCTGCGGCTGCCCGAGGGACTGGGCGGCCGCACCCCGGTGGAGGTCTCCTTCGGCCTCGACCGGGACCGCACCATCACCCTCTCGGTGCGCATCCACGGCGGCGCCGAGAAGACCGTCAAGCTGGAGCGGGCCACCCTCGACCCCGAGCTGAAGGTGCAGGTGGAGGAGCAGCAGCGGCAGATCGAGACCTTCACCGACCGCTGGGGCAAGGAGCTGACCGAGGCCGAGATGCGCGAGGCCCAGCGACTGATGAACACCCTCGACGACCTGGCCGCCGGGCAGACCCGCGGCCAGTCGGTCGACGAGGCGCTGGAGCGGGCGCAGCGCCAGCTCAAGGCGCAGCGCTGGGTGCGCGGCTCGGAGGCGTACCTGAGCCTGTTCATCCGCTACTGCGAGAAGCACCTGGACCCGAGCGACCTCGACCGGCTGCGCTCGGTGGCCGCCGAGCTGCGGCTGCGCCGCGAGGAGGCCGACTGGGAGGGCGCGATGCGCGCGGCCCAGCGGGCCGACGACCTGTGCGACTCGCTCGGCCACACCATGCGCATGCTGACCATGTGCAACGTGTACGTGAACCAGAACCTGGTCTCGCCGCTGCTCGCCCAGCAGATGCGGGCGCACCTGCGCGGGCTGGACGAGGCGGTGGAAGCCGCGAACATGGAGGAGGTCAACCGGCACATGTCGGCGCTGCTGGAGCTGTACGCGCAGGCCGAGCGGGAGCTCGGCAGCGAGCCGGCGGCCGAGTCGCTGGGGCCGGTCCGTCCGGAGGAGGCCGGTCCGCGATGAGCGAGCTGGGTGCGGCTCCGGTGGAGCCGATCGAGGTGGGGTGCCCGCAGTGCCGGGTCGCGGCGGACCCGCAGTCGCTGCGCTGCCCGTCCTGCCGGGAGGACCTGACGGCGCTGGCGCGGCTGCGCTACGCCGGTCGGATGGACTACAACGCGGCGCTGGCCGCGCTGCGGGCCGGGGACGCGGCGCAGGCCCGGGTGCTGCTGCGCCGGGCGCTGGCGGCGGAGCCGGGGCTGGGACCTGCGGAGTCGCTGCTGGCGGCGCTGGGCTGAGCGGGGAGCGGTCGAGCGGCGGGCGGTGCGACACGCCCGCCGTTGGACCAATCCCGGCGTGGCGGGCTCCGCGTCGAGTGAGATCGATCGCGAGTGTGATCGTCACACGGATTCTCGCCACCCTCACAAGGAGTGACGCAATGCGTATTCGCACGACCCTCGCCGCCACCGCCCTCGCCGCGGTCGCCGTCCTCGCCGGTGCCGGCACCGCCGCGGCCGACGCGACGGCCACCGGTGCCGCGATCGGCTCGCCCGGCGTGCTGTCCGGCAACGTGATTCAGGTCCCGATCCACATCCCGATCAACATCTGCGGGAACACGGTCAACGTGCTCGGTGCCCTGAACCCGGCGATCGGCAACACCTGCATCAACGCCTGACCCGAGCGCTCCTCGCTCACTGGTGGGGCCGCCGTCGACCACGACGGCGGCCCCACCGCCGTGTCCGACGGCATCGCCGCACCCCCGTTCGGGGGTGGCGTCGGACGGCCCGGACCGCGACGATGGTCCCCGGCCCACCGCGGCCGCCGACCGTATCGCCGCCCGCGTCGCCGACCGTATCGCCGTCCGCATCGCCGACCGAGGAGTCCCGAGAACGTGCCGACCACGCCGACCCCGCGCAGCTACTCCTCCGGAGTCTCGGACGTCCCGCTGCTCGGGGACACCATCGGGGAGAACCTGGACCGCGCGGTGCGCGCCTTCCCGGAGCGCGACGCCCTGGTCGACCGCGCCACCGCCCGCCGCTGGACGTACGCCCAGTTCGCCGACGACGTCGAGGCGCTGGCCCTCGGCCTGCTGGAGCTCGGGATCGCCAAGGGCGACCGGGTCGGCATCTGGGCGCCCAACTGCGCCGAGTGGACGCTGACCCAGTACGCCACCGCCAAGCTCGGCGCGATCCTCGTCAACGTCAACCCGGCCTACCGCTCGCACGAGCTGGAGTACGTGCTGAACCAGGCCGGCATCCGGCTGCTGGTCGCCGCCGAGCGGTTCAAGAGCTCCGACTACGCCGGCATGATCGAGGAAGTCCGGCCGCGCTGCCCGGAGCTGGAGCGGGTGCTGCTGCTCGGCAGCCCCGCGTGGGACGCCGTCAGCACGGCCGGCCGTGCGGTGGACCCGGAGCGACTGGCCGAACGGGAACGGGAGCTGGCCCCGGACGACCCGATCAACATCCAGTACACCTCCGGCACCACCGGCTTCCCCAAGGGCGCGACGCTCTCGCACCACAACATCCTCAACAACGGCTACTTCGTCGGCGAGCTCCTCGACTACACCGAGCAGGACCGGATCTGCATCCCGGTGCCCTTCTACCACTGCTTCGGGATGGTCATGGGCAACCTGGCGGCCACCTCCCACGGCGCGTGCATGGTCATCCCCGCACCCGCCTTCGAGCCCGGCGCCACCCTGGCCGCCGTCGCCGCCGAGCGCTGCACCTCGCTGTACGGCGTGCCGACCATGTTCATCGCCGAACTCGCCGACCCGGACTTCGACCGCTACGACCTCGGCAGCCTGCGCACCGGCATCATGGCCGGCTCGCCCTGCCCGACCGAGGTGATGAAGGAGGTCATCGAGCGGATGGGCATGACCGAGGTCTCCATCTGCTACGGCATGACCGAGACCTCCCCGGTCTCCACCCAGACCCGCACCGACGACCCCGTCGAGCGCCGGGTCGCCACCGTCGGCAAGGTCGGCCCGCACCTGGAGGTCAAGGTCGTCGACCCCGCCACCGGCCGCACCCTCCCGCGCGGCGAGCCCGGCGAACTCTGCACCCGCGGCTACTCCGTCATGCTCGGCTACTGGGGCGAGCCCGAGCGCACCGCCGAGGCGATCGACTCCGCCCGCTGGATGCACACCGGCGACCTCGCCGTCATGGACGAGGACGGCTACCTCGCCATCACCGGCCGGATCAAGGACATGGTGATCCGCGGTGGCGAGAACCTCTACCCGCGCGAGATCGAGGAGTTCCTCTACACCCACCCCGACGTCCTCGACGTCCAGGTGATCGGCGTGCCCGACCGGAAGTACGGCGAGGAGCTGATGGCCTGGGTCCGGATGCGCGACGGCGCCGAACCGCTCACCGCCGAAGCCGTCCGCACCTACTGCGCCGGCCGGCTCGCCCACTTCAAGATCCCCCGCTACGTCCATGTGGTGGACGAGTTCCCGATGACCGTCACCGGCAAGATCCGCAAGGTCGAGATGCGCGAGGAGGCCCTGCGCATCCTCGGCCTCTGACGCTCCGCGCGCCGGTCGGGGCGGGACATCGGGGACCCGGACGCCTCCTGCGCTGCCCAGCGGGCGCCGGTCTCCACGAACGCCGATGGCCGACGAGGAGCACGCCCTCGTCGGCCATCGGCGTTCGTCGTCTTTACCGGGCGCCCCACTCGCGGTCGGTGGAGACGATCTCGCGGCCGAGCGGCATGAGGGAGACCGGGATCATCTTGAGGTTGGCCCAGCCGAAGGGGGCGCCGATGATCGACAGGAACAGCGGGATGCTGGTGACGATGTGCGCGAGCGCCAGCCACCAGCCGGCGAAGACGAACCAGATCACGTTGCCGACGCAGGACGCGACCCCGGCGTCACGCCGCTCGACGGTGGTCCGCCCGAAGGGCCACAGGATGAAGCCGGCGATCCGGAACGAGGCGATGCCGAACGGGATGGTGATGATCAGCACGCAGCAGATGATTCCGGCGAGCGTGTAGGCGAGAGCCATCCAAAAGCCACAGAAGACCAGCCAGATGACATTGAGGATGAACTTGATCGCACTCATGCTTGGTACCTTCTCACGGCTGACGGCGTTGTCCTACGACCGTGACATGCCCGTCGGCGAGCGTGCCCACGCCCTTAGGGGTCGTCTCTCAGGGATCGGTCCGGGACGCGGACAGCGGCCCGCCGGTCGGTCCGGCGGGCCGCTGTTCTGAGGCGACTACTCAGGAGGTTCGGTCAGCGCTGCTCGAACCTCGGCCATCTGATCTGCTCCGTCCAGATGAAGTGTTCCGTCAGGTCGTGCCAGCTCCCGGTCTTCGAATCGGCGCTCCCGGCTTGGGCGTTCTTCCCCGAGTATCCGCTGCTGCCCGGCGGGCGGGTTCCGGACGCCACCGTGGTCGGATTCGTGATCTCGAACTGGACGGTGGAAACCCCGTTCTTCGTGTCGCGGGCGATGACCGTGTAGTTCATCTGGAAGCTGCCGAGGAACATCTTGGTGTGGCTCCGGTCGTTCGCCCAGTCCGATGAGAGCTTGGGCATTCCGACCAGCGAGGTGACGTCCTGCCAGAACAGTGAGCGGATCTTCTCCTGTGGGTAACTGCTGATGCTGTAGTTGTCCACGACCTGCTCACCGACCGGCATCGTGCTGATGCCACCGTTGATGAGCCCCGCCTCCGCGTCCTTGACGTGCTGGAGCTTCCTCACCTCGGTCGTCAGGTAGTCACCGTCGAGGAAGTAGACGTCGTCGGGCAGATATCCGGCGGCCCAGGCCCAGCCCAGCTCCAACGGGCCCATGCGCTCCTGGTTCGGGAACCGGGGATATCCCTTCACCGTCACCGGCTTGGGCGGCGCGTCCCAGTCGTGCGCCTGCTTGAGGATCCGGCTGACGCGGGCCTGCTTCTGCTCGTCGTACGTGTGGTCCGGGTTCTGGTTGACCACGTCGTCGCCGGTGTTGCATTCCGAGGTCACGCAGTCGCCGGCCATGGTCGCCTCGGGGCTGCAGTCGCTGCCGCAGGCGTTTCCGTGGGCGTCGCAGCCCTCGTGGCCGTTGCGGCAGGTGTAGAGGCCGCTGGGGTCACTGGAGTTGACCGGATCGTTGTTGCTGTACGCGTAACTGTTCCACTGCTGGGGGTTGTTGGGGCCGAGCACCGGGTCCGGGTTGAGGAACCGGCCGGTGCTGGGCTGGTACTCGCGGGCACCGAGGTTGGTGAGACCGGTGGCGTCGTCCTTGGTGCCGCCGGCGAACCCGCGGTCGCCGGCCCAGGTGCTGGGCTGGGTGCCGCGGGGGCTGCCGAACGGGTCGGTGGGGCGGCGGCTCTCGGTCAGCGCGGTGGCGTCGAACGCGAGAGCGCCGGTGCCGTGCGGGTCGTTGATCTGGTAGGTGGCGGTGCCGCCCTGGCGGACCAGCGTGATGCCACCGGGCATCTGGTAGTAGCGGACGCCGGTGGGGGACTGCTTGGTCGTGGTGTTGTAGACCAGCTCGTCACCACCGAGGGTGATGGTGGTCTTGCCGGGGTCGTGGCGGACGAGCTGGTTGCCGTCCGCGTCGTACACGTAGCCGGTGTGCTGGTCGCCGACGTTCCAGCGCTGGCCGGCCGGGACGGTGGTGCCGCAGTCGGCGAGGGCCAGCAGGGTGCCGTCCGCGGTGACGTCACCGGGGACGGCGAGGCAGCGGTTGGCGGCGGCGTTGAGCAGGGTGCCGTCGGAGCGGCTCGTCCAGGTCTGCGCCGCGCTCCCGTCACAGGACTGGAGCTGGATCGCGGAGCCGGCCGTGGTGCCCATGGCGGTCAGGCACTGGCCGTAGACCTTGAGGACGTTGCCGGTGGTGTTGAACTTCTCGGCGGGAGAGCTGGTGCAACCGGCGATCGCCGCCGGGGTGCCGGCCGCGCTGCTGCTGTTCTGGAGGTAGAGGCACTTGCCACCGACGCCGGTGATCTGGACGGCCGGGTTGACGGTGTCGAGCCGGTCCTCGGCCGTCCAGCCGAGGGTGGTCGTGCCGGTCGCGTAGGTGTAGAGGCCCGCGGTGTTGCCGACCGCGTCGTAGGTGTCGTGGGCGTACACGGTGGTGTTGCCGTTGACGACGGTGCTGGCGGTGGACAGGGCGTGCGGTCCGCCGGTGCCGGTGTTGGTGGTGCCCGCGGCCGGGAAGGTCTGGGTGGTGGTCGCGTCCTTGGTGGTGTCGCCGGACGGGTCGTGCTGGACGAGCTGGGTCCGGTTGCCGGTCAGGTCGTAGCCGTAGCTCTGCCAGTAGGCGGCCGGTCCTCCGACGGTCGTCCTGGCGGGCGCCTGGGCGCCGCTGGTGGGCGTGCCGTTGGCGCAGGAGCCGACGCCGCCGACCGTGGGCTGGGTGGCCTGGGTGAGCGCGCCGGTGTCCGACCAGGCGGTGGTCAGCCGGTTGAGGTAGTCGTAGCCGAAGCACTGCAGGTCGGTGGACGACGGCGTGTTGTCCGGGATGTTGCGGACGGCCGTCAGCTGGCCCGCCGCGTTGTAGGCGTACGTGAGCTGCTGGACGGCGCCGGTGGCGGCGGTCTGCTTGTCCACGTACTGCGTGAGCGGGCGGCCGGTGGACTCGTCGTAGGTGTTGGTGACGACGATCTGCGTGCCCCACGGGTTCACGGTGGAGCGGGTGTTGCGTCCGTAGGCGTCCCAGGCCGAGCCGACGTCGTACGTGGCACCGCCGAAGGCGCCGAACGTGAGCAGCGGACCGTTGACGTCGTACGTGTAGTCGACCTCCTCGGTGGCGATGTCGCCGACCGCCGAGCGGTTGTCGGAGGTCAGTGCGCCGGTGATCGGGTCGTAGCCGGCGTTGTAGACGTACTTGAACGGGGTGGTGGAGCCGATCTCGGATCCGGGGATCGTGGTGGTGGTCTGGGTGGGGTGGTAGCCGGTGTCGAAGGCGTCGAAGGAGGTGGTGTAGGCGTTGCCGGAGGCTCCGCCGGTGTAGCGGGTGGAGGTGGCCAGCCGGCCCGGCAGGACCGTGTCGTAGGTGAAGCCGGTCAGCTGGTTGGCCGAGCTCACCGACCCCGCGTAGGAGCCGGTCTTGCGCCCGAGCAGGTCGTACGTGTAGGTGACGGTCTGGTTGCGGTTGTCGGTCACGGAGGCCAGCCGGCCCGCCGGGTCGTACGCCCTGGTGGTGGTGCCGGTGTCCGGGTGGGACGCGGAGACCTCACGCCCGCGCAGGTCGTAGCTGTGGCTCCAGGTGTTGCCGGCGGCGTCCTTCTGCGTGGCGAGGTGGCCGTCCGTCGTGTAGGTGTAGGACGTCACGTCGGCGTCGGTCTGGGTACCGGTGGCGGTGGCCGTCCGGTACTGCCAGAGCTGGGTCTTCCGGCCGCGGGCGTCGGTGACGGTGGAGGTCGGCGTCGCGCCGGCGGGCGGCGTCACGTCGGTGCGGTCCGCGCCCGGGTACCCGGTGCTGGTCGTGCTCTGCACCACGCCGAAGGCGATGAACTGGGTGGTCACCGGGCGGCCCTGGCCGTCGTAGACGTTGTACGTCTGGTTCGGGACCTGGCCCGTGGTCGTCCGGTAGAGCGTCGGGGCCGGCGCGGTGTCGTTGTTGTACCAGGCGGCGTTCGCGCGGGTCACCCGGCCCTGCGAGTCGTACACCGTGTCGGTGATCACCCGCCCGGTGTAGGCCGAGATCGCGGGAGTCGACTGCGTCTGGACCGATCGGCTCAGGCCGTCCATGATCTCGACGCTGACGAGGTAGCTGGTGCCGGTCTGCTTGAGCGTGGAGGTGGTGACCGTCGGAGGCACCGCGTTGCCGTTGACGATGCCCGGAAGGGAGTAGGCGAAGGTCTTGTTCGCGTTGGACGTGGTGGGCTGGCCCGGCAGCCAGACGCCGGTGAGGCGGCCGAGCTGGTCGTAGGCCTCGTGCGTCGTGCGGCTGTTGGGGTCGGTGACCGCGGTCGGCAGCGCACGGGCGCTGTCCAGCGTCGTGGTCGTGGTGCGGCCCGTGCTCGCGTCACCGGCGCCGGCCGGGGCCGGGGTGGTGACGGTGGTGCCGGTCGGCAACTCGCCGGTCTGTGCGGCGGAGTAGCCGGTGGTGGTGGTCGCGCCGTTGGGGTGGGCGTTGTCGGTGGAGAACGGGTCGGTGACGGCGGTGACCCGGCCGTAGGCGTCGAAGGTCTTGGTCTGGACGGTCGGGTAGACCGGGCTGCCGCTCGCGTCCCAGCTGTCGAGGACCTGGGATCCGGTCGGGTCGCCGACCGCTCCGGCCTGCCCGAAGGGGAGTCCGTCGTAGAGCGTGCGGGTGGCGGAGACGGTGTTGGGCTGGAGGGCCTGGGCGGTGCAGGGGTTGGTGCCGGTCTCCACGATCGTGCGGGACAGCAGGTCGGTCTGCTGCGGGTTGGTGCCGGTCGCGTAGGTGTACTTGTCGCAGACGTCCGGCAGTCCGTCCGCGCTGTTCAGCTTGGTGGTCGGCCGGTTGTTGTGCGCGCTGTCGGTGGTGGTGGTCGTGGTGGAGGTGCTCCAGGTGCCGTCCGCCTTGCGCGCCTTCGAGGTGCCCACCGTCGTGGTCGCCGCGTAGCGGGCGATGAGGGCGGGCAGGCTGCCCTGGGCGTGGGTGGCCGTGGTGACCGGACCGCTGGAGGTGTTCACCGCGTACGAGGTGATGGTGCCGCCGGACTGGTCGTAGGCGTCGGACTCCAGGGTCTGGCCGGACAGCCAGTCGGAGTCGGTCACCGCCGTGCTCATCGGCCCCGCGACGGTGATGCTGCGGGTGGTGCCGTTGGCGAGCAGGTCGCCGTCCATGCCCTGGTAGAAGGTCGTGGCCTTCTGCGACTTGGGCCCGTCGGTGCCGCTGCCGGCGACGGTGGTGACGCCGGCGTAGCCGCGGAACTGGTCCCAGGTGCGGGTGACGTCCTGCGTGAGCGGGGAGTCGTTGCGGTGCCAGGCCGCGTTGCCATAGGTGAAGGCGGTGGTCTGCGGGACCGAGCCCGGGGTGCCCGGGTTCACCGTCACGCCGGCGACCGGGTAGCGCAGGAACCAGTCGTCGACCGGTGCGGCGCCGGCGGCCGAACCCGGCGGGTACCACTTCACGTTGAAGCAGGACAGCGTGTCGCTGTCCGCGGAGGCCGGCATCACGTTGCCGGTGCGTGAGCAGGCGGCGGGAGGGTAGTTGACGCCGATGGTCGAACCGGTCTCGGTGGTGACCAGCTGGATGCGCGGGCGGTTGTACGCCGGCGGGGCCGGGACCAGGTTGGAGCCGTCGACCCGGTTGGGCAGGAGCTGCGCGGTGAACGACACCGGCGGCAGCTGGACGGCGTTGCCGGAGGCCTGGCTGTCCTGGCCCGTTCGCTGGACCGAGGCGAGCCACGGGACCTGGGTGTTCTCGGTGGCGTTCTGGACGTCGATGAACTGGTGGTTCAGCGCGTACGAGTCGACCGTCTGGTAGGCGCCCTTGACCCGGATCATCGTGGTGACGCCGTTCAGCCACTTGGTGGTCCAGAACGACGGCCCGTAGTTGGTGCAGGTGCTGGTCCCGTCGCACTGCTGGTCCAGCGGGACGTCCGGCCAGTTGGCCGCGTTCGCGTTGGTCCGCTGCGAGGGGTCGCAGGCCGTCGTGGAGGTGACGCAGCGCTCGCCCACCGTGAAGACGATCTTCGCGGCCGGGCTGTACGAGCCGTTGGCGCCGAGCTGGTCGGAGAGCCGCTGGCCGTAGCCGATCGTGGCCGGCACGCCGGCGCGCGTGTAGGACTGGTTGGTCCCGGAGCCGTTGTTCTGGCCGCCGCCCAGCGCGTAGTCGTTCGTCTCGGGGGTGTAGGTGTAGGTGGTCAGGTTGCCGTGCGGGTCGACGACGAAGTCGAGGTTCCACCGCCAGGCCGCCTGGCACCAGGACGCCTTGCCCTTGGTGCTGTCGTAGCACGGGTCGCCGGAGTTCGGGGAGAACACCGGGACGGTCCACGCCGAGCCGCTGTCGGCGCCGATCGTGGTCGGGTTGCCGTTCGCGTCCGGCAGGTGGTTGAGGCCGAAGTAGAACACCGTGCCGCCGGTGTCGGTGAGCTTGAGGTAGGAACCGTTCCAGGTGCCGTTGGTGGCGCCGGTCAGGAACTGGACCTTCGTGCCGTCGTCGCCCTTCAGCCGCCAGGTGCAGGCCGACTGCTCCGTCGCGGCCGGCGCACCGGAGGTGCAGGAGGCGTCGTCCGGGACGAGCTGACCGGAGTGGCCGGCCAGCGAGAGGGTCAGGTTCGCACCCGCCCAGCACTCGTCACCGGAGCCCGTGATCCCGTCGTTCGCGCACGACTGGTAGGAGCGCTCGACGAAACCGGGCTGGTAGTCCCAGCCGTCGCCGATCCAGGACGCCTGGGAGTTCGTCGAGGAGGTTTTGCCGTCCACCGACGACGAGTCGTAGCCGAGCGAGACCGCCGGCGCCGACCCGCCCAGGGCCGGCGGGACCTGCACCGGGTAGCCGTACGTGAACGCCCCCGAGGAGCTGCCGGCCGTCCAGGACTGCGACGGGTTGAGCGAGGTGGCGGAGTACGTGCCGGCGCCGCTGGAGGTTCCGGAGACCACGCCGACGGTGGTGGAGGTCGTGGCCGCCGTGGCGGTCAGCGACTGGATGCTGGTGTGCGGCTTGCCGTCGTTGCCGGGCAGTGCGACGTCGGCGACGATCTTCTTCGTGGCCGGGTCGAAGTGCGACTCCAGCGGGGTCTGCTTGAGGCAGCCCGCGACCTTGGGCGCCACGACCGCGCAGTCGGGCAGCAGGACCAGCCGGGCGCGTGAGGCCCAGTTCGCGCCGAACAGCCCGTCGACCCCGGCCGCGTCGATCGACAGCCGGACCCGGCCCGCCTCGGACTTGCCGGGCTGCGACAGCTGCACCACCAGGCCGGCGATGCCGGCGGCCGACGTGCTCCGGCTGTCCGCGACGTCGACGTCGACGCTCTGCCCGGCCACCGGTGACCCGGCGAGCGGCGCGAGCGCGACCGGCAGCCCCGTCGCCGCGCTCTCGTCACCGGCCGCGGAGCCCGCGGCCGCCGAGGGCGCACTGCCCAGCCGGACGCCGGCGTGCCCCTGCGGGTACGGATGCTTCGCGGACGGCGGATGCCAGGCCGGCGGCACCGGGTGAGCCGGCTTGGTCACCGGAACCGGGGCGACGTCCTTGCCCTTGACCGACGCCGTCTTCGCCAGCGGCGTGTTCGGCGGCTCCCAGGTCCGCGAGTAGTCCGGGCCGGCGGCCGCGGCGAACGGCACCGGCACGAGCATCGAACCGAGCAGGGCCGCGGCGGTGACCGCCACGACCCTGTCTCTGACACCACGAATCGTTCGTGAGCGTGGCTCAGGAACGTGCGACACTGGCACAATCCCTCCATGAGTTGATCGATCTGACCGTCGCGTTCGCCCGCCTCCCGGGGGCGCGCGCGGCCCGCCATCGTCGCGCGCGGCGTTCACGATCCGATCACCGCGGCGATGATCGGATCGTGAACGCCGCAGGTCACCATCGGTCGCGTGAACAGACAACGCACACGCGGGCGCGCGCTGTCGCGGCCGCTCGCCGCCGCAGCGGCCCTGCTGGTCGCCTCAGCCGTCCCGATACCCTCGGCGGTCGCCGACGCGCCGGCGGGCCGGCCGTCCCCCAGCGCCGTCGCGGCGGCCGACGCGCAGCACCGCAAGGACGTCCCGGAGGCCGACGCGGCGGGCCGCGCGATCGCCAAGGCGAAGGCCACCCACCAGGACGTCCCGATCGACTCGCTGACCACCGAGTCCAGCGAGACCGTGGCGACGCCGGAAGGCCACCTGCGGCTGACCTCCCACCCCGATCAGCAGCGGGTCAAGCGGGGCGGCGGCTGGGCCGCCCTGGACGCGGGCCTGGCCGCCAACGCGGACGGCACCTTCTCGCCGAAGGTCTCGGTCGCGCCGCTCGTGCTGTCCAAGGGCGGCGACGGCCCGCTCGCCACGCTCACCGACGCGGACGGCCGCAAGCTCTCGCTCACCGCGCCGTTCAAGCTGCCGGCTCCGACCGTCAGCGGCGACAGCCTGCTCTACCCCTCCGTCGCCCCCGACACCGACCTCAAGGTCACCGCCACCAAGGCCGGCGGCCTGCGCACCGTCCTGGTCGTGAAGACCCAGGCGGCCGCGGCCGACCCGCGGTTGGCGACGCTGCACTTCGACGTCGCGGGCGAGGGCATCTCGGTCAGCGGCGGCAAGGACGGCAGCCTGGTCGCCAAGTCGGCGGACGGAAAGCCGCGTTGGGCGTCCTCCGCGCCCTCGATGTGGGACAGCTCCACCGGCTCCGCCGGCGCCCGGCCGCGCACGGCCGCCGCCGCCCCGGCGGACGGTGCCGCGGCGCACGAGGTCAGCGACCCGGCCGCGCCCGGCCGCAGCGCCAAGGTCGCCCAGCTGCCGGCCACCGCGAACGCCAAGGGCATCGACCTGGCGCCCGACAAGGACCTGCTGGCGCACGGCACGGCGCCGTACTACATCGACCCGGACTTCCAGCCGGTCACCGCCAACTCGTACGCGTACACCTGGGTGCAGTCCGCGCACAGCACACCCAACTGGATGCACACCGGCCCCAACGACTCCGACTACCCCGGTGTGGGCCTCTGCGGCTACTACGCCGCCGGCGGCAGCTGCTCGCCCAACGACGTCGAGCGCTCCTTCTACCAGTTCAACGTCAGCGGCCTCACCGGTGCCGTCATCGGCTCGGCGACGATGAACCTCCAGGAGTACAGCTCCGCCAGCTGGAGCTGCAGCACCACCTATCCGCTGAGCCTGTACCAGACCGGCCCGATCGACAGCAGCACCGTCTGGAGCAACCAGCCGTCGCAGATCGGCGGTTCGCTCGGCACGGACCCGGTGCCCGGCTCGGGCCAGACCGGCTGCTACCCCAACGTGCCGTTCAGCTACACCGTCACCAGCGCGGTCCAGTCGAACGCCAACACCAGCAACGGCACGATCACCTTCGGCGTCTACGGCAACGAGTCCGACGCCAACGGCCTGAAGCGGCTGGCCTACCAGCCGTCGCTGGCAATCACCTACGACCGCACGCCGAACGTGCCGACCAACGAGGCCGTCTCGCCGAGCCCGCGGACGGCCAGCCCGTCCGCGACCAACCAGGCCTGCGACAGCAGCCCGATCGGCAGCTGGGGCTGGCTCGGCGCGGGCAGCGACCAGGCGAACGCCGTCAGCCTGACCGCCACGGTGTCCAGCTCCGTCCAGCAGCAGCTGTGGGGCCAGGGCAGCGTCTGGGACGACAGCGTCAGCGGCTCGCCGAACGTCTTCTGGGGCCAGACCGGCCTGACCGCCAACAACGGCACGGCCACCGCCACGCTCCCGGCGGGCACCCTCAAGGACGGCCACGCGTACGGCTGGTACATGTACGCCTTCGACGGCGTGTCGGGCGTGCCGTGGTCCGGCCCGGGCGCGGTCTGCCACTTCCGGGTCGACCTGACCCCGCCGCAGCTGGCCTACAGCGCGGTGACCGACCCGACCAAGCAGTTCGTGCCCTCCGGCAGCGGCCAGGCCCAGCAGATCTACGTCGGTCAGCAGGGGTACGTCCCCTTCACCGCCACCGACCCGGCCCCGAGCGGATTCGACTCCTCCGGCGTGGCCTGCGTCCGCTACGGCTGGGACCCGCAGATCGCCGACGGCTCCTGGCAGTGTGGCTCCTCGATGCCCAGCGGCCAGCTGCCGGTGACGGCGACGCACTGGGGCACCAACATCGTCTACGCCCAGGCCGAGGACAACGCGGGCAACCTCTCGCCGATCGCCGCCTACTCGTTCTACGTGCCGTGGAACCCGAAGGGGAACGCGCCGGTCTTCGGTGACGTCACCGGTGACGGCGTGCCGAAGATCGTCACCCCGGACGCCTCCGGCAACCTCCGTGCCTACGCCGTCCCGGGCAACCCGCTGGAGACCGCGCCGCCCGTCCTGGTGTCCGCCAGGCAGGCCGGCACGCCCAACTACGACGCGGCCAACCCCGGCGCCGACCCGTGGACCGGCTACAAGACCACCCACCGCGGCAGCCTGAGCGGCGGCAGGAACGTGGACGACCTGATCGTCCACAAGCCCGGCGACAAGAACCTCTACTGGTACCCGAACGCCCCGGGCAACAACACCGCCGTCCCCGGCGTCTTCGACAACCGCACCCCCCTGACGAAGCCGGCCTGCGACCCCACCGTCGCCACCAAGGGCGGCGGCACCGCGGCCCCGTGCACCGGCTACGCGGCCGACTGGTCGACCGTCCTGGAGATCGCCGCCAGCGGCGACCCCTCGCACACCGACCTCAACGCCGGCACCTTCTTCGACCGCACCGGCCTGTTCACCATCGAGACCAGCCCGGACGGCGACGGCGCCCTGTGGTTCTACCCGGCGGTCGGCGACGGCCAGCTCGGCTCCCCGACCAACCTCACCTACACCGGCTGGAAGGGCTGGAACCTGATCTCTCCCGGGGACTGGAACGGCTCGGGCCGCCCCGGCCTGTGGGCGCGCAACAACTCGTCCGGTGACGTCCGCGGCTACACCTTCACCCCCGGGAACGTCACCGTCACCGGCAAGTACGGCGGCACCTCCACCTTCCCGACGTTCACCAGCCTCGCCAGCAACACCCTGATCGGATGCGGCGTCACCGGCGCCGGCTACCCGTACGTCGGCTCGGACGGCGACCTGACCGGCGGCGGCCACCCGACCCTGTGGGGCGTCACGACCTCCCACGACGTCCGGATCTGGACCGGCTACCCCAACTCTCCGGTCACCGGCTCCACCTGCAACCCCGGCTACACCTGGACGGCCACCAACGTCGTCCTGAACACCGGCTTCGGCCAGGACCGGTGGCAGCTCACCCAGGCCAGCACCAGCAACGGCGTCGCCGCCGACACCAGCAGCCTGAGCCCCGCGACCGTCTACGGGAACGTCGGCTGGACCACCGGCCGCAACAACACCGCCAACGGCGCGGCCAACTTCGCCGCCGGCAGCGGCTACCTGCGCACCTCCGCCCCGGTGGTGGACACCGCGCAGAGCTACACGGTGTCCGCCTGGGTCAACCTCGCCTCCCTGCCGACCGGCGACCAGACGATCCTGTCCGAGGGCGGCAGCAACCACCAGGCGTTCTACCTCTGGCTCAACGCGGAGGGCGGGGCAAGCAACACCAACTGGGGCGTCAGCGCCACCACCAGCGACAACCCGAGCACCAACTGGGTCGGGACCGTCGCGCCCGGCAACGCGGCCCTCGGCTGGAGCCTGGTCACCGCGACCTACAGCGTCGACACCCACGCCCTGTCGCTGTACGTCAACGGCCAGTACAAGGGCTCGGTCTCGAACACCAGCCCCTGGCACGCGCCCAACGGCCTCTCCATCGGCGCCTCCGCCGGTCCCGGCGTGGACACGACCGGGTACAGCAACTTCACCAGCGGTGCCATCACCGACGTCCGGACCTACCCGTACGCCCTGACCGCCGACGAGGTGAACAAGCTCTACACCACCACCTGACCGTCCACCACCCCGAGGGGGCCCGCGGAAAGCTCCGCGGGCCCCCTCGCCGTACCCGGCGGCGGGCGGCACGGCGGGTGCCGCGGCCACTGCCGGCACCCCCGGTCCGCCCCGACCGACTCGTCCGCATGCTGCCCACCGCTGCCCGCAAAGGGCGCCTGACCTGCTGTCCTCGCCGACAGCAACCCCTCGATGCCTGACCGTCAACCAGCGGATACCATCCGTCCTGCCGTTGATCCATGCAGGCGCTCCCTGTGGCGCTGGTTCCGAATCGGGTGACTCATGCGCTTCAGCCTGCTCGGGCCCCTCGTGGTCCGTCAGGACGACCGGGTGCTGCCGGTGGGTGGCCCGAAGGGGCGCGCACTGTTGGCCGCGCTGGTGTTCCGGGCCAACCGCGCGGTGTCCTTCGACGCCCTTCAGCGCGCCCTGTGGGGTGAGACGCCGCCGGCGGCGGCGATATCGTCGCTGCACAACCAGGCGCTGCGGCTGCGACGGGTCCTCCACGCGGACGGTGTGCCGCGGCTGCAGTCCGCCCGCAACGGGCTGCTGCTACGGGTGGATGAGGGCGAGTCGGACGTCCGTGACTTCACGGACCTCCTCGTGGCCGCACGCGAGGCCCGTGCGCGGAAGGACTGGCCGGCCGCCGCCGGGCACGCGGGCGCGGCGCTGACGCTGTGGCGCGGACGGCCGTTGTCGGACCTGCCGGAACTGCACGCGTTGGAGGCCGAGGTCGAGCAGCTGACCCAGTCCCACCTGCAGGTCCTGGAATCCCGCTTCGAGGCCGAACTGCAGCTGGGCCGGCACGCCGCGATCACCCCGGAACTGGCCCGCTGGGCCGCGCACCACCCGCTCCACGAGGGACTGCAGGCCCTGCTCGTCACGTCGTTGTACCGCGGCGGGCGCCAGGCCGAGGCGCTCGCCGCGTTCGAGACGGTCCGGGCGGCCCTGGCCGAGGAGCTGGGCGTGGACCCCGGACCGGCGCTGCGCACCGTCCACCAGCAGATCCTCACCTCCGACCCGGGCCTGCTGGCGCCGGTCGCGGCCGACATCCAGGCCGCCCCGGCGACGGCCGCGGCCCGCCCGGCCGTCGTCCCGGTCCTCGTCGCGCCCCGTGGCCCCGTGCCAGCCCAACTGCCCGCGGACGCCGCGTCCTTCACCGGCCGCCAGGCGGAGTCGGACCGGCTGTGTCACCTCCTGGAGCAGGCGGCCGAAGGGAACGGCCCGCTGGTGGTCACCGTCACGGGCATGGGCGGGGTGGGCAAGAGCGCGCTCGCCGTCCATGCCGCGCACCTGCTGCGCGACAGGTTTCCCGACGGCCAGCTCCACCTCGACCTGCGCGGCTTCGGCACCGGCACCCCCCGCGGGACGCACGAGGTGCTGGCCGGCCTGCTGGACGACCTGTCCCCGGCGGCGCTCGGAACGGACGGGCAGCCGCTGCCCAGCGGTACGGACGACCGTTCCACCCTGCTGCGCAGCGTGCTGGCCGACCGACGCGTGCTGATCGTCCTCGACAACGCCCGCGACAGCGCACAGATCCTCCCGCTGCTGCCGGGCACCGGTTCCAGCGCCGTGATCGTCACCAGCCGGAACACGCTCACCGACCTGCCCGCGGCCCACCACCTGCCGCTCGCGCCGATGGACGCCGAGGAGCAGCGCGCACTGCTCTCGGCCCTGTGCGGCCACGACCGCGTCGAACAGGACCTCGACGCCGCGCTGCGCGTCCTCGCCGCCTGCGCGGGTCTGCCGCTGGCCCTGCGGATCGCGGGTGCCCAGCTGGTCGCCCGCCCCGCCTGGCCGCTGGCCATCCTCGCCGACCGCGTCGGCAACCACGAGCGCGGACGCCTCTCCGCGCTGTCCGCGGGGCAGTTGGACCTGCGGGCGACGTTCGGCTCCAGCTACCGCGTGCTGCGCGACAGCGACCGGCACGGTGACCGTGAAGCGGCCCGCGCCTTCCGCCTGCTCGGCCTGTGGCCGGGACAGGTGCTCTCGCCCGCCGCCACCGCGGCCCTCCTGGATCGCACTCCGGGCCAGTCGGAGGACCTGCTGGAGCGGTTGGTCGACGCCCACCTGCTGGAGAGCCCCGCCCCGCTGCGCTACCGCCTCCACGACCTGCTCGCCGAGTACGCCGCCGAACGCGCCGAGCGGGACGAGACGGCCGCGGCACGCGAGTGCGCCCGGCAGCGGCTGTGCCTGTGGTACGCCCTGGCACTGGAGGACGCCCGGCTCGCCCTCGGCGAGGGGTACCAGCTGCCGCCCCGGCTCGACGAGGCGCCGCCGGCCCCGCTGCCCGTCTTCACCGACCAGGCGCAGGCGATGGCATGGTGCCGGCAGGAGCTGCCGAACATCGGCGAAGCCGTCCGGCAGGCCGCCCGGGGCCCCCGCCCCGACCTGGCGTGGCGACTGCCCGTGTGGCTGCTCGGCTACATGCGTACCTGCTGGTGGACCGGCCAGTGGGAGGACTACCTCCAGCAGGGACTGCGCGTCGCCGAACGGGGGCGCGACCGGATCGGCCGCGCGTGGGTGCTGCGGACGCTCGGCGCCTGCCACCGCATGGCCCGGCGCTACGACCGCGCCATCGAGGTGCTGGAGGAAGCCCTCGCGCTCTTCGAGGACCCCGCGAGCAAGGCCGCCACCCGGGCGAGCCTGTCGATCGCCTACGGCTTCGCGTGCCGGGCCGACCAGGCGCTCGCGCATGCCCAAGCCGCCCTCGACCTGCACCGGCGGACCGGTGGGAGCGAGCGGCACACCGCGATTCTGCTCAACTCCCTGGCGCACGCGCTGCACGTGGCCGGCCGCCTCGACGAGGCGGAGGCCCAGTACCGCGAGGCGCTGGTGCTCTGGCGCGAGTACGGCAATGCCAACAGCTCGGCCGTCACCCTGGCCAAGCTCGGCGACGTCCTGAGCCGTCTCGGTCGCCCGGAGGAGGCCTTCGCCGCGCTCCAGGAGGCCGTCGACGTCTTCCAGGGGCTCGGCAACGCCGCCCTCGCCGCCGACAGCCTGATCATCATGGCCCGCACCCACGCCCGCTTCGCCGAGTGGCCGCAGGCCCGCATCCGCGCACTCCAGGCCGCCGTGCTCGCGGACCGCCACGGCCTGGACTCCTGGCTCAGCGAAGCCCGTGGCATCCTCGACGAGGTCGAACGGGCCCGTCTCGGCGCGCCCGGCCCTGACCGGGCCCTGAGCGGTGCGCGCCCGGCCCTGTTCGTAAGACCGTGCCCCGGGCCGGCTCCCGCGACGAGTTGACGGCGCGTGCCCCGGCGCCGGATCCGGGCGGCCGCGGCGTCGGGGTCGACGGCCCGCTCCGGGGCACGGGTGGCGGGCGCGGGTGACGGGTCGGCGGGCGGGGAGAAATTTCTTCGAAGTGACCTGCAACCCCCGTGGGGGTCGCACGTCTATGGGAGTGAGACGGTCGGGAACGCCCGGGCGTCTCACTCCGAAACCATCATCCGCGGCTCCTGGTCGGTGCCGGCTGTCCTGCCCGACCGCGATGAGCCGTATACGAACCCAAGTGGGGGGATCGTCATGACCGAGAACACCGTGAAGACCGCGGGTGCCGTCGTCAAGCGTCGGGCCGGGCTGGCCGCGGCCGGGCTGGCCTTCGCGCTGGGCGGTGGGCTGCTCGCCGCCGCGCCGGCGTCGGCGACCGGGTTCAACTACACCCCGATCGACACCGCCGGGAGCGCCGTCTCGCTGCAGGTCGGCTCCAGCGGCAAGTGCCTGGAGGTCGCGGGCTCGCGGACCGACGACGGTGCGCCCGTCCAGCAGGCGACCTGCACCGGCGCCGACAACCAGAAGTGGGTGTTCGCGAACGGGTTCGCTCGGAATGTGAACAGTGACAAGTGCCTGGACGTGCCGTTCTCGCGCACCTGGGTTGGTGCGGCGATCCAGCAGTGGACCTGCAACGGCGGTGACAACCAGAGGTGGGGGAAGGTCAACGTCGCGGCGGACGGGTCGATGGCGGTCGTCAACTTCCACAGCGACCTCGGCCTCGATGTCTCCGGCGCGAGCCGGGCGGACGGCGCCCCGGTCATCCAGTGGTACCCGAACGGTGGCACGAACCAGCGCTGGAGCCTGATCGGCTGATCGGACTCCGGCCTCTTCCCCTGGATCCGGCGGGCCGGGTCCGGGGGAAGGGTTTGGAAAGGGCCGTATGCGTCTGATTCACTGTGCGGCAGTCGCGTCGTCAATCTCCTCGACTGGAAGCAGAGATGATCGAAGCCGCCCTCGACGGCACTCCCGCCCTGTTCCCGGTGTTCGCCGTCCTCGCGCTGCTGCTCGGCGTCGGTAGCTGGTGGGTGGCGCGGCGAGGAGGGGGGCCGGTGCTGGTGGCCGTGCTGTGGGGGCTGAGTCTGGCGGGGGAGTTGGCGGTGACGCTGACGCCGACGACCAGCGATGTTTCCGGGTCGCCGAGTTGTGCGATCGGGGCGTCGGCGTGGAGCGAACTGCTGGCCACGCAGGGAAAGTTGAACATCGCGCTCTACGTGCCGCTAGCGTTCTTCGGCGTGCTGCTGTTCCGGCGGCCGGTGACCGTGCTGGCGGGCGGTGTGGTGTTGTCCGCCGGGACGGAGGTCGTGCAGGCGCTGCTCCGGACCGGGCGGGCCTGTGATGCCACGGACTTCCTGGACAATTCGGCCGGCGCGGTGCTGGGCGTGCTGCTCGGCGTCGCCTGGCTGCTGGCCCGCCGGGCGCGGCCGGCCCGGCCGCTGCGTGACCTGTGGCAGGGGGCGGTGCTCGGCGGCGTCGGCCTGGCGGCGGTCGGGCTGGTGCTGTCCTCGGGCGTCCGGGTCTACGGGGATGCTTCCAGCATCGCCGCGCCGCGCCGTCCGACGACATCGTGACGGCGCAGCGGGTGGCGGAGGGCCTGTTCGGTGCCCAGGCGCGGGTGTCGACCACCGAGACCGACCTGACGCAGCCGCAGCTGATGATGGACGTGACCACCGACCGGGGGAGCTTCCGGATCGAGCAGCCCTCCGGCCGACTGCTGGCGCTCACCGAGGTGGCCGCGGAGGCGGCGGCCGGGCCCGCGCTCGCCCCGGAGCAGGTCGTCGCCGCCGGGACGGCGTTCGCGCGGACCTGGTTCGCCGACCGGATCACCGGGGTGACGCCCGTCGTCACCCCGGCCGGGCCGAACGGCGGTGGCCGGACGCTGAGTTACCGCCGACCGGCCGGACCGGCGGGGGAGTCGGCCGTGCGCGTCGACGTCACCGTGTCCGCCGCCGGCCGGGTGCTGGCGGCGGACGCCCAGGTCCGTTAGCGGGCCGGCCTGGGCAGGTACGCCAGCCCGTGCGCGCCCGGTTCGGCGAGCTTGGGGACGGTGAGGCGCCCGACCACCTCCAGGCTCCGCAGGTCGACGATCTCGACGGTGGACGAGACGACGCAGGACACGTACGCCAGCCGCCCGTCCGGGGAGGAGGTGATGGTCAGCGGGAACAGACCGACCTCGACCGATCCGGCGATCCGGTGCGTGGCCGCGTCGAACACCGTGAGCCGGCCCGGGAGTTGGCGCCCGAGCGGGGAGCCCGGGTCGGGGGCCGTCCGGACCTCGCCGGCCAGCAGCAGCCCGGTGGCGGTGAGGTGGACCGGCAGGACGACGTCCTCGGTCGGCAGTACGTCGACGACGGCGGCGGTGGCGGCGTCGATCACGCGCAGGCCCGGCCTCGCGCGGTGCGGGCCGGGCGCGGCGTAGGGGCCGGCGACGTAGACCCGGGCGCCGTCCGGGGAGACGGCCAGGCCCTCGCTGCCGGGCACCTCGATCCTGGCGGTCAGGACGCCCCGGCCGAGGTCGACGACGGAGACGAACGGCGCCTCCTTGTTGGTGGCGTAGCCCGTCCGCCCGTCCGGGGAGATCGCGAACCAGTGCGGGCCGGGGGCGTCGGTGTCGATCCGGCCGAGCGGGCGGCGGGTCTCGGTGTCGATCACGACGACGCCGCCGGGGCGGTCCGCGGAGGCCTCGACGCTGACGTAGAGACGGTTCCGGGCGGTGTCCAACGCGAGTCCGTGCGGCCCGTGTTCGGGCGCGAGGTCGATCACCTCCAGGACGCGCCGGGTGTCGGCGTCGATCAGGGTCAGCTCGGTGCGGCGGCCGCTGTTGGCGTGGTGGAGCCGCTGGACCTCGGCATGGCCTGGCATCCGCGCAACGACGCCGACCCGGGGCACCGGTGGTTCCGCGAGCACCTGGCGGCCGCCGTCCTGCTGGAACACGGGGACGGGGACGGGGAGGAAGGCGGCCGGGACGGGTGAGCGGGCTGGCCCGGGCGACCCGGCGCGGTGCCCGGCCCGGCGGCGGGATACCCTGCGGGGGTACGTGGCGGATGGGGTCGACGGGAACGGGAGGTGAGCCGATGGCGCGGTCACCGCGGCCGTTCGGCCCGTCGATCCGGCCCATCCGGTCGATCCCGTGGGCGCCGCGGCTGTTGCTGCTGGCCGCGCTGGTGCTCGGCATCGTGACGATGCACACCCTCGGCCACCCCTCCGGCGGGCCCGGTGGGCACGCCGGGCACGCCGGGAGCGGCCGCCCGGCGGTCGGCGGAAGCCACCACGCGATGGCCGACGCCGTGCCCATGACCGTCGAGCCGGCCGCTCGGCCCTCCACCACCCTGGACGCCGCCGACCCCGCCGACCCCGGCGGCGCCGGCGGCATGGACCCGATGGCCGTCTGTCTCGCCGTCCTGGCCGGCTGGGCGCTGGTGCTCCTGGTGGTCGGCCCGCTGCTGCGCCGCAGTGGCGATGCCGCCGCCGCGGTGCGGGCGCGCCTGCTGCGGGCCGTCCGCGCGCTGCCCCCACCCGGGGGCGGCCGGATACTCCTCGCCCGGTTGTCGGTGCTTCGTCAGTAGCCGCGCGCCTGCCGTGCCGTGCCCGCGTGCGCGCCTTCGCGCCCGCGCACGGAACGGCCGACGCGCCGCCCGACCACACCCACACCACCCCACGAGGTGCACTCCGTCATGCGCACACCCACCCGCCGTTCCGTGCTCGGCGCGGCGCTCGCCGCCGCCGGCACCGGCCTGCTCGCCGCCTGCTCGTCCGACTCCATGAAGGGCATGGACCACTCCGGCATGCCCGGCATGTCCGGCACCTCCGGCCCGGACCGCGCCGGCGCGAGCAGCCCCGCCGTCGCCCCGCCCGCCGGCTTCGTCACCCCGGACGGCCCCGAGGTGGCCGCCGCCGAGGCCCGGCGCAACCCCGGCCCCGAGCGCAAGGTCGCGCTTACCGCCACCGAGACCACCCTCGACCTCGGCGGCCGAACCGTCCGCAGCTGGGCGTACGGCGACCGCCTGCCGGGCCAGGAGATCCGCGCCAAGGCCGGCGAGACCCTGGCCGTCTCGCTCGCCAACCACCTGCCGCAGCCCACCTCCCTGCACTGGCACGGCCTCGCGCTGCGCAACGACATGGACGGCGTGCCGGGCCTGACCCAGGCCGCAGTCAAGGCCGGCGCCGCCTTCGACTACCGCTTCGCGCTGGCCCACCCGGGCACCTACTGGCTCCACCCGCACTCCGGCGTCCAGCAGGACCGCGGCCTGTACGCGCCGCTGATCGTCGAGGACCCGAAGGAGCCGCTGCGCTACGACAAGGAGTGGGTGGTCGTCCTGGACGACTGGGTGGACGGCGTGGACGGCAGCACGCCGGACGCGGTGCTCGCCGAACTCGCCAAGGGCATGGGCGGGATGGACCATTCCGGCCACGACATGTCCGGCATGCCCGGGATGGGGGGCATGCCCGGGATGGACATGGGCGGCGGCTCCCCGACCGCCGGCGCCGCCGGCCCGTCCCGGATGCTGATGGGCGCCACGAGCCCGCTGCTGGGCGGCGACTCCGGTGACGTCGCGTACCCGTTCCACCTGGTCAACGGGCGCCTCGCGACCGCCCCCGAGACCTTCACCGCGAAGCCCGGCGACCGCGTCCGGATCCGGCTGGTCAACGCGGGCGGCGACACCGCCTACCGGGTCGCCCTCGGCGGCCACGAGCTGACGGTCACCCACACCGACGGCTTCCCGGTCGAGCAGGCCACCACCCAGGCGCTATTGCTCGGCATGGGCGAGCGCTACGACGTGCTGGTCACCGTGAAGGACGGCGTGTTCCCGCTGACGGCGCTCGCCGAAGGCAAGAACGCGACCGCGCTGGCCGTGCTGCGCACCGGCGGCGGCGCCGCGCCCGACGCCGCCGCCCGTCCGGCCGAGCTGGACGGCAGGCTGCTCACCGCCGCGCAGCTCAAGGCCGACGCGAGCGTCCGGCTGCCCGCCAGGGCCCCGGACCGGACGGTCGTGCTGGAGCTGACCGGCGGTATGGCCAAGGCCGACTGGGGCTTCAACGGCCGGAAGTACGACCCGGCGCAGCGCCACCCGGTGGCGGCGGGGGAGCGGGTGCGGCTGGAGTTCCGCAACAGCACGAGCATGTGGCACCCCGTCCACCTGCACGGGCACAGCTTCGCGCTGGGCGGCGACGGCCCGCGCAAGGACACCGCGATCGTGCTGCCCGGCACGACCCTGGCCGTCGACTTCGACGCCGACAACCCGGGGCTGTGGATGGTGCACTGCCACAACGTCTACCACGCGGAGACGGGCATGATGACGGTCCTCGGTTACCAGGCGTAACACCGGTCCGAGTGTTGAGACGCCGGGGCGGGGAGCACGCGCCCCGCCCCGGCATCCCCCGTGTCGCGCCGTGCCACTCGCTCCGACCTGCGCGGCCATGACGTTTTCTTAACGCGGGCCGATGACGCGTCCTTAACGGCGGTCGCATAGCCTGGCGCACTGCCGTCGCCCGACGGCGCTTTTACGGGGTCTTTAAACAAGAGGTGCAAGGTGGTTTCGTCGGGTTCGACGGAGGTGACGACGGAGGAGCCGTCGTCCGCCCGAATACGGCTTCGCGACTGGCTGCTCGAGGACATGTCCCCCGAGAAGGCCGCCGCCAAGAAGGCCGAGGCCGAGGCCGCGCAGGCGTCGGACGGCGGTGCGGAGCCGGGGGACTCCGCCGAGCCCGTCGAGCACGGAGCGCACGCGGGCCAGTCGTGGTGGCGCGTGATGTGCCTGACCGGTCTGGACTACTTCTCCACGCTCGGTTACCAGCCGGGCATCGCCGCCCTGGCCGCCGGCCTGCTGTCGCCGATCGCCACGATCGTGCTGGTGCTCGTCACCCTGCTGGGTGCGCTGCCGGTCTACCGGCGGGTGGCGCAGGAGAGCCCGCGCGGTGAGGGCTCGATCGCGATGCTGGAGCGGCTGCTGTCGTTCTGGAAGGGCAAGCTGTTCGTCCTCGCGCTGCTGGGCTTCGCGGCGACGGACTTCATCATCACGATCACGCTCTCGGCCGCCGACGCCAGCGCGCACCTGGTCGAGAACCCGCACCTGACCAGCGTGCTCGGCGGCAAGCAGATGATCATCACGCTGATCCTGGTCGCCCTGCTCGGCGCGGTGTTCCTCAAGGGCTTCAGCGAGGCCATCGGCCTGGCCGTGGCGCTCGTCGGGGTCTACCTGGCGCTCAACGTGGTCGTCGTCGCGGTCGGCATCTGGAAGATCATCCAGGCCCCGAGCGTGATCACCGACTGGTCCGGCGCGCTGACCACCGAGCACGGCAACATCTTCGCCATGATCGGCGTCTCGCTCGTCGTCTTCCCGAAGCTCGCGCTCGGCATGTCCGGCTTCGAGACCGGCGTCGCCGTGATGCCGCACATCAAGGGCGACCCGAGCGACACCGCCGCGAACCCGGCCGGCCGGATCCGCGGCACCCGCAAGCTGCTCACCACCGCCGCCGTGATCATGAGCGCCTTCCTGATCACGTCGAGCTTCATCTGCACCCTGCTCATCCCGGCCAAGGAGTTCGAGGACGGCGGCCAGGCCAACGGCCGCGCCCTCGCCTTCCTGGCGCACCAGTACCTGGGCGGCGGCTTCGGCAGCGTCTACGACCTCTCGACCATCGCCATCCTCTGGTTCGCCGGCGCCTCCGCCATGGCGGGCATGCTCAACCTGCTGCCCCGCTACCTGCCGCGCTACGGCATGGCCCCGCACTGGGCCCGCGCCGTCCGCCCGATGGTGATCGTCCTGACCGTCGTCGGCTTCCTGATCACCTGGCTGTTCGACGCGAACGTCGACGCCCAGGGCGGCGCCTACGCGACCGGTGTGCTGGTCCTGATCAGCTCGGCGGCGATCGCCGTGACCATCGCCGCGTACAAGAAGCGCCAGCGCGGCTGGACCATCGCCTTCGGGGTCATCTCGGCGGTCTTCCTCTACACCACGGTGCTGAACACCATGGAGCGCCCGGACGGCGTCAAGATCGGTGCCTGCTTCATCGCCGGCATCATCCTGATCTCGCTGCTCTCCCGGCTGCGCCGCGCGTTCGAGCTGCGCGTCACGAACGTCGAGCTCGACGATATGGCGGAACGTTTCATCAGGGACTACGCGCACCGCCCGCTGCGCCTGATCGCCAACGAGCCGACCAAGCGCGACAACGCCGAGTACCGCGACAAGATCCGCCAGATCCGCGCCGACAACGACATCCCCGGCGAGGACGACCTGGTCTTCGTCGAGGTCACCGTCCGCGACGCCTCCGACTTCGAGTCCGAGCTGACCGTGCACGGCGAGGTCCTGCATGGGCGCTACCGGGTGCTCACCCTGGAGAGCTCCAGCATCCCGAACGCGATCGCGGCGCTGGCGCTCACCGTCCGGGACCGTACCGGACAGCGGCCGCACCTCTACTTCGAGTGGACCGAGGGCAACCCGTTCGCCCAGTTCCTGCGGTTCTTCCTGTTCGGGCAGGGCGAGGTCGCGCCGGTCACCCGCGAGGTGCTGCGCGAGGCCGAGCCGGACCGCACCCGGCGCCCGCGCGTCCACGTCGGCTGACGGGTCCGCCCCTGGGGCGTGCTGCGGCCCGCCCGGTCCTGGTGACCGGGCGGGCCGTCGGCGTTCCGCGGGGGCGGCTCAGGGGCTCAGGACGGCAGGCGCAGGACCAGGCCGGGGTGGATGAGGTCCGGGTCCTCGCCCACGGCCGTCCGGTTCAGCGCGTAGAGGGCGGGCCAGCCGCCGGGGACGCGCAGTGCGGCGGCGAGGTCGGTGAGGGTGTCGTCCTCGCGGACGGTCCACTGGCCGGCGGTGTCCGCGGGCTGGTCCGCGGGCTGGTCCGTGGGCCGGTTCGTGGGCCGGTTCGCGGGCTGTTTCGTGGGCCGGTTCGCGGGCTGTTTCGTGGGCTTTTTCGCGGCCTGGGGGCCGGGCGGCGCCGGCGCGGGCCCGCGCCCGTGGTCCCGGGTGGCGCGGGCGCCGCAGACCGGCCAGGGGGAGAGGCCCCGCTGCCCGGCCAGCCGCTGGGCGACGGTGATCTGCTCCTCTCGGCTGGCCAGGTCCGCGCGCGGGGCGAAGGCCAGGCCGCCGTGCTCGCGCCAGGTCGGGTTGTCGAACTGGAGGCCGCCGAAGTAGCCGTTGCCGCTGTTGACGTGCCAGTTGCCGCTGCTCTCGCAGGCCGCCACGCCCTCCCAGTCGTACGGGCCGCCGCCCGGGCCGGTGCCGTCGCTCCCCGGTGGAGCGGCGTGGGCCGCGGGGGCGGCGAGCGCCACGGCGAGGGCGCAGAGCGCGGCGGGGAGCAGGCGGCGGGGACGGGCGGTGGGAGGCATCGGCGGCTCTCAGGTCCGGGGACAGGGCGTGCACCGTCCGGAGACGGCGCTCTCCCACCGACGCACGCTGGACGGGGCGCGCAGCCGCCGACACGTCCGGTGGGTCACCCGCCCGGCCCACCGGGACCACTCCGGCGGCCCGCCGCCATCCGGCCGTACCCAGCCGTCCGGCGGCGCCCCGCTTGCGGCCCGCGGCGCGTCCTCGGGCCGGGGCGGGGCCGGGCCGGGGTCGGCCGACCACCGTCTCCGACCGCGCCCACCCCGCCTGGCGCGCCAACGCCCTCGGCGCGTACCGCTTCTGGCGCGACATCGGCTACGCCGCCGGCGCCCTCCTGGCCGGTCCGCTCGCCGACGCCGTCGGCCCCGACGCACGGTCAGCGCGGGCGCTTCTCGCGTTCGTCGGCGACCGCGTCGCCGAAGGGCGTGAAGCCGAAACCGGCGCTCATGAGGTCGTTCTCGAAACGGACGGCGAGCAGGCGGGCAGCCGGGGCATCTCCGGCCTCGCCGAAGTGGAACAGCGCCAGCGGGGCCGTGCGATCGGCGCAGGCGTAACCGAGCGTCTTGGGAAGCCGGGCATCCGACTCGCCGAAGAGGACCGAGGGCCGCCCGTACGCCTCAAGGACGTCGTCGAAGGTCCGGTCGTCCGACGCCCAGGCCTCGGCGGACTCGACCAGGTGGGCGTACTGCTCAGCCCCCAGCGTCCGATCGAGGCGGAGCCAGCCGTGCGCGTGGCCCGCGGCGCCGTACTCCCCGGCCACGACGTGGATCTCCGGCTCGGGGAAGCAGTGGCGCACCAGGGCCGCGAGGTCCAGGCGGGCGTTGTCGTCCGGGATCCAGCGGGCGCCCTCGGACCTGGCATCGCACGCGGCGAGCGCGTCGAGGAGGAGCGGCAGGCCCGCCACGCCGCCGTGCGCGCCGGGCTGCCGGACCGCGGCGTTGAACCGGTCGAGCAGCTGGGCGCGATCCGGGTCGGCGGCCGGTGCCGACGCCTGGGCCGGGCGTCGGACGGTACGAGGGAGACTCCGCAGTGACAGCATGACGACCACCCTGAGCCATCCCCGCCCCGGTGTCCACCGCCCACCGACCACCGTTCAACTGCCGTTCGCCGTGCGCACGGTACGTCTTCGCGCCGCCGTGTGCTTCGGCTGGGAACCTCCTCGGCGTTTCTCGGAGCCCAGGAGGCGGCAATGGTGGCACAACCTTCGCGCAGAACGGTCCTTCGGACGGGAACGGCGGCCGGCGCGCTCGCCGCGCTGCCCGCCTCCACGCTGCTGTGGACGCAGCCCGCCGTGGCCGGCACCCCCGGGCCGGAGCAGATCCACCTGCAGTGGGGCGAGGAGCCGTCCCGCGAGATGACCGTCTCCTGGGCCACCGCGGCCACCGTGCGACGGCCGCAGGTGCGGATCGGCACCCCGCGCGGTGGCGCCGGCCGGACGGTCGAGGCGCAGAGCCGCAGCTACGTCGACGGCCTCAACAAGGTCGAGACCTTCACCCACCACGCGCGGTTGGACGGGCTGCGCCCGGACACCACCTACGTCTACGAGGTGCTGCACGACGGCGCCGAGCCCGTCCGCGGCACCTTCCGCACCGCGCCCGCGCGCGGCCGCGCCGCCTTCCGGTTCACCAGCTTCGGCGACCTCGGCACCGGCGACAACGTCTTCAAGAAGTCCTCCGTCCACGGCGCCGCGGCCGTCCGCCAGGTCGAGCAGTTCGCCCCGCTGTTCCACCTGCTCAACGGCGACCTCGCGTACGCCAACAACAACCCGCAGCTCCAGCCGCAGGCCTGGAACGCGTTCATGAACAACATGGCCAAGTCCGCCGCCAACCGCCCGTGGATGCCGGCGCCCGGCAACCACGAGGTCGAGGCGGGCGGCGGCGACCTCGGGTACGCCTCCTACCTGACCCGCTTCGAACTGCCCGACAACGGGACCCGCGACTACTGCGGCAACTGGTACAGCTTCCAGGTCGGTTCGGTGCTCTTCGTGAGCCTCGACGGCAACGAGATCGCCGTCGAGGACGACGCCAGCCTCGACCCGGCCACCGGCCGGTCCATCTACATCAGCGACTACAGCGAGGGCGCCCAACTCCGCTGGCTGGAGCGCGTGCTGTCGCGCGCGCGGGACGGCCGCTCGGTCGACTGGATCGTCGTCAACCTGCACCAGTTCGCGATGTCCTCCTCCGCCGCCAGCCACGGCGGCGACATGGGCCTGCGCGAGAAACTGCTGCCGCTGCTCGACCGCTACTCCGTCGACCTCGTGCTGGCCGGCCACGACCACGACTACGAGCGCACCCACCCCGTCCGCGGCACCGAGGACGGCGGCCTGCTCACCCCGGCCGTCGTCGACGACGACCTGCGGCAGATCGACACCTCGCAGGGCACCGTCCACCTGATCCTCGGCGGCGGCGGCACCGCCGGCCACGACGACGTCTACCTGCCCGCCGACCAGGACGGCGTCCGCGAGGCCACCGTCCGCACCCAGCGCCTCACCTTCAAGGCCGACCCGGACGCCAAGGAGAAGGCCCACTGGTCCGCCGTCACCGACCCGGACACCACGTACCCCTACGGCGTCGCCGTCTTCGACGTCGACCCGGGCCCGGTGCCCGGCGGCCGCACCACCATCACCGTCTCCTACTACCACTCCGTCCCCGCCACCGCCGCCAACCCCCTCCCGACGCCGGTCCTGTACGACCGCTTCACCCTCTACCGCGACCGCAGCGACAGCTGGGCCGACGACGACGACCAGGGCCAGGACGGACAGTCCGCCGCCCGCGCGGCCGCCGGGCGCCGCTGACCCCGCACCCCCGGAGGGCCCGCCGCGAACCCGCGCGGCGGGCCCGCCCGCTACCGCCCGCTACCGCCCGCTACCGCCCGCGCGGCACCGCGTGGTGGATCGCGGTGATCGTCGCCGCGGCCTCGAAACCGAGCACCGGGTCGGGCCGGCCGGAGAGCAGGCCGGCGTAGAGCGGCCGGTAGTGGGCGACCTTCCGCGCCGTCCGGCCGTCGGTGCCGAAGGAGGCCAGCAACTCACCCTCCCGGGCGGCGAATCCGGTCATCGAGGTGTGATCGATCCAGACCTCCACCCCGGAGCGGCCGAGGACCAGGCTGCTCTCCTTGCTGCTGGCGCCGGTGAGCCAGCTGCTGCGCAGCCGGGCCGTGCCGGCCTCGCCCCGGGAGCGGAACTCCACGGTGCACCACGCGCTCGCGCCGCCGTCCGCCTGCCGGGACGAGGTGAGCTCGGTGAGGTCCACGAAGCGGGTGAGCAGGCTGAGCTGGTTCACCCCGGAGTCCATCCAGCTGGAGACGTAGGAGGCGAAGGCGTCGGCCCCGCGCAGGACGTAGGGGTCGTAGAAGGCCGAGGTCACGGCCGTGACCGGGCCCCAGTGTGCGCACGTGCCGGATCGGTCATGAGCTCTCTTTCTCTCCTCCGCTGCCGGCCCCCGGGCCGCTGGGTCTCATCGTCGCGCGGCCACCTCGGCCCACCGGCCCAGCGACACGGCCCGGACCGTCGACCCCTTCGACCCCGGGCCGTGCTCCACCGCCCGTGCGACATCCTCGATCCAGCCGGTCCGGACGGCTTGCGAGCCGAGATCCTGTCAGCTGTCGGCGGGGTGCCACAAGGACGGCAGGCGGCGCAGGTGTTCCACGGTGCTCCGCGTGCGCCCGTGGCGGGCCGAGGCCGGCTGCGGAGGTCGGTCGTGCCGTGGGCCGGGGCGGCTGGCCGACCGCTTCGGCGGCGGTGACGGGCGGGCCCGGACGGCCGGTCGGCCCGGACCGCCGGTGGGCCCGAACGGGCAGGGGGCGGTACGACGATCGGACGGCTCGGCGCGCGGGGGCCGGGCCGTCCGGTTAGCGTCGGCCGCAACACGTCCCAGGCCCCCCGGAGGTTGCAGTGCAGCGGTTCGTCCTCGTCAGCGCGCTCACATCGGCTCTCGTCGGCCTCGGCACGCCTGCCCTGGCGGCCGATCCGGACCCCGCCCCCGCGACCACGGTCACCGTGGGCGACGCCGTGATCGACCCGAAGCAGCCCGGGAAAGTGCGCGTCAACGTCAGCTATGTGTGCACGATCGCGGCCGAGGCCCGCTCGCTCACCGTCTCGGTCGAGCAGAAGGACCCGCAGGACGCCTCCTCGATCGGCTTCGGCACCAGCCGCTCGGCCGAGTCCGACGTGATCTGCGACGGGACGCAGCAGCAGCGGCAGATCATCGTCCAGTCCAAGACCTTCAACTGGATCGCGGACGCGGACGCCGTCCTCACCAGCACGGTGACCAACATCGGCGCCAACCCGCCCGCGTCCGCCGACGCCCGGCGGGTGACGCTCGTCGTCGGCTGATGCGGGGGCCCGGCCGGGCGGTGGCGGCGCTGCTCCTCGGGGCGGCGCTGGGCGGCTGCGTCAGCGCCCTGGTCGGCCCGTCGCCGGGGGAGTCCGGGACGGGCGCCGCGCCGTCCCCGGGGGCCGCGAGCAGCCGCCCGGCGGCGACGGCGACGGGCCCGGCGGGTTCCGCGACGTCCCCGGCGGGCACCGCGCCGGGGACGGTGACGATCCGCGACTTCGTGTACCAGCCCGCCGACTTCACCGTCCCGGCGGGCACCCGGGTGACGGTGGTCAACGCGGACACCGTCAGCCACACCCTCACCGCGCAGGACGGCAGCTTCGACACCGGGCCGATCGCGCCCGGCGCCTCGGCGGTCCTCACCGCGCCCGCCCGGCCGGGCGACTATCCGTACCGGTGCACCTTCCACCACTTCATGCGCGGCACCCTGACGGTGGCTTGACCGGAGGGCCCCCGGGGCCGGCCGGCGGCCGGCGAGGGTCCGGCCCGGCCCCTTCGGGGCGGGCGTCCGCGGCCCGGCGCGCGCCGGGGACGCGAGCCGCTGCGCCCGGTGCGGGCTCGAACGGGGCTGCTCAGGCCTGGCCCTGTGTTCTACAGTGCTGTAGAACATGGGCTCGCAGGTGATCAGCGAACGGGGACGCAGGATGGACAGGCCGCTTCGACTGCCGCAGCAGGACCGGGCCGATTTCGAGACCGAGCTCGGGCGGGCGCTGGCCGGCCCACAGGTGCGTTCGGCGCTGCTGGCGGCCGGGGACGACGGCCGCGGCGTGGAGCGGCTGCGGCGCAGCGCGCGGGAGAACGCGGAGTTCGTGCTGGCCGCGGCGGCGCCGGAGTACGAGCGGTACGCCGAGCTGCGGGCGGACGCGGACGCCGTCGCCCGGCTGCCCGTGGACGCGCAGACGGCCGGCCGGGTGTCGGGCTGGTGGGGCGTGTTGGGGGTGATAGCCCCGATCGTCGCGGGGGCCGCCGCCGCGGTCTTCCTGCTGCTCGGCTACGTGTTCGCCCTGGCCGAGGACCTGGAGGTGCTCGGGCGGGCCCTGGTGACGGCCGGTTGGATCGCCGCGGGCGTGGCGGCGGTGGCCCTGCTGGTGGGCGGGCTGGGGCTGGTGGGCGCGGCGTCCCGGGCGCGGTCGGCGGAGGTGGCCGAGGGGGCCGGTGCGGCCGGGGAGCTGGCGGGGGCGCGGGGCGCCTGGCGGGCCGCCCTGGCGGAGCGCGGCCTGGTGCCGTTCCTGGTGTCGCAGGTGAACGCGGGCGGGCGGGTCTGACGGGGCGAACGGTCCGGGTCCGGAGGGCGGCCCGGCGGAGCGGGCGGACGGCCGTCGCCGGTGCCGGAGTGTCGGCCGGAGTGTCAAGGCGAGGTCGGGACGGGTAAGGCGCAGTTAAAATCCGTGCCCGGCCGGGGAGTCGGCGCGTCGGGGGCGGCGGCGCCGGTTCGCGGGCGATCGGGCCGGGCGTGGTGGCCCGCTCGGGGGCGTCGGGGGCGGGCGGGGTGCGGCCGGGCGGTGTGTCCGTGGACGGGCGGCGCCGAGCGCCGCCGTGCAAGGACCTTGTGTGCGTCCGTCAGTGAAATATCATATGGCGCATTGCACAGCGGCGCCCGGGTGAGACCCGGTTCCCCGTCCTCCACCGCAGCCCGTCGACGACCGGTCGGCCCTGCACACGTGCCGCACCGTGCGCCCTTCCCCCACGTCCCGAGAGACGGAACCGATCCGTGACCAGATTCCGATCCCGCCTGTCCGAACGCGCCCGACGCGGCCGGCGAACCGCCGCGGTGGCGCTCGCGGCCGCGCTGGCCGGCGCCGCGCTCAGCAGCCCGCTGTCCGCCATGGCCGACTCCCACCCGCCGCAGCCCGTGACCGTGGTGGCCCAGCCGGGCACCCCGAAGACGGCCGCCGCCCCGCAGAAGTCCGGCCCGCGCCGGGCCAAGGCCGCCCGGACCGGCCCGGTCGCCGCCGCCAACACCGGTGGCAAGAAGGCCCCCGAGCTGGTGGACGGTGCCGACCCGGGCACCGGCAAGAACGGCGACGGCAACGTCGCGAACCAGTACGACCTCCAGGTCACCTACAAGGGTGGCCAGGAGTCGACCGGTGTGGTGATCGGCGCGCCCAAGGTCTACCTGGTGCTCTGGGGCTCCCAGTGGGGCACCCCGTCGACGAACTCGACCGGTGACGTCACGACGACCGGCGACCCGGACCAGGCCGCCCCGTACCAGCAGGACTTCTTCAAGGGCCTCGGCAGTGCCGGGGACGGCTGGAGCGCGGTCCTGACCCAGTACTGCGAGGGCATCGCCGCCGGATCCGTCCAGTGCCCCGCCGGGTCCGCGCACATCCCGTACCCGCAGGCGGGGAGCGTGCTCGCGGGCGTCTGGGTGGACAACGGCGCCCCCGCGCCGCAGTCCGCCACCGAGCCGCAGATCGGTGCCGAGGCGCTGGCCGCCGCCAAGCACTTCGGCAACCTGACCGAGGCTCAGAACCGCAACGTCCAGTACATCATCGACTCGCCGCAGGGCACCGACCCGGACAAGTGGAAGGAACTGGGCTTCTGCGCCTGGCACGACTTCCAGCGCTCGCAGTACGGCCAGCTCGCCTACACCAACATGCCGTACCTGTCGGACGTGGCCGGCTGCGGCACCAACTGGTTCGGTGAGAACACCCCGCGGGGCCGGCTGGACGGCTACGGGATCATCGGCGGCCACGAGTACGCGGAGACGGTGACCGACCCGAACACCCCGGGCGGCTGGACGGACGCCACCGGCCAGGAGGTCGGCGACAAGTGCGCCTGGATCCCGCAGGGCTCCAACGGCGGGCTGTTCTTCGAGAACCTGTCGACCGGCAGCTTCCCGCTGCAGACCCTGTGGTCCAACTCCGACCACCTGTGCGTCGGTTCGGACCCGGTGGTGGCCACTCCGCCGGTCTCGGTGAGCACCATGTGCGACCGGACCGACAAGGCCGGGCAGCCGCTGTCGATCCCGGCGGTGGGCGTGTCCGGCACCGGGTCGGCCCTCACCTACAGCGCCACCGGGCTGCCGCAGGGGCTGGCCATCGACGCGCACAGCGGCGTGATCTCCGGCACCGCCGCCGCGACCGGCAACTACCAGCGGATCACCGTGACGGCGACGGACACCGCGGGCAAGACTGCGTCCACCGGCTTCTGGGAGAACGTCAGCACCGCCGGCGGCCAGGGTTGCGGCTCGATCGAGCAGCTCACCGACGCCGGATTCGAGAACGGCTCGGCGGACGTCAACCACACGATGATGACGGACGCCTGGGGCCCGTCGGGGTACAACATCATCACCCCGTCCAGCCTGCACGCGCCGCACTCCGGCTCGTGGTACGCCTGGCTCGGCCAGAACACCGGGACGGACGACTCCATCACCGCGTACCTGAACACCTACCCGGGCTACGGGCAGGCCACCTTCTCCTTCTGGCTGGACACCGAGTCCACCAACACCTCCGCCACCGCGCCCGACACGCTCTCCCTGGTGGCGATCAACCAGTACACGGGGCAGACGATCGGCACCGTGAAGACCTGGACCAGCCAGAACGCGACCAACGGCTACCAGTACCAGTCGGTCGACCTCTCCCCGGTCATCGGCCAGGTGGGCTGGGGCACCACGATCGGCCTCAAGCTCGTCTCGCACGAGACCGGTACGAGCCCGACCACGGCGTTCCTGATCGACGACGCCTCGGCCCGCGAGAGCTGAGCACCCGCGCGAGCTGAGCACCCGCGAGAGCTGAGCACCCGCGCGAGCTGAGCACCCGCGCGAACCACGGCCCCGGCACCGCGTCCTGCGGTGTCGGGGCCGACGCCGTGCCCGTCACGACCCCGGGAGCGGGCGGGGGTCGGTGTGTCCGTGGGCGGCGTCCACCAGTACCTGGGCGGTGTCCAGCGGGAGGCGGAGCCGGCGGGCGATCCGGCCGGCCGGGTGGCCGGCCCGGGCGAGCATCCAGGCCGAGTACAACTGGCCGAGCTGGGGGGCGTGTTCGGCGAGCAGCAGCGGCCGGACGACGTCCATCGGGAAGCCTTCGAGGGCGCGGGCGCTGTACTCGCGGCCGTTGGGGCCGGGGGGTGGCAGGGGGAGCGGGCGCCGGTCCTCGATCCAGCGGCGCAGCAGCACCGCGCCGACCAGCAGCAGTCCGGTGCCGGAGGCGCCGATCATGATGCCGCTGATCACCGGCCGTTCCTCCTCCTCGGCCAGGCCGAGGGCGACCTCCTCCAGCAGGAGCAGGCCGAGTACGGCGAGCAGCACGGCGGCCTCGGCGGGGCTCGGGCGGAGCCAGGCTGACATGGGGGACCTCTTCCTCGGCTTCCTCGGCCGGCGTGCCGGGGGTTGCGGGCGGGCGGCGCGGCGGTTCACCTCCGGTACAACGGCGGTCGGCGGCCCGGGGCACGCCCGGCCGGCCAGGTCCGGGGCATCGGGTTGACGGATCGTCAGAGCGCCTGAGGGCAGGGCCGGTTCGCGCCTGGGCGGCGGGGCGGAGGAGTTGGACGCGTGGGACGAGGTGCGGGCGTCGGTTCAGCATAGCCCGGTGCTGGCATGTGCTCGACAGTCTTGTCGAAGTTGGCGGCGGCCCGCCGCTCCTTCGTGTCCGCGCGATCCGCCCCGCCGGCGGAGGTGACCGTGGGTGACGACGCGGGTACACCGCCGAGGGGAGCCGGATCCCGGCCCGTGGTCCACAGTGGTAACACTGGGAGGGGAGGCCGGAGGCGATGGGACTCACCAGTCACAGGCTGGTCGCGCTGGTGGCGCTGCTCGCGGTGTTCACGGTGCTCGGGACGCTGTGGGTGTGGCCCCGGCTCGCCGTCCGCAGCTGGCCCGCGATGTTCCTGCGACTGGGCACCATCGTGGCGACCCAGCTGGTGCTGCTCGCCGCGCTCGGCCTCGCCGTCAACGACTACTTCGTGTTCTACAGCAGCTGGTCCGACCTGCTCGGCCACGAGCACGGCGCCGCCGTCATCCAGGGCGCCGCTCCGGGCGGCAGCGGCAGCGGCGGCGGCCCGGCCGGGGTGCAGGTGCTCGGCCAGGCGGACGTCACCGGCGCCCCCTCGGTCGGCCGCGACCCGGCGCAGATCGGCCGGCTCGACCGGGTCCGGCTGCCCGGCCGCACCACCGGCCTCAGCACCGACGGGTACGTCTACCTGCCGCCGCAGTACTTCCAGCCAGGCGGCGAGGCGCGGCACTTCCCGGCCGTCCTGGTGCTCACCGGCTTCCCCGGCGACGCCGCGAACCTGGTCGGCAAGCTCCGCTACCCGGCGCACGAACTCGACCTGCTGAAGCAGGGGGCGATGAAGCCGACCGTCCTGGTGCTGATGCGGCCCTCGCCATCGATGCCGCGCGACAGCGAGTGCGAGGACATCCCGAACGGCCCGCAGGCGCAGAGCTACTTCGCCACGGACGTGCCCGCCGACCTGCGCGCCTCCTACCGCGTCCTCGGCGGCCCGGGCAGCCTCGGCGTGATCGGCGACTCCACCGGCGGCTACTGCGCCGTCAAGCTCGGCATGGTGCACCCGCAGACCTTCGGCGCCGTGGTCTCGCTGTCCGGCTACTTCAAGGCGGCCGACGACGTGACCACCGGCGACCTCTTCGCCGGCAGCCCGCAGCGCCGCGCCGAGGCCGACCTCAACTGGCGCCTGGCCCACCTGCCGATGCCCGCGCTGTCGGTGCTGCTCGCCGACAGCAAGCAGGACGGCAGCACCTACGCCGACTCCAGCGCCTTCGCGGCCGCCGCCCGTCCGCCGCTGACCGTCGCCCAGGAGACGGTGGACGAGGGCGGGCACAACTTCACCACCTGGAACCGGCTGCTGCCGTCCTCGTTGAGCTGGCTCAGCGCGCACCTGGGCGATCCGGCGTAGCGGGGCGGCGTGGTGCCCGCCGGCTCGACGCGGGTACGGGGTGCGGTGGATGCGCGTCGAGCCGGCGGGAGAGCGGGCGCCGCCGTCAGCGGGCGAGCAGCGGCAGCGGGGCGCCGGTGCGGGCGGGCAGTTCGAGGCGGGTCAGCAGCGCGGACGGCGAGACCTCGACGACCCGGCAGCCCGCCCGGTGCCGGCAGTGCCGGGCGACCGAGCCGTGCCGCAGCCGGTCGAAGCGGCGGCGGGTCGCGGTGCCGAGGACGAGCAGGTCCGCCGGGCCGGTGACGGCGCCGACCAGGGCGGGCCCGGGCTCGGCGCACGCCACCACCGGGTGGATGACCAGCCCGGACGGGAAGCCGCCGTACGCCTGCTCGAAGGCGATGTCGAGGCGCCGCCGGGCGGCGTGCTCCAGTTCGGAGAGCGGGCGCAGGTCGTCCCGCTCGTTCGCCGTCCAGGCGGCGACCGGGACCAGGACGGCGTCCTGCCGGGCCGCCTCGCCGACCGCGTGGTAGAGGGCGGCCAGACTGCTCAGCGATCCGCTCAGGCCGACGATCACCCGGGTCGGGCCGGTCTGGCCGGTGGTGTCGGTCGTTCCGGTCGGGTCGGTCGGGTCGGTCCTGCGGGTCATGGCCGTTCGCCTCCGTCTCTTCGGTACTCCTCGGTACTCCGCTCTTCGGGCGACTCCAGTGAACCCCGGAAGCCACCCCTCCGTACCGGCGCTGACACCGTCATGACGCCGGTCGTGCGCTTCTTGACGGCCTCCTGACAGGACCGTCACCCGGTCGGCCCCGGCGCCCGCCCGGGGCGGCCCGGGCGGGCGGCTCAGCCCAGGCCCGGCACGAACTGGATCAGCAGGTCGATCGCCTTGATCCCGAGGAAGGGCAGGACGAGCCCGCCGAGCCCGTACACCCGCAGGTTGCGCCGCAGCAGGTCGGTCGCGGAGGCGGGCTGGTAGCGCACGCCGCGCAGGGCGAGCGGGATCAGCGCGACGATGATCAGCGCGTTGAAGATGATCGCGGAGGCGATCGCCGAGGTGGGGCTGTGCAGTTCCATGATGTTGAGGTGGTGCAGCCCCGGGTAGGCGTTCGCGAACATCGCGGGGATGATCGCGAAGAACTTGGCCACGTCGTTGGTGATCGAGAAGGTGGTCAACGCGCCCCGGGTGATGAGGAGTTGCTTGCCGACCCGGATGATGTCGATCAGCTTCGCCGGGTTGGAGTCGAGGTCGACCATGTTGCCGGCCTCCTTGGCGGCCGGGGTGCCGGAGTTCATCGCGACGCCGACGTCGGCCTGGGCGAGCGCGGGGGCGTCGTTGGTGCCGTCCCCGGTCATCGCGACCATGTTCCCGGCGGCCTGTTCGCGCCGCAGGTGGGCCAGCTTGTCCTCGGGGGTGGCCTCGGCGAGGAAGTCGTCGACCCCGGCCTCGGCGGCGATCGCCTTGGCGGTGAGCGGGTTGTCGCCGGTGACCATCACCGTGCGGATGCCCATCCGCCGCAGTTCGGCGAAGCGTTCGGCGATGCCCTCCTTGACCACGTCCTTGAGCTCGACCACGCCCAGCGCGCGGGCGCCGTGCCGGTCGTGCACGGCGACCAGCAGCGGGGTGCCGCCGGCCTCGGCGATCCGGTCCACCAGCGGCTTGGCCTCCATCGGCAGCCGGCCGCCGGACTGCACCACCCAGCGGGCGACGGCGCTCGCCGCGCCCTTGCGGACGAGGCAGCCGGTGCCGTCCGGCCAGCCCAGGTCCACGCCGCTCATCCGGCTGTGCGCGGTGAACGGGACGGGCCGCCGCTCGCCCAGCTCGCCGGGGGCGCGCGGCGGCACCCAGTACTGACGGTTCGTCAGTTCGACGATCGACCGGCCCTCCGGCGTCTCGTCCGCGACGGAGGCCAACTGGGCCGCCTCGGCGAGCTGTTCGGTGCTCGCGCCGGGCAGCGGGTGCAGCGCGACGGCCCGCCGGTTGCCGTGAGTGATGGTGCCGGTCTTGTCGAGCAGCAGCACGTCCACGTCCCCGGCGGCCTCCACCGCCCGGCCGGACAGCGCCACGACGTTGCGCTGCACCAGCCGGTCCATCCCGGCGATGCCGATCGCCGACAGCAGCGCGCCGATGGTGGTCGGGATCAGCGCGACCATCAGCGCCACCAGCACGATCGTGGTCTGCGGCGCGTGCGCGTAGATCGCCATCGGCTGGAGGGAGACGACGGAGAGCACGAAGACGATGGTGAGCGAGGCGAGCAGGATGTTCAGCGCGATCTCGTTCGGCGTCTTCTGCCGGTTCGCGCCCTCGACGAGGGCGATCATCCGGTCGATGAAGCTCTGCCCTGGCCGGGAGGTGATCCGGACGACCAGGTGGTCGGAGAGCACCTTCGTGCCGCCGGTGACGCCGGTGCGGTCGCCGCCGGACTCGCGGATGACGGGCGCGGACTCGCCGGTGATGGCGGACTCGTCGACGGTGGCGACGCCCTCGACCACCTCGCCGTCCCGCGGGATCACCTCGCCGGCCGGCACCAGCACGATGTCGTGCAGCATCAACTCCTCGGCGGGCAGCACCTCGTGGCGGTGGTCGCGGGTGCCGACCCGCCAGTGCAGCAGCCGCCGGGCGGTCGTCCCGGCCTGGGCGCGGCGCAGCGAGTCGGCCTGCGCCTTGCCGCGCGCCTCGGCCACCGCCTCGGCCAGGTTGGCGAACAGCACGGTCAGCCAGAGCCAGAAGGAGATCACCCAGGCGAACACGCTCGGGTGGACGACCGCGCTGATCGTGGTCAGCGCCGAGCCGGTCTCCACCACCAGCATCACCGGGTTGCGCATCATCGTGCGCGGGTGGAGTTTGCGGACGGCGGCGGGCAGGGCCTCGGCCAGCTGCGCCCGGGTGATCAGCCGGCGCCGGCCGGGCGTCGGCGCGGCCGGGCGGTGGCCGGGGTGCTGCGGCGGCCGGTCGGGCGCCTGCGGCGGGCGGCGGAACCAGTCGGTTCGGGGGGTGGTGGCATCCGGTGGGGTGAGGGCCGAACGGCGCATCGTCTCGGGGGACCTTCCGGGCCGCCCGGGCTGCCGGATCGGCGGACGGCCGAATCGGCGGGGCGGCGGGGCTCGGTGGCGACGGGGACGGCGCACAGCCCACCACCGGATTCCGCTGCGCCATGCGGCTCTTGACGCGGGCTTGGCGTCGAACCGGCCATCCTTGACAGTTCCCTGACACCGCGCTCGAACGGCTCGAACACCCGCTCCCCGGGGGTGTCAGGGGGGTGTCAAGGTCCGCGGCCGTCGCGTACGGCCTGCGTCAAGGGCGGGGCCGGTCGGTGTGCGGAGGGTTTCCACTGGAGGTGTCCGGGCCGCACGGCCCGCCACCCGAAGGGACCTCCGCCATGAACGAGCCCGCCCTCGCCGTCGAACCTCCGCTACGCCGGGTGGTCCGGCTGCTCGACCGGCCGGTCGAGCCGGCCAACCGCCAGGACCGCCAGGACCACCGCCCGGCGCGGACGTCCGAGCCCGCGCCCGAGCACGACCGCACTCGTCCGGCGCACTGCCGCATCGCGATGCAGTTCGAAGACTGATCCCAAGGAGTGTCGTCATGTCCCAGCTGATCGCCCCGCCCGTCACCACCGGCCGCGCCCCCGCCGACGCGCTCGGCGGCCCCTGGCCCGCCTCGGCGCGGTCCGGCCCCGGCGGCGAGGTGCTGGTCGGCGGGGTCGGGCTGGCCGAGGCCGCCGAGCGGTTCGGCACTCCGCTGTACGTGCTCGACGAGGCCGAGGTGCGCGGCCGCGCCCGGGCCTACCGGCGGGCGCTGCCGCACGCGGAGGTGCTGTACGCGGCGAAGGCCTTCCTGTGCAGCGCGATGGCCGACTGGGTCGCGGACGAGGGCCTGGGCCTGGACGTCTGCTCGGCCGGGGAGCTGTGGCTGGCGGTGTCGGCCGGCTTCCCGGCCCAGCGGATCCTGCTGCACGGCAACGCCAAGTCCCCGGAGGAGCTGCGGCTCGCCCGGCGGCTGCGGGTCGGGCGGATCGTCATCGACGGCCCGGCGGAGATCGCCCGGCTGGCCGCCCTGGTCGCCGCCGACACCCCGCAGAAGGTGCTGGTGCGGGTCGTCCCCGGGATCGCCGCCGGACACCACGCGGCGGTACGCACCGGCGTCGGCGGGCAGAAGTTCGGCTTCCCCGTCCAGGGCGGCGACGCGGCCGACGCGATCGCCCGGGTGCTCGACCAGCCCGGCCTCGAACTCGCCGGGCTGCACTGCCACCTGGGCTCGCAGATCACCGGGGTCGGGCCGTACCTGGAGGCCGTGGACGCGCTGGTGCGGCTGCTCGCGGAGGTCCGCGAGCGGCACGGCGTCGAGCTGCCCGAGCTGGACCTCGGCGGCGGGCACGGCATCCGCTACCTGCCCGGCGACGAGGCGCTGGACCTCGCCGACTTCGCCGTCCGGGTCACCGACCGGCTGGCCGTGCGCTGCGCCGAGGCGGGCCTGGAGGTGCCGCGCCTGATCGTCGAGCCCGGGCGGGCGGTCGCCGGCCCCGCGGGCGTCGCCGTGTACCGGGTGCTGTCGGTGAAGCACACGGCGGACGGCCGGTGCTTCGTCGCCGTCGACGGCGGCATGAGCGACAACCCGCGCCCCGCGCTGTACGGATCGCCGTACAGCGTCCGGCTGGTGGGGCGCCGCTCGGAGGCCGGCACCGCCCGGGTCGACGTGGTCGGCCGGCACTGCGAGGCCGGGGACGTGCTGGTGCGCGAGGCGCTGCTCCCGGCCGACCTGCGGCCCGGCGACCTGCTCGCCGTCCCGGCGGCCGGGGCGTACCAGCTGTCCATGGCCTCGGGCTACAACCTGGTCGGCCGCCCGGCGGTGGCCGCGGTCAAGGACGGGCGGGCGCGGCTGCTGATCCGGCGGGAGACGGTGGAGGACTTCCGGCTGCGCGAGGTGGGGAGGTAGGGGCCTTCCCGCGCGGGAAGTCGGCGGGGCCGACTTCCCGGTCCGCACTCCTCACGTGCCGCGGACCACGGCCGACCGCCGCAGCCGGGTGTCGTACTCCGTCCAGCAGTCGGAGACCTCGATGCCGACCTCGGCCCCGCAGCCGTCGCACACCAGGTTCGGCCCGTCCGCCCCGTCGCGCCGGCAGCACCCGTACAGCCGGGCGGCGTCGGGGTGCGGCCGCATCCCCACCGCGTCCGCCGGATTGATCACCCAGTCGGGCTCCGCGGAGACCCGGGGGTGGTACGGCTCCGGGGCGGCGGAGCAGTGGCCCGGCGGCACGTGCGACGGGCCGTAGGTGTAGTGCTCCCGGCCCCTGATCCGGGGCAGCGGCTGCCAGTCGCGCTGCTCCACGGGCTTCGAGAGCGGAGCGGAGCAGGCCCCGCAGCGGAAGACGATCGGCACTCTGGCGATGCCCCCCCGGTGCTCGGCGTGTCCTTTCCCGGCCATCCAATCACCCCGACTTCGCGGACGCCCGGCGGGGGCGTGAAGCCCGGGCCCCGCGCGGCAGCGGGACGTCGTCGCTGTCGACCATGGTGGCGTTGCCCGCCTCGCGGTGGGCTGCCGGTCCGGGGCGCGGCTACCGGTCCGGCCGGTGGCGCAGCCCGTCGAGGATCAGGTCGAGGAGGCGGTCGGCCCGGTCCCGCTGGGCGGCGGAGTCGGTGACCAGGGAGACGCCGGCGAGGCTGAGGCCGACGTCGATCGGCTCGATGTCCGAGCGCAGCAGGCCGGCCTCGGCGCCAGCGTGCAGCAGGGAGCCGATGGCCGCGCTCAGCTTGTCGAGGGATTCGGCGAAGGGGTCCGCGCCGGAGGCGATCGCGGCGCGCAGCGCGTCCGCCATGCCCTGCTTGGCGGCCAGGTAGCCGATGAACTCGTCCATCCAGCGCCGCAGCGCCCGGTCCGCCGGGAGCTCGGCGAGCAGTTCGGCCGCGCTGTCGCAGACCCGGGCCAGCTCGTTGCGGTAGGCCGCCTCGACCAGTGCCTCGCGGGTGGGGAAGTGCCGGTAGAGCGTGGCCGAGCCGACGCCGGCGGCCTTGGCGATCGTGTCGATCGGGACGTCCGCGCCCTTCTCGGCGAAGGCCTGCACGGCTGCTTCGAGGATGCGCTCGCGGTTGCGGCGGGCATCGGCGCGCAACATGCCCGGCTGGGTGGTCACGGCGGTTCCCTTCGTCTGGAGATCCGGTTGGGGACCCAGTCTATCTGGACAACCGGGGAGTTCTCCGGTTAGCGTGGAGGCTAAGTGGGGAGTTCCCCGGTTGCTGCCGGTGCTCCGTTCGACAGACCAGGAGATTCCTTGATGACCAGCGAGAAGACCGGCGAGAAGACCGTCCTGATCACCGGCACGTCCTCCGGCATCGGCCTCGCCGCCGCCGTGGCCGCCGCCCAGGCCGGCTGGACGGTCGTCGCCACCATGCGCGACACCGCCAAGGGCGGGGCCCTGCTCAAGGCCGCCGCCGAGCAGGGCGTCGCCGACCGCGTCCGGGTCAAGCGGCTGGACGTGTCCGAACCCGACAGCATCGCCGCCTGCCTGGACGAGGTGATCACCGAGCACGGCCGGCTCGACGCCCTCGTCAACAACGCCGGGGCCGCCCGGGTCGGCACCGTCGAGCAGCTGAGCCTCGACGAGGTGCGCGCCACCATGGAGGTCAACTTCTTCGGCGTCGTCGCCGCCACCCGCGCCGCCATGCCCCACCTGCGGGCCTCCCGGGGCCGGGTGATCACCGTCACCAGCGTGGGCGGCGCCGTCGGCCAGCCCTTCAACGAGGCCTACTGCGCGGCCAAGTTCGCCGTCGAGGGCTTCATGGAGTCGCTGGCCCCGGTCGCGGCCACCGTCGGCGTGGACGTCACCGTGGTCGAACCGGGCGCGGTGGCCAGCGAGTTCGTCGCCAACGCCGGGCTCGACGTCCCCGCCCTGCTCGCGGCGGCCGGGCCGTACGCGCCGGCCCTGCAGGCGTACATCGCCCGCACCCAGCAGTCCTTCGGCAACGCCCAGGCGCCGGCCGAGGCCGCGGCCCCGATCATCGAGGCCCTGACCGCCGACCGGCCCGCCTTCCGGGTCCAGACCTCGGCGTGGGCCCGGGAGTTCGTCGCCACCTCGCTCGCCGACCTCGACGGCTCCGCCGTCCAGGCGCTCACCCGCGACTGGGTCCGCTGACCGGACGGGCCCGGGCCGGCTCCGGGCCCCGCGTCGGCCGGCTACGCCCCGAAGAACCGCCCCTGCTCGCAGAGTTCGTCGATCAGGGCGTTCTCCTCGGGCGTCAGCTGCTCGTCGAGGGCGACGCCGAGGACCTGCCGGGCCCGGGCCAGGCGGCGGGCCACGTCCCAGTCGGCGACGAACGTGCCGACCGTGCGGTCGTCGGCCGTGCCGTCGGCCTGGCGGGAGCCGAGCCGGTCGAGGGAGACTACGAACTCGTTCAGGTCCCGCAGGATCGACACGAGTTGGTCGAGCGGGAGGCGGATCTCCCGGGCGGGCAGGTCGTTCATCGGCTCCTCCGGAGTTCGCTGGAACGGGCCCGGCGTGGGAAGTCGGACCGGCCGACTTCCCACGCGGGAACGGGGGTTGAGCGGCCGCTACTCGTAGCGCAGGCCCGCCGGCTTGGTCCGGTGCCACAGCACCGGCAGGCTCAGCGCGGTGATCAGCAGCACCGCCGCCGCGCCCGCGCCGGCCAGCAGCGCGATGTCGCCCCAGACGAAGCCGATCGGCAGCTCGGCCAGGAAGAGCAGCGCGGTGCCCAGGGCCAGGCCGGCGGCCGCGGCGAGGGCCAGGCCGAGCGCGACCGGGAGGGCGCTCTGGCAGAGCAGCGACCAGGCCAGCGTGCGGGTGCGGGTGCCGAAGGCGGTGAGCACCGCCAGGGTCCGCCTGCGCTCGCGCAGTTGCTCCAGCAGGCCGACCAGCATGCTGGCGCCGATCAGGACCAGGACCGCCACCGTCCCCGCCGTCAGGGCGTTGCGGACGGCGCTGAACCGGTGGTCCGGCCGGCCGTCCGTGGGGTTGTGCACGCTGCTTTCGGGGCTGATCAGCGCGGCGTTCGTCCGGATCCGGTCCTCGGCGTCCGGCGTGCCGGGCACCGAGTGCACCTCGACCTTGGCGGGCTGGGAGCGCAGCAGCTCGGCCGGGAGCACGGACGGCGTGGCCAGGACGAGGTCCAGGTAGTGCGGGCGGCCGCCCTCCGCGGGCCGGTCGACCGTGGCGCGGGAGGCCGGCAGCTGCCAGGTGCTCTCCGGCCGTCCGGCGGCCTGCAGCTGGACCGGTCCGCCGGCGGCGAGCGCGCTGTGGCCGGTCTGCGCCGACTGGATGCCCAGGGCGGTGAACACGTCGCCCTCCGCGCAGTCGGTGACGTGGTACAGGCTCTTCAGGGTCGCGCAGTCGGCCACCCGGATGCTGAACAGCTGATCGCCGGCGCCGGCGTAGATCTCGGTGTAGCCGGTCGCGGAGGCGACACCGGGGGTGTGGCGCAGCCGGTCGGCGAGCTGCCCGGGCCGGTCGCCGGCCGCTTGGAAGCTGACCGACAGCAGGGTGCGGTCCGCGCGGGCCAGGTCGGCGGCGGGGGTGCTGCGGGCGGTGGCGAGCGAGCCGAGCAGGCTCTGCAGGGCGATCGTGCCGGCCACCGTCACCACGATGCCGGTCACCGGCCGGGCCGCGCCCTCCGGGCTGAACCGCAGTCGGCCGAGGGCGAGTTGCCAGGCGGGCGGCCCGCCGACCCGGCGCAGCGCGCGGGAGGCCAGCGCGACCAGCGGCGGCAGCAGCAGGGTGGCGCCGACCAGCAGCAGGAGCAGGCCGACCACCAGAATGACGATGGCCTGGTCGTCGCCGACCGCGTTGAGCTTGCCGCGCTGGGTGAACAGCAGGCCGAAGCCGAGCAGCGGCAGCAGCACCCGCCACCAGGCCCGGCGCCGCCGAGCCTCGGCGCCGCGCAGTACACCGAGCGGTTCGACGGCGATCCGGCGCATGGCCAGCATGGTGACGGCGACGGCCAGCAGCGGGACGGCGACGAGCACCAGGGCCGCCAGGGCCGGCTGCGGCCGGAGGTCGTCGGCGTAGACGCTGAGCCCCGCGACGGTCACCCGTTCCACCAGTTGGCGGCCGATCAGGAAGAAGACGGCGCCCAGGCCCAGGCCGACGAGCGCGCCGGCCAGCGACTCGCCGGCCGCGATCCGCGCGGTGGTGGAGCGGTCGGCGCCCGCCAGCCGCAGGGCGGCCAGCCGGCGGTCGCGCGCCTCGCTGCCGAAGCGGGCCGCGGCGGCGACGAACGCGGCCACCGGGCTGAGCAGGATCGCCAGGCCGGCGACGGTGAGCAGCAGCAGGGCCGGGTCGGTCGGCTTGGGCGGCAGGTCGTTCTCGAAGTGGTCGATCCGCAGCGTGTCCGGGTTGCTGTCGGTCAGCTGGTCGCTGCCCAGGTAGAAGGCGTAGTCGCCGGGCCCGGTCAGGCCGGCGGGGCCGATCGTGCCGGTGATCGGCTGGGGGTAGCGCTCGCGCAGCAGGGCCGCGTCGGGCGAGCGCAGCAGCTCGGCCAGGGCGGGCGAGACGGCGAGCGTGCCGGGTGCCGGATAGGCGCTCAGGCCGGGCGGCAGCGGGGCGTTCGGCCCTTCGGGCTGCACGATCCGGCCGAAGAAGTCCTGGCCGCGGTAGACGCCGGGGGCGTTGTCGATCAGCAGGCTGTGGTCGGAGCGCGGTGCGATGTCGGCGGAGACCACGGCGCCGCTCTGGGTGCGCAGCTTGTCGTCGCGGTGCTCGCGCACGGTGGGGAAGGAGGCGGCCAGCAGCAGGGTGGCCACGCCGAGGCCGACGCCGATCGCGGTCAGCGCGGTGCGCAGCCGGCCGTCCCGGCCGCCGGTGAACGCCAGGCGCAGGCCGAGCGCGAGGTCGGTGGCCAGCCGGGAGAGCGGGCGGGCGGTGGTCGTGCGGTCGGTCATCGGCCGGTCCCGGGTGCGCGGGTGCGTCCGTCCTGCACCACGACCTCGCGGTCCGCGTAGGCGGCCACCCGCATGTCGTGGGTGACCAGCACCACGGCGGTGCCGGACTCGCGGGCGGCGGTCACCAGCAGCGCCATCACCCGCTCGCTGTTCAGCGAGTCGAGCGCGCCGGTGGGCTCGTCGGCGAAGATCACCGCCGGTTCGGTGACCAGAGCGCGGGCGATCGCGGCCCGCTGGCCCTGGCCGCCGGACAGCTCGCCCGGCCGCTTGTCGGCCAGGTCGGCGACGTCCAGCCGCTCCAGCCACTGCCGGGCCCGCTCCTCGGCGGGGCGTCGGCGGACGCCGTTCAGCCGCAGCGGCAGCGCCGTGTTCTCCAGGCAGGTGAGTTCCGGCACCAGCTGGCCGAACTGGAAGACGAAGCCGAAGTCGGACCGGCGCAGTGCGCTGCGGGCGCTGTCGGAAAGCGCGGCCAGGTCCTGGCCGCGGTAGTGGACGGTGCCGGCGTCGGGCTGGATCAGTCCGGCCAGGCAGTGCAGCAGGGTGGACTTGCCGGAGCCGGAACTGCCCAGCACGGCGACGAGTTCGCCGGGGCCGATCTCCAGCGAGGCGCCGTCCAGGGCCTGGGTGAGGCCGAAGCTCCTGCGGAGGTCGGTGGCGGCGAGCAGCGTGCCCTCGGCGAGCGGGCCGGAGCCGGAGCCGGTGGCGACGGTGATGGGGGTCGTGGACATCAGGCGCGCACCTTCCGGGCCAGCTCGTCGAGGCGGGCCGCGGTCAGCTCCAGCCAGCGCAGGTCGGCCTCCAGGTGGATCAGCGCGTGGTCGCAGAGCAGCTGGTCGGCCAGGTCGCCGGCCAGTTTGCGGCGGGTCAGTTCGCGCATGTGGCGCAGGTGCTCGGCGCGCTGGGTCTCCAGCACCTCCTGGGCCGGGCGCCCGGTCATCAGGGCCAGCACCACCTTGGTGTAGAGGGTGCTCTGCAGGTAGGAGGCGGGGCTCTCCGGCTCGGCCAGCCAGCGGCTGACGTCGGTGATCCCGGCCTCGGTGATCACGTACCGCTTGCGCTCGGGGCCCTCGCCCTGTTCGGTGCCGCAGGCCTCGACCAGGCCGTTCTTCAGCAGCCGGGAGAGCGTCGCGTAGACCTGTCCGTAGGGCAGCGAGCGGGCCTGGCCGAAGCGCTCGTCGTAGGCGCGTTTGAGGTCGTAGCCGTGGCGCGGACCGGGCTCCAGGAGCCCCAGGATCGTGTGACCGAGTGACATGCGAGTGACTATACATAAGGTGTATACATCGAATGCACAGCAGGGTGGCCTCGGCTGATGCCGGTTCAGGGGCGCGGCCGGCGACCGCGCCCGGTGCTCAGAGGAGGCCGTGGCCGAACGCGGTGAGGCTGTGTCGGACCTCGCGGCCGCGGCGTTCGGTGGTGATGGCGCCGGCCTCGCGGAGCGCGGTGGCGTGGGCGGAGGCGGTGGGCGGGGAGACGTTGAGACGTTCGGCCAGTCGGCGTGTGGTGCAGGGCTCCTGGGCGATCGCGCGCAGGGTGCGGGCGCGGGCGGGGCCGACGAGGGTGGTGAGGGCGTCCCCGCGGCGGGCCGGGCGGGTGCCGGCCGGGTACATCAGGGCCGGCTGCCGGTTCTCGGCGAGCGGCGCGGTCGGGCCGGCGAGGAAGAGGTTCGGGCGCAGCTCCAGGCCCCGGCCGCCGAGGTCGTAGGCGAGCTGCCACTCGGGATTGTCGTAGCGCAGGACGCCCTCGTCCTGCCAGGACAGGTCCGGGTGGAGCCGGGACAGCATCGTGCCGATCCCCGACTCGGCCATGACGCGCGAGCGTTGGGCGATGTCGGCGCGCAGGGCGCGCTCGATGTCGGGCCAGTCCGGGGCGAGGCAGGCCCGGTGCAGGGCCCAGGCGGCGTCGGCGACCCGACGCAGGCGGCGGGTGCCGCCGTCGCGCAACTCGTCGATGATGCGCGGCAGATGGGGCCCGGTGCCGTACATCTCCAGCGACTGCCGGAGCTCGGTTTCGGGAGTGGCGAGCATCGTGTCGAGTTCGTCGGCGAGGGTCGCCGGGGCGGCGTCGCTGGTCAGGAAGAGCGGCACGCCGAGCGCGCTCGCGTTGACGAGGTCGAGGTAGGGGGCCGCGCGCAGGGGGATGCGGCCCTTCACGTGGCACCACCAGCGCCTGCGGTCGACGGAGGCGCGGCTGCAGGAGTGCTGCGGGCCCGCCGCGCCGCCCAGCACGTGGTCCATGGGGGAGACGGCGAACCGGACGTGCGCCAGGTCGGACACTCCGAAGCGGATTTCGAGCACGACAGATGGTGTCATGTACGCGGTTGAGGTGGGGAGGTTTTCAACAATGAGGCGCAGCGGCGAATAGCTGGCGCCGGGGCGGCCCGAGCCGCCACCATGCACCTGCTGACAGTCGACCGGGCTTCCCCCACAGCCCGGTCGGCTGCCGGGCGGGGCGGGGCCGGGGGGTGCGCGGGAAGTCGGCTCGGCCGACTTCCCGCGCGCGTGGCCGAACGCGCGTGCCCGATACTGGGCGGATGAAGCTCGTGGGGGTGTTGACGGAGTTCGGGGCGTCGGGAGGGCCGAGCGGGGTGCGGCCGCTGGGCGCGCTGGCGGACGCGGTCGCCGCGCTGGGGCCGGTCCAGCGGGGCGGGCGCCTGTTCGACGAGCGGCCCTGGCCGCAGTGGTACATGTTCGGCGACGTGGTGGTCGAGGCCTGCGGGTGCCAGGTCGTCAACGCCGTCTCGATGCGGACCTGGTACGAGGAGGTCCGGGTGCCGGCCGGCCGGGCGGGGGAGTTCGACACGGTGCCGGCCGCCGTCCGCTTCGCGGAGCTGGCGCGGGCGCTGGCCGGGGCCGGGGTCCACTGGCGCCGGACCAGGGAGAGCGCGGACTCGTTCGCGATGGGGGTCGAGGTCGGCGGACGGCCGGACCTGACGGTCGAGTTCACCTTCACCACGGACGACGGCGAGCCCGCCGGGCTGCTCTACTCCGTGCACGCCCGGGAGCACGCGCACGTGTGCCCGCCCGGCCCGGGCGGGTAGCAACGGGCCCGTTCGGGTGAACCGTCCGCCGGTTGCTTCGTCCGCGGTCGGTCGACCGGCAAGCTGGGCGCGCGATTCGTCTCTCCGTAGCGATTTCTGGCGAAAGGGCCGGCCGATGACGCGTGCGCTGATCGTGGTGGATGTACAGCGGGACTTCTGTGAGGGCGGGAACGTCCCGGTGGGCGGCGGTGCCGATCGGGCGCGGGCGATCGCCGAGTTGATCCAGGGCCCCGAGCGCGGCAGTTGGACACGGGTGATCGCCACCCGCGACCATCACATCGACCCCGGCGACCACTTCTCCGAGCACCCCGACTTCGACCACTCCTTCCCGGTGCACTGCGTGGCGGGCAGCGACGGCAGCGAGTTCCACTCGGCCTTCGCGCCCGCCGTCGAGGCCGGGGCCGTGGACGAGGTGTTCTTCAAGGGCCGCCACTCCGCCTCCAAGAGCGGCTTCGAGGGCTTCTCCGAGGACGGCACCCCGCTCGCCGACTGGCTGCACGACCGGGGGGTGGACGCCGTGGACGTGGTCGGCATCGCCACCGACCACTGCGTGAAGGCCACCGCCCTGGACGCCGTCCGGGCCGGCTTCGCCACCCGGGTCCTGCTCGACTACACGGCCGGCGTGGCGCCACACTCCACGGCCGCCGCGATCACCGAACTACTGGAAGCCGGAGTCGAGTTGACGGGCGCGCCGGTGGTGGAGGCGCACGCCTGACAGCAGTCACCCGTCGAAGCGGGACCAGCTGAACCCGTGTGCGAGCAGCGGCGTCAACGCGGCGCGGTGAAGTGCACCGAAGGTGACGACGGCGTGGTGCTCGTCGCTGCTGACCTTCGCGAGCAGCCCGGGCGCGACGTGGAACCGTTCGGCGGTGTACGCCGGCAGGAACGGGCCCAGCGGGACGGGCCGCAGCAGGCGCAGCAGCGGGTCGAGCCGCGCGAGCGGCGTGCTCGACGCCCAGGCCTGGTAAGGCGCGCCGGCCAGTGCCTCGTAGAGGGTGAACTGCAGCAGGAAGCGGCTCAGCGGCTCGGCCTCGACGGTCGTCTCGGGCTCGCCGTACGGGTCCTCGGTGTGCCACACCCGGGGGTCGGCCTTGCCGGGGCCCTCCGGCGGCCACGGGACGGACCAGTCCATCCCGCCGCCGAGCCACTCGGCGAACACCAGCCGGCCGCCCAGCGGCCCGGAGGCCCGGCGGGGCCGTTCCAGCATCGGATCGCGGAACCGGAGCAGGGCCGGGCGGAGCCGGGCCAGGTGGTGGTAGGCGGCCAACGCCTGGGGCAGGCCGTCGAGTTCGGGTGCCGGGCCGGGCGCGTTCTCGGCCGGGAACCAGCCGAGGGCGAAGGCCTCCAGGGCCTGCAGCGGCTGCACCTCCACCTGGTCCACCCAGTCCACTCCCGGCACCGGACCGGGCGCGGGGACCGGCCGTACGGTGTCCAACAGCTCGCGGTGCAGGGGCTGTTCGAACCGCAGCTCGACGCTCCGCCCGTCGGCGGGCGCGGACGGGGCCCGGGCGGCGATCGCCGGGCCGAGCGGCAGGCAGCCGCCGTCGAGCCGGGCGAAGACCCGGACGGGCCACTCGGCCGGGTGGACGAGCCGCGGGTGGAGGGCCGGCAGGGCGGCGCCGGGCAGCAGGACGCTGGTGTCGTTCTGCACGCCGCTGACCCCGGGGCGGTCCCCGGCCTCGACGATGACGACGGTGGCGTCCGGCCCCGTCGCGACCACGGCGGGGCCCAGCTCGTACCGCTGGAATCCGGGGCCGGCGTCGGTCAGCGCGGCCGCCTCGGTGATCGGGGACGGGAGCGTCTGTGTCATGGCGAGCAGCCTAGCGATCCGTCACCTCCGCGGGGGCCACGATCAACTCACCGGCCGGCCCGCGTGCTTCCCCGCGCGGTGCGTCGCGAAGGGTGCGCCGAGGCGGGCCTGGCGACCGGCCGCGGGACGCGCGCCGCGCCGGTAACGGAACGGTTGCGGAGCCGGCCGTCCGGTGCGCGGGTCTTGACGGCGTGGGGAGCGTGGGGTTTTGCTGTGTCCCGCTCGTTCGAACCTGTTTGGTTCTGGTTTGTTTTGTGTGTTTGAACGTTCAAATCGCACTCCCGTCACCACCCAGGCGCCCGCCCACCCCCTCGCACCTCGCCCTCCCGCGCCGCCCCACCGAGAGGAATGCAATGTCACACCTTTCCCGTCGCGACCTGCTCCGCGCCTCCGGAGCCGGCCTGCTGGCCCTGGCCGCCGGCGGCACCCTCGCGGCCTGCGGCTCCGGCTCGGGCGGCGCCTCCGGCGGGGACGCCGAGACCGGCACCGTCACCGTCTGGTCCTGGGCCACGGCCGCCGCCGCCCTGCGCGGCGTCGTCCCGGCGTTCGAGAAGGACAACCCGGGGATCAAGGTCGACGTCCAGGACATCGGCAACCCGGCCATCTGGGACAAGATCACCGTCGGCCTCGCGGCCGGCGGCCAGGGCCTCGGCGACGTGCTGCACATCGGCTGCGACTACCTGCCCGGCTACCTGGAGAAGTTCCCCGGCGGCCTCGCCGACCTCTCCGCCTTCGGCGCCGACGCGCACCGGGACAAGTTCGCCAAGGGCCTGTGGCCGGTCGTCACCGGCAAGGACGGCCACGCCTACGCGCTGCCCTGGGAGGCCAACCCGCTCGGCTTCTTCTACCGCAAGGACTACTTCGACAAGGCCGGGATCGACCCCACGACCTTCGCCACCTGGGACGACCTGCTCGCCGTCGCCGACCGCTTCAAGGCCGCCAACCCGGGCATCTCCCTCCTCGGCATCAACAAGGCCGCGAACCCCGACCCCGACCTGGACTTCGTGCAGTCCCTCATGCAGCTCCAGGGCGCCTTCTACTTCGACCTCCAGGGGAAGATCACCCTCGGCTCCGAGGCGGACGTCCGCGCCCTGAGCACCCTCAAGCGCCTGGACGACACCGGGCTGGTCGCCGACGCCCCCGGTGCCCAGGGCTGGTCCACCCTGATGAAGGCCGGCAAGCTCGCCGTCGCCCCGATGCCCGCCTGGGCCGCGCACTACCTGGAGAGCAAGTTCGCCGACCAGAGCGGCAACTGGCGCCTCGCCAAGCCCCCGGCCGTCACCCCGGGCGGCAAGCGCGCCGCCCTGGTCAACTCCACCCACCTGGCCGTCGCCGCCTCCAGCCCGCGCCGCCGCGCCGCCTGGAAGTTCGTCGAGTACGCGCTCACCCGCCCCGCCTCCGTCAACAGCATGTTCACCGCCGGCGGCGTCTTCCCCGCCCTCACCACCGCCTACACCGACCCGATGTACGCCGCGCCCAGCGCCTACTACGGCGGCCAGCCGGTCCTGAAGACCTTCGCCGACCTCGCCGCCGACGGCGGCGACCCCACCAACTACTCCGGCGACTACGCCCGCGCCCTCAAGCTCGCCAGCGACGCCCAGACCAAGGTGTTCCTCAAGGGCGCCGACCCGGCCGCCGTCCTCCAGGACGCCGCCAAGCAGCTCGCCCAGCAGACCGGACGCACCATCGCATGACCGCCCTCACCACGCCCGCCGCCCCCCTCGCCGAGGAACGCGCACCGGCCCGCCGCGGCCCCCGGTGGCGCCGCACCGCCCTGCCGTACCTGCTGCTCGCCCCGGCCCTGGTCACCTTCGGCGTGTTCAAGGCCTACCCGATCGTCGACTCGCTGCTGCTCTCCTTCACCACCGGCAACGGCGCCGCCGGCCATGCCGACGGCCTCGCCAACTACCGCCGCCTGCTGGACGACCCGCTGTTCTGGACGGCGCTGCGCAACACCGGCGAGATGCTGGTCGTGCAGGTCCCGCTGATGCTGGCGCTCGCCCTGCTGATGGCGGTCGGCATCAACTCCGCCCTGGTGCGCTGGCGCGCGGTCTGGCGGCTCGGCATCTTCATGCCCGCCGTCACCGGCCTGGTCGCCACCGGCGTGATGTTCTCCTTCCTGCTCCGCACCGAGGACGGCGCCGTCAACCGGCTGCTGGAGGCGGTCGGCCTGCCCGCCGTCGACTGGCTCGGCCAGCCGTTCTGGGCCCGGATGGCCGTCGTGCTCGTCCTCAGCTGGCACTACACCGGCTACAACGCCGTCATCTACCTGGCCGGGCTGCAGTCCATCCCCCGGGAGCTGTACGAGGCCGCGATGGTCGACGGCGCCGGGCCGGTCCGCCGCTTCACCGCGATCACCGTCCCCGCGCTGCGCCCGCTGCTGCTGTTCACGGTCGTGCTGTCCACCATCGGCACGCTCCAGCTCTTCGACGAGCCGTACGTGCTGACCGGCGGCGGCCCCGACAACGCGACCCTGACCGTCTCCATGTACCTGTACCAGAACGGCTTCCGCTACTTCGACTTCGGCTACGCCTCCGCCATCGCCTACGCGCTCACCCTGCTGGTGTCGGTGCTCGGCGCGGTCCAGATGCGCCTGATGGGGGAACGCGAGCGATGAGACTCAGCAAACTGCGCGGCTGGCCGCTGACCTTCCTGCTGGCCGCCGTCACCGGCCTGTCGATCGCCCCGTTCTACTGGATGCTGATCTCCACCACGCGCAAGGACACCGAGATCTTCGACTGGCCGCCCAGCCTGTCGCCCGGCGACAGCCTCGGCGACAACCTGCACCGGCTCGACCGCCGGATCGGCCTGCTCCGCGTCCTCGGCAACTCCCTGCTGGTGGCGGGCGTCCAGACCGTCGGCGCGCTCGTCGTCGCCCTGCTCGCCGGGTACGCCTTCGCCAAGTTCCGCTTCCGCGGCCGGACGCTGCTGTTCGGGGTGCTGCTCTCCACCCTCGTGGTGCCCGAACAGGTCATGCTGGTACCGCTGTTCAAGATGATGATGAACTTCGGCCTGCTCGACACCTACCAGGCGCTGATCCTGCCCGGCCTGTGCGTGCCGTTCGCGATCTTCCTGATGCGCCAGTCGCTGAGCGGCCTGCCGGACGAACTCCTGGACGCCGCCCGGGTGGACGGCGCGGGCGAGTTCCGGGTGCTGTGGAGCGTCGTCGTCCCGGTCATGCGCCCGGTGCTGGCCGCGCTCGCCATCTTCCTCTTCCTGGGCTCGTGGAACCAGTTCGTCTGGCCGCTTGTCGCCCTGCGGAGCCCGGAGATGCACACCCTGCCGGTCGCCCTGGCGACCCTGCAGGGCAACCAGAACACCACCGACTACGGCGCGATCCTCGCCGGCACCGCGCTGTCCACCCTGCCGATGATGGTCCTCTTCCTGGTCCTCCAGCGGCAGTTCATCTCCGGCCTGCTGGCCGGCGCGACGAAAGGCTGAGCATGACCGACATCTGGGAGCCGCACGCCCCCGCCCCCGCCGGCGGCCTGCGCCCGCTGTACGCCGGGGACCTGGCGCTGCGGGTGAGCGGGGAGGCCACCGCGCGCACGGTCGCGGACGGCGTGGTCGAGGTGAGTGCCGAAGGCCCCGGCGAGGTACGGATCGAATGGCGGCTGCCCTGCGTGGACGCCACCGCCCTGTGGACCCCCGAACCGCGCGGCACCGGCTGGCTGCCCGCCGCCTGGAGCGCCCCGCGCCGCACCGGCCTGGCCGTCGGCGCCCCGATCGCCGCGCTGGTCGGCACCGGCGACCTCGCCGTCTGCGCCTTCGCCGCCGAGCGGCCCGACGTCCTGGCCGGGGCCGGAGTCGTCGAGGAGACCGGCGAGTTCCGGTTCTGGGCGCAGGCCGCCGGCCGGCTCACCGTCCGGATCGACACCTCCCGGCGGCACTTCGCCCAGTGCCTCGCCGACCTCGCCACCTGGTGGGGGAACGGCCGCACCGCCGACATCCCCGACGCCGCCCGCCGCCCCGCCTACTCCACCTGGTACGCGATGCACCAGGACGTCACCCCCGAGCGGGTCGAGACCCAGGCCGCGCTCGGCAAGCAGCTCGGCCTGGACGTCATCATCGTGGACGACGGCTGGATGACCGCCGACCGCACCCGCGGCTACGCCCACTGCGGCGACTGGGAGCCCGTCTCGCTGCCCGGCACCGCCGCGCACGTGCGCCGGGTGCACGAACTCGGCGTGCGCTACCTGCTCTGGTACGCGCTGCCGTTCATCGGCGAGGACAGCGCCGCCTTCGAGAAGCTCGGCCGCTACGCCCTCGCCGAGGCGCCGCACATGGGCGCGATCGTCGCCGACCCGCGCTACCCCGAGGTCCGCGAGTTCCTCACCGGCCGGCTCGCCCGCGCCGTCGAGGAATGGGGCATGGACGGGCTCAAGGTCGACTTCGTCGACTGGTTCTCCCGGGCCTCCGAGCCGGGCGAGCCCGGCCCCGAGGCGGACTGCGCGAGCGTCGACGAGGGCGTGGAACGCCTCCTCGCCGCCATCCGCCGCCGGATCACCGCCGCGAACCCCGAGGCGATGGTCGAACACCGCCAGCCGTACGTCAGCCCGGGCCTGTGGCCGTACGTCACCATGGTCCGCGCCACCGACTGCCCGCTCAGCCCACAGGAGAACCGGCAGCGCACCGTCGACCTGCGGCTCGCCGCCGGGCCCGTCCCGGTCCACTCCGACATGCTGATGTGGCACCCGGCCGAGCCGCCCGAGCAGATCGCCTGCCACCTGATCAACGTGCTGTTCGCCGTCCCCCAGGTGTCCGTCGACCTCGCCGCGCAGAGCGACGCGCAGCGCGAGGCGATCGCGTTCTGGCTCGGCGTCTTCCGCACCCACCTCGCCACACTGCAGCTCGGCGAACTGCGCCCGGCCCGGCCCGACCTCGGCTACCCGCTGGTCACCGCGCTCGGCGACGGGACGCGCGCCGTCGCCCGGTACGCGGCGCTGCCGGTGGACGCCGGCGGCGACCCCTGGCACACCCTGCTGGTCGCCAACGCCGACGCCGACCCGGACGTCCGGCTGACGGGCGGCAGCGGCCCGGCCGCCGTCACCGTGCAGGACGCCCGGGGGCGTATCGTCCGGCAGGGCGAGATCGAGCTCGGCGGGGCGGACGTGCTGTGGGTGCCGCGCGGCGGGCTGCTGACGCTGCGCCGCCGCTGACCGACGTGGGGGAGGACCCGATGCCCGAGCGAGCACACCCACCGCGCCGCGCCGCCGCCACCATCGAGGAGGTCGCCCGGGCCGCCGGGGTCTCCCGGCAGACCGTGTCCAACGCGCTCAACGCCCCGCAGCGGGTCCGCCCGTCGACGCTGGCCCGGGTGACCGCGGCGATCCGCGAACTCGGCTACCGGCCGGACCAGTCCGCCCGCTCGCTGCGCAGCGGCGCCCGGCACGCCCTCGGCTACCTCGCCCCGGTGGACGACCCCTTCGACCCCAACCCGCTGATGGCCGGCTTCCTGGAGGCCCTGGTCGACGCGGCCGGGGAGCAGGGGCAGCGGGTGCTGCTGTTCCGGCCCGTCCCGCCGAAGGCCGACCCGAGGTCGGCCATCGACGAACTGGTCGCCGCCCGGCAGGTCGACGGGCTGGTGCTGGCCGACGTGCTGGGCGAGGACGCCCGGATCGGGCACGTCACCCGGCTCGGCCTGCCCTTCGTCGCATTCGGCCGCACCGGGCCGGGCGAGCCGCAGCACTGGGTGGACATCGCCAACGACGCGGCGATGGCCGCCGTGGTGCGCCATCTCGCGGCGCTCGGGCACCGGCGGATCGGGTACCTGGGGGCCGACGAGGACCTCCCCTGGATGGCGGCGCGGCGGGCGGGCTTCCTCGCCGAGGCGCGCCGGTCGGGACTGTCGGCGGTGACCGTGGCCGGGGCGGCGGCCGGCCCGGCCACGGTCACCGCCGTACGGGCGCTGCTGCGCGGCCCCGACCGGCCGACCGCCCTCGCGGCGAGCAGCGACCTGCTGGCGCTGGACGCGTACGAGGCCGTCCGGGCCGAGGGGCTGACGGTCGGGCCGCACGGGATCGCCGTCACCGGCTTCCACGACACGCCGCTCTGCCGCCATCTGCACCCCGCGCTGACCTCGGTGCGGCTGCCGCTGCGGACGATCGCCGCCGAGCTGGTCGGGCGGCTGCTCGGGCAGGTGCGGGGGGAGGCGGCGCCGGCGGCGGGGACGGAGCTGGCCGGGGAGCTGGTGGTGCGGGGGAGCAGTGGCTAGGGCCCGTCTTCGAACCCCCGTCTGCGGGGGTTCGAAGACGGGCCCTGGGTCCTCGCTTGCGGATCCTGGCGGGTCAGCCCGTGGCCGGTGCGACGATCAGCTCGCCGACCAGCCGGGCCGCCGCCTCCCGCTGCTCGGCCGGCAGCGCGTCGTCCGTGACCAGCACGTCCAACTGGTCCAGCGTCGCGAAGGACGCCAGCCCGACCGCGTCCCACTTGGTGTGGTCCGCCACCACGACCACCCGGCGGGCCGACTGGAGGAAGCTCCGGTTGGTCTCCGCCTCGGCCAGGTTCGGGGTGGTCAGCCCGGTCTCGGCGGACAGGCCGTGGCAGCCCAGGACCAGCACGTTGACGTGCAGCGAGCGGATCGCCTGGTCCGCCACCGGCCCGACCAGCGCGTCCGAGGGCGTGCGGACCCCGCCGGTGCGGATCACCGTCGCGGTGGCGGGCGTGCCGTCCTCGTCGGGCTGTTCGAGCAGCTCGGCGATCCGCAGCGAGTTGGTGACCACGGTGAGGCCCTCGACGGCGCGCAGCTGCCGGGCCACGGCGTAGGTCGTCGTCCCGGCCGCCAGCCCGACCGCCGAACCGGGCGGCACCAGCGCGGCCGCCGCCCGGGCGATCGCCTCCTTGGCGGGCAGCTGCCAGTGCGCCTTGGTCTCGAACCCCGGCTCGCCGCTCGCCGGGGCGTCGATCCGCACCGCGCCGCCGTGCACCTTGTGCACCAGGCCGCGGCGGGCCAGCGCGTCCAGGTCGCGGCGGACCGTCATGTCGGACACGCCCAGGTCGCGGACCAGCTCCGTCACCCGGACCCCGCCGCGCGCGCGGACCTGGTCCAGGATCAGCGCGCGGCGCTGCCCGGCGAGCGGTTGGGCACTGTCAGCCATCGGAGGCCTCCCCTGGCCGTTACGACGTGTGGTCATGGCGGATAATGTTTGAGATTGTAGCTTTCTGTTGAATCCAGTGAATCCCAGGACTTCCGTGAAGAGGAAGCAGGCCATGCGCGGGACGACCCTGCCCCAGCCCACCGCCAGGACCGTCACCACTCTGGCCGACGGGCGCCGGCTGATCTACTACGACCGCGGCGCCGCCGTCCCCCGGGACGCCGTCGACCGGCGGCCGCTCGACCCCCCGCCGCCGGACGGCCCGGCGGCGCGGTCCGAGATCCGACTCGACCCGGCCACCGGCGACTGGGTCACCATCGCCGCCCACCGCCAGGCCCGCACCTACCACCCGCCCGCCGACGAGTGCCCGCTCTGCCCGTCCCGCGACGGGCGGCTCAGCGAGATCCCGGCCGACGACTACCAGGTCGCCGTCTTCGAGAACCGCTTCCCCTCCCTGGCCGGCCCGCCGCCCGCCGAACTCGCCGGCGCCGAAGGCGGACTGTGGGCCGGCGGCCCCGGCGGCGGCCGCTGCGAGGTGGTCTGCTTCACCGCCGACCACGACGCCTCCTTCGCCGACCTCGACGAGCCGCGCGCCCGCCTCGTCCTCGACGCCTGGACCGACCGCACCGCCGAACTCGCCGCCCTGCCCGGCGTCCGGCAGGTCTACTGCTTCGAGAACCGCGGCACCGAGATCGGCGTCACCCTCGCCCACCCGCACGGCCAGGTCTACGCCTTCCCGTTCACCACCGCGCGCACCGCCCGCACCGCCGCCCGCGCCGCCGACCACCGCGCCGCCACCGGCCGGAACCTCTTCGACGACCTGCTCGCCGCCGAACGCGCCCACGGCGAACGCGTCGTGCTCGCCGGCCGGCACTGGACGGCCTTCGTCCCGTACGCCGCCCGCTGGCCGTACGAGGTCCACCTGTACCCGCACCGCCGGGTGCCCGACCTGACCGCCCTGGACGAGCCGCAGCGCGCCGAGTTCCCCGCCCTCTACCTGGAGCTGCTGCGCCGCTTCGACCGGCTCTTCGGCGCCGCCGGCCGCACCCCGTACATCTCCGCCTGGCACCAGGCGCCGGCCGACCAGCGGGACGAACTCGCCCTGCACCTGGAGCTGTTCACCGTCCGGCGCACCGCCGACAAACTCAAGTACCTGGCCGGCACCGAATCCGGCATGGACGCCTTCATCAACGACGTCACCCCCGAGCACGCGGCCCGTCGGCTGCGGGAGGTCACCACGTGAACACCTTCGCCCCCGCTTCCGCCCCGGCTTCCGCCCCCGCCCCCGCCTTCGCGGAGTTGTACGGGCAGCAGCCCGAGGGGGAGTGGGCCGCCCCCGGCCGGATCAACCTGATCGGCGAACACACCGACTACAACGGTGGGTTCGTCCTCCCTGTCGCCCTCCCGCAGACCGTCCGCGCCCAGGCCCGCCGACGCGACGACGGGCTGCTGCGCCTCTGGTCCGCCCAGGGCGGCGGTGCGGCTGTCGAACTGCGGGTGGACGGGTTGGCGCCGGGGGCGGTGCCCGGCTGGGCCGGCTACCCGGCCGGCGTGGTGTGGGCGCTGCGGGACGCCGGGCACCGGGTCGGCGGAGCCGACCTGCGGCTCGACAGCGACGTGCCGAGCGGTGCCGGGCTGTCCTCCTCCGCCGCCCTGGAGTGCGCGGTCGCCGCCGCGTACAACGACCTGTACCGGCTGGGCCTTTCGGCCCCCGAGCTGGCGCTGCTCGCCCAGCGGGCCGAGAACGCCTTCGTCGGCGTCCCCTGCGGGATCATGGATCAGATGGCGTCGATGTGCTGCCGCCCGGGCGCCGCGCTCTTCCTCGACAGCCGGGATCTGACGATCCGTCAGGTTCCGGTGGACCTGGCCGGCGCCGGGCTCGCGCTGCTCGTCCTCGACACCCGGGTCAAGCACGACCTCGGCGACGGCGCCTACGCCGCCCTGCGGGCCGGCTGCGAACGGGCCGCCGCCCTGCTCGGGCTGCCCGCCCTGCGCTCGCTCGACCCCTCCGGCCTCGCCGGCGCCCTGGCGCAACTCCCGGCCGAGCTGCGGCCGTTGGTGCGGCACGTGGTCACCGAGAACGCGCGCGTCGAAACCGCGGTCGGGTGCCTCGACGCCGGCGACCTCACCGCACTCGGCCCGATCCTCACCGCCGGACACGCCTCCCTGCGCGACGACTACCGGGTCTCCTGCCCGGAGACCGACCTCGCCGTCCACGCCGCCGTCGCCGCCGGGGCCCACGGCGCCCGGATGACCGGCGGCGGCTTCGGCGGCTCCGTCATCGCCCTCGTCGACGCGGCGGACACCGACCGCGTCGCCGCCGCCGTGGCCACCGCCTTCCGCATCGCGGGTTACGCCGAACCCCGCACCCTCACCGCCGTCCCGTCCCAGGGCGCGCGGCGGCTAGGGTGAGCCCATGGACGTGGGGGCGGTACTGATCGCGATGACCGGGGTGGCGGGCACGCTGGGCGGCGCGCTGCTCACCCAGCGCGGCGCCGACCGGGTCAAGAAGCGTGAGCTGGAGATGAGCCACGCCATCCAGGAGCGCCGCGAGAACCGCGAACTGCGGCGCCGCTGCTACACCGAACTCCACCGCGACGCCCGCCAGTTCGCCACCGCGCTCAGCCGCCACCTCTACGTCCTGCGGGACCGCGCGCCCGGGGACGAGGACGTCCAGGCGCTGGAGCGGGCGAAGGACGCCCACCGGGACCGCTGGTCCGAGACCCTGATGACCGCCCCCGACACCGTGATCGGCCCGGCCAACACCCTGAACGACGCCCTGACCAGGGTCTACGGCCAGACCAAGCGCATCGAACAGGGCAACCCCCGCCCCGGCGAGACCCTGCGCTCCGCCGCCGAGGCCCAGCACGCCCTCTGGCCCCTGATCCGGGCCACCCGGGAGGCGATGCGCACCGACCTCGGCGTCACCGGCACCACCCCCTGGCCCGAATCCGGCGCCGCCGACGACCCGGCGATGATCGCCGACTTCGAGCAGCCGAGCGGCCAGGCCTCCTAGATCGACTCTGGAGCCCCTGCCCCCGGGGCCGTAGAGTGGAGGGCATGTTCTCCGCAGCAGTCCTGTCGCCGCCCGTCCTCTGAGGCGGGTCGCCGTCGACAACGGCGCGCGGGCGGGCCGGTTCGGGCCGCCGTGACGCGCTGTTCGGTCGTACCCGCAGACGCGAGACCACGACCGATCTGCTCCGTCTGGAGAACCTTTCCGTGTCGAAAACCGCTGTTGTCATCACCCCTGCCCCCGTGCGCCGCGGCCTCGCCTGTCTGGCGTTCGCGGGCGTCACCTGGGGCACCACCGGGGCCGCCGTGGACGTCGTCTACCGGTCCGGTGACTTCGGGCCCGCGGCCGTCTCGTTCTGGCGCCTCGTGAGCGGTGTGGCCCTGCTGCTCGCCGCCCGTGTCCTGCGCCCGGCCCGCACCGCCTCCCGGGCGCGGCAGCCGCTCCGCGACCGGGCGCTGCTGTTCGGGGGCACCGGACTCGCGCTGGCCGTGTTCCAGACCGCCTACTTCGCCGCCGTCCGGGACACCGGGGTGGCCGTGGGCACCATCGTCACGCTCGGTGCGGCGCCCGTGCTCACCGCCGCCGGTGGGCGGCTGTTCCTGGGTGAGCGCGTCGGGTGCGGCGGGCTGCTCGCGGTCGGCGGCGCGTTGGCCGGGCTCGCGATCCTCGTGCTGGGCAACCGGGCGGGCGTCGTCCACCCGGTCGGCCTGGGCCTGGCGCTGCTGTCCGCCGCCGGGTTCGCCGCCTCCAACCTGCTCGGCCGCTGGACCGGGCGGCACGGCAGCGGCGAGGACCCGTACACCCTCACGGTGGGGGCGTTCGCCGTCGGCGCCGCCGTCATGCTGCCGCTGGCGTGCGGCGAGGGCCTGCTGCCGCACACCGCGCACCCGGGCCGGGTCGTGCTGCTGATGCTCTATGTCGCCGCCGTGACGACGGCGCTCGCCTACCCGCTGTACTTCGCGGGGGCGGGCGCAGTCCGGGCGGCCACGGCCTCGGTGGTGATGCTCGTCGAGCCGGTCAGCGCGGCGCTGCTCGCCGTACTGCTCCTCGGCGAACGCCTCACGGCCGCCACCGTCCTCGGCACGGCGCTGATGCTCACCGCCATCGCCGGGCTCGCGCTCGCCGAGGCGCGGGTGAGTACGGGGAGTTGACCAGGCGCCGAGTCCGGAAGGCCGGGCTCGGCGCTCCTTCGGCCCGCCCCGGAGTGATGGAATGGCGTCCGTGCCGAAACTCCGGGATCTTGTCGATGGTCTCCCTGCCGCCTTCGCCGCCGCGGCGCGGCCGGGGCGGATCGATGCCTGCCCGTGCGATTGCCGGTACGGGCGGGTCGTCGTCGGGACGCTGCTGGGGACGCCGCGGGAGCGGCTCGGGCCGGACGAGCTGGGGGTGTACGGCGCTTCGGTGCTGAGCACGATGGGGGCGCCGGACGATCTGCGCTACTTCGCGCCGAGGTTGCTGCAGCTCTCGCTCGCCCAGGAATTCGTCCACCCCGACCTGGAGTCGATCTGCCACAAGCTCGCCCTGGCCGGCTGGCGGGACTGGCCCGAGGCGCCGTACCTGCGGCGGGTGTTCGACGCGCTGTGGGCGGAGGTGCTCGGCGCGGCCGGGGCGCGGTGGGACGCCGAGGCGGTGCTGTGCGCGCTCGCCCTCGCCGAGGGGGGCGAGGAGGGGGGCGTCGACGGGCGGCTGGCCGCGTGGGCGCGGCTCGGGACGCCGGGCGCCGTCGCGCACCTGTACGGGCTGGTGACGGCGAACGGCCCGGAGCCGCGGAACGCGTACTGGCGCGAGGACGACCCCGCCTACCGGGCCTTCGCCGCCTGGCTGGGCGGCGCCGGCCTCCGGGCCGCCGTCCAGGACGCCGTGGCCCGGACGGACGAGGAGTCCGTCCTGGAGCAACTCCTCGTTCTGCACGACGTCCTGGCGTCCGCCGCCTGAGTCACTCGAAGCGGGTGGGGTCGCCGGCGCCGTAGCGGACGATCTCGGCCTCGCCGCTGGAGAAGTCGACGACGGTGGTCGGTTCGGTGCCGCAGTCGCCGGAGTCGACGACGGCGTCGAGGACGTGGTCGAGCCGCTCCTTGATCTCCCAGCCCTGGGTCATCGGCTCGTCCTCGTCGGGGAGGATCAGGGTGCTGGAGAGCAGCGGTTCGCCGAGGGCGGCGAGCAGGGCGCGGGTGACGGTGTGGTCGGGGATGCGGACGCCGACGGTCTTCTTCTTCGGGTGCATCAGCCGGCGGGGCACCTCCTTGGTGGCGGGGAGGATGAAGGTGTAGTTGCCCGGCGTCGCGGCCTTGACGGCGCGGAAGACGTTGTTGTCGAGCTGGACGAACTGCCCGAGCTGCGCGAAGTTCTCGCACATCAGGGTGAAGTGGTGGCGCTCGTCGAGGCGCCGGATCGAGCGGATCCGGTCGAGGCCGTCGCGGTTGTCGAGCCGGCAGCCGAGGGCGAAGCAGGAGTCGGTCGGGTAGGCGATGAGGGCGCCGGAGCGGAGGCTGTCGGCCACGGTGCCGATGGTGCGCGGCTGGGGGGACTCGGGGTGCACGTCGAAGTACTTGGCCATTGGGCGACCCTACGGCATCGCCGCCTCCGGTCCGGGTAGCCGCGGGTGCCCCGGGCCCGGGCCGGCCCTCCTTCGCGCGGGGAGGGCCGGCCCGGGCCGTGCTCAGTCGAGGTCGTCGCCGAAGTCGGGCCGGACGCCCTTGGCGAACTGGATCTCGTCGTTGCTGGTGCCGGCCGCGACCATCGGCCAGACCATGG
>NZ_JBMVFA010000036.1:0-89588 GCF_049543595.1 Kitasatospora sp. NPDC094028 | reverse complement strand
TGGCACGCTGTTGAGTTCTCAAGGAACGGACGCTTCCTTCGAGCCGCCTTCCAGCGGGCCCTCCGGGCGCTTCGTTCTTTCGTGTTTCCAGCTTACCAGATGTTTTCCGCTCCGTTTACCGGGGCTATTCGCATCTGAAATCTGGTGTTAACCGCGAAGTCGCGGCGACTCGACCAACCATAGCGGGTCGCCGAGCGGAGCGCGAATCGGGGCACGCCCGGAGTCACCCGGGCGGCGGCATGATTTGTTGCTCTCGCGAGCATATACAGCAATGGCCTCGATTCGCCAAGATGCCTGTAGAGTGCGGCGCATCGGCCAAGAGGACTAGACCACTAGCGGCCGACGGGTCGCCGGCCGACAGGGCGGGCGGGGCGGGGAGCTTCGCCCTGGAATGTCAACAGATGCCTGAAGTTGACATGAATTAGGCTTCAGTTGATCGTTGCGCCGCTGCTCGCGGCCGCTCGCTAGTACTGCGCACTTGGGAGGCACAACCATGACCACTGTGACGTCGCCGCTGACTGGTCGGGTCGTCGGGCTCGCGAACGTTCCGGACCCGGTGTTCTCGGGTGCGATGGTCGGCCCCGGCACCGCGGTGGACCCGGTGCGCGAGCCCACCGAGGCGCTCGCGCCGGTGGACGGTGTCGTCGTCTCCATGCACCCGCACGCGTTCGTCGTCGTCGACGACGAGGGCCACGGTGTGCTGACCCACCTCGGCATCGACACCGTGCAGCTGAACGGCGAGGGCTTCGAGCTGCTCGTCAACAAGGGCGACAAGGTGGTCCGCGGCCAGGCCGTCATCAAGTGGAATCCGGCCGCCGTCGAGGAGGCGGGCAAGTCCCCGATCTCCCCGATCGTGGCGCTGGAGGCGACCGCGGACTCGCTGGGCGCCGTGCGCGAGGACGGCGAGACCCAGGCCGGCGACGAGCTCTTCAGCTGGAGCTGACCTCTCCTCTCATCCCCCACACCCGCCCCGCACGCGTTGCCGGGCGGCCCGGTACTCAGCGGAGAACAGGTACGTACATGGAGAAGACACTGCGCGGCGTGGGTGTCAGCCACGGGGTCGCGATCGGCCAGGTGCGGCACATGGGCACGGCTGTGCTGGAGCCCCCGGCCACCCAGATCCCGACCGAGGACGCACCGCGCGAGCAGGCTCGTGCGCAGGCCGCCGTCGACGCCGTCGCCGCGGACCTGATCGCGCGCGGCAACCTGGCCGGCGGTGAGGCGCAGGGCGTGCTGGAGGCCCAGGCGCTGATGGCGCAGGACCCGGAGCTGATGGCCGACGTCGCCCGCCGGATCGCAGTCGGCAGCAGCGCGGAGCGCGGCGTGTACGACGCCTTCGCCGCCTACCGTGCGCTGCTCGCCTCCGCCGGGGAGTACCTGGCCGGGCGGGTCGCCGACCTGGACGACGTGCGCAACCGGATCGTGGCGCGGCTGCTGGGCGTACCGATGCCGGGCGTGCCGGACAGCGACGAGCCGTACGTGCTGTTCGCGCGGGACCTGGCGCCGGCCGACACCGCGCTGCTCGACCCGACGCTGGTGCTCGGCTTCGTGACCGAGGAGGGCGGGCCGACCAGCCACAGCGCCATCCTGGCGCGGGCGATGGGCGTGCCGGCCGTGGTCGCGCTGCCGGGTGCGACGGACGTCGCCGAGGGCACCGTCGTCGCGGTGGACGGCAGCTCGGGCGACGTGCTGCTCGACCCCACGCAGGAGAAGCAGGACGAGCTGCGGGCGGTCGCCGCCGAGCGCAAGGCCGCGCTGGCCGCCTCCTCCGGCCCGGGGCAGACCTCGGACGGCCACCGGGTGCCGCTGCTGGCCAACGTCGGCGGCCCGGCGGACGTGCCGGCGGCGCTGGAGAACGGCGCGGAGGGCGTCGGCCTGTTCCGCACCGAGTTCCTGTTCCTGGACGACTCGGCGAAGGCTCCCGGCGAGGAGAAGCAGGTCGAGGCGTACCGCAAGGTGCTGGAGGCCTTCCCGGAGGGCCGGGTCGTGGTGCGCGTGCTGGACGCGGGCGCCGACAAGCCGCTGGACTTCCTGACCCCGGCCGACGAGCCGAACCCGGCGCTGGGCGTGCGCGGCCTGCGCACCCTCCTGGAGCACCCCGAGGTGCTGCGCACCCAGCTGCGGGCGCTGGCCACGGCGGCCGAGGGCCTGCCGGTGCACCTTGAGGTGATGGCCCCGATGGTGGCCGACCGCAAGGACGCCGGGGACTTCGCGCAGGCCTGCCGCGAGGCCGGGCTGGACGCCAAGTTCGGTGCGATGGTGGAGATTCCGTCCGCCGCGCTGCGGGCCCGGGCGATCCTGCAGGAGGTCGAGTTCCTCTCGCTGGGGACCAACGACCTCGCTCAGTACACCTTCGCCGCCGACCGCCAGGTGGGCGCGCTGGCCCGGCTGCAGGACCCGTGGCAGCCGGCGCTGCTGGACCTGATCGCCGCGGCCGCCGAGGCGGCCCGGGTCGCCGGGAAGAGCTGCGGCGTCTGCGGCGAGGCCGCCGCGGACCCGCTGCTGGCCGTGGTGCTGACCGGTCTGGGCGTCACCAGCCTGTCGATGGGCTCGGCGTCGATCCCGTACGTGCGCACCGCACTCGCCAAGTACACGCTGGCGCAGTGCCGCCGGGCGGCCGAGGCGGCCCGGGCGGCGGACAGCGCCGAGGAGGCGCGGACCGCGGCGCGGCAGGTGCTGTCGGGCGAGTAACGGGCACGGCCCGGAAGGGGCGCTCCCCCACCCTCGTGGTGGTGGAGCGCCCCTTCGGCGTTGCTCAGGCCTGGCGGTCGCGGCGGACCTGCTCGAAGAAGCGCAGGTGGTCGATGTCGTCGACGGAGCCGGGGTTGACGGCCTGCTCCAGCGGGGTGCCGGAGAGGATGCGCTTGACCGGGACCTCGATGCGCTTGCCCGTGAGGGTGTGCGGCAGGCCGCGGACGGCGATCACCTCGTCGGGGACGTGGCGCGGGGACAGTTCGGTGCGCAGCGAGGTGCGGATGCGCCCGATCAGGGCGTCGTCGAGCTCGGCGCCGGGGGCGAGCACGACGAACAGCGGCATCCAGTAGCCGCCGTCCGGCTCCTCCAGGCCGATGACCAGGGATTCGGCGATCTCGGGGAGGCGCTCGACGACCTCGTAGATGTCCGAGGAGCCCATCCGGACGCCCTGGCGGTTGAGGGTGGAGTCGGAGCGGCCGTGGATGACGACGGTGCCGCGGGAGGTGACGGTGATCCAGTCGCCGTGGCGCCAGATGCCCGGGTACACGTCGAAGTAGCTGTCGTGGTACCGGGTGCCCTCGGGGTCGTTCCAGAATCCGGTGGGCATGGACGGGATCGGCCGGGTGACGACGAGCTCGCCGACCTCGTCGGTGTGCGGGCGGCCCTGGACGTCCCAGGACTCGACGGCCGCGCCGAGGCAGGGGGCCTGGATCTCGCCGAGGTACACCGGGAGGGTCGGGACGCCGCCGACGAAGCAGGAGCAGACGTCGGTGCCGCCGCTGACGGAGGCGAGCCAGACGTCCTCCTTGACCTCGTCGTAGATCCAGCGGAAGCCGTCCGGCGGGAGCGGGGAGCCGGTGGTGCCGATGCAGCGGACGGCGGAGAGGTCGAGGTCGCGGCCGGGGTGGAGCTCGGCCTTGCGGCTGGCGATCACGTAGGCGGCGGAGGTGCCGAGGACGGTGGCGCCGGTGCGTGCGGCGACGGACCACAGGGCGCCGGTGTCGGGGTGTCCGGGGCTGCCGTCGTAGGTGACGATCGTGGACCCGACCAGGAGGCCGGCCAGCAGGAAGTTCCACATCATCCAGCCGGTCGAGGTATACCAGAGGAAGCGGTCCTGCGGGCCGAGGTCGAGGTGGAGGCCGGCCTGCTTGAGGTGTTCGAGCAGGATGCCGCCCTGGCTCTGGACGATGGCCTTGGGCAGGCCGGTGGTGCCGGAGGAGTAGAGGACCCAGAGCGGGTGGTCGAAGGGGACGGGCTCGAAGACCGGCTCGACGTCGTCGGCGACCAGGTCGTCCCAGTGCAGGGCGCCCTCGGGGGCGGGGGCGCCGAGCAGCGGGACGTGCACGACGGTGTGCAGGCTGGGCAGTTCGCGGCGCAGCTCGGCGACGACGTCGGTGCGGTCGTGGTCCTTGCCGCCGTAGTGGTAGCCGTCGATCGCGAACAGGACGGCGGGCTCGATCTGCTGGAGGCGGTCGAGGACGCTGCGGGCGCCGAAGTCGGGGGCGCAGCTGGTCCAGATCGCGCCGACCGCGGCGGTGGCGAGGAGGGCGACGGCGGCCTGCGGGACGTTGGGCAGGTAGGCGCTGACGCGGTCGCCGGGGCCGATGCCGCGGGCGCGCAGGGCGGCGGCCAGGGAGCCGACCTGGCGGCGCAGTTCGGACCAGGTGAGGACGGCGGGCTGCTCGGTGGTCTCGTCGAGGTGCAGGATCGCCGGGCGGTCGGCGTTGGCAGCGTCCTCGGCGGCGCGCAGGGCGTGCTCGGCGTAGTTGAGGCGGGCGCCGGGGAACCAGCGGGCGCCGGGCATGGCCGGGTCGGCGAGGACGGCCTCGGGGGCCTCGGTGAAGCGGACGTCGAACCACTGTGTGACCGCCGTCCAGAAGCGGTCGAGGTCGGCGGTGGACCAGGCGTGCAGGGCGGCGTAGCGCTGGGCGGCCTGCTGGTCGTCCTCGGCCGGGGCGAGCGGGGCGGCCGGGGCGCCGTGGTGTTCGGCGGCCCAGGCCTGGAAGGCCACCAGGCTGGTGGCCGCGGCGCGCGCGGCGTCGGGGCGCCAGAGGGGTCGGTCCTGGGGTGGGGTGCTCACGGTGGTGGTCTCCCGGCCGGTGGTGGGGACGGGAGTGCTGGTGGCGACCCGTCCGGTTGGGCTGTCGGAGCAGACCCTGCCATGTGCGCGCCCGCTGCGCCAGGGTCGGCCGGGGGTACCGCGGTGGTCAGCGCAGGGCCGGCTTTCCGTCGAAATCGCCGTTGAACCAGGAGCGCAGGATGTCGGTGTGGAAATCCCAGACGAGCGTGGTGTCGGCGGTGGCGAGCAGCCAGCCTTCGGTCTCGTCGGTGGGGACCGAGGGCGGGAGTTCGGCGAGCGGGCGGGCGGGGAGCAGGCCGCAGAGGAAGACGAAGCGGCCGTTGGGGTCGGAGGCGGTGGAGATCAGGGTGGCGTCGGCCGGGTCGGCCTCGATGCCCGTCTCCTCGCGCAGCTCGCGGACGCAGGCCTGCTGCCAGTTCTCGCCGTAGTCCATGTAGCCGCCGGGGAAGGCGAGTTCGCCGGAGCGGGGCTCGATGGTGCGGCGGATGACGACCAGGGCGGGCTCGGCGTCGGGGCGGATGACGGGGAGGACGGCGATGGTGACGGGCAGCGGGTTGCGGTAGCTGATCTCGGCGCAGCCGGGGCAGGTCCGGGGCCACTCCCGGGTGCCGGGCGGGTAGGCGGTGCCGCAGAAGTGGCAGTGGGAGTGGGGTCGGTGGGCCGCCTGGTGCGCGTGATCGGTGGTCATGGCCGGATGGTAGCCCGCGGGGTGGGCCGGGCGGGCGGGTATGCCGGAGACCGGGGCGGCCGCGAACTGCCGCTCGGTCAGCCGGAGTCCGGGACGGTGCTGCCCGGGGCGTCCTCGCCGGGGGTGTCCTCGCCGGGGCCGCTCTCCCGGGCGGGGCGGAGCAGGGCGGGGTGCAGGAGGCTGGCGCCGCCCGCGTGGTAGGTGCGGGCGCGGGGGCCGCCGCGGGTGCCGGTGCGCTGGGTGGTGGCGCCGGTGCCCTCGACGAAGCCGGGGACGGAGAGGACCTTGCGGTGGAAGTTGCCGGGGTGGAGCTTCTCGTCCCAGACGGCCTCGTAGACGGCGCGCAGGTCCGGGATGGTGAAGTCGTAGGGCAGGAAGGCGGTGGCGAGCGGGCTGTACTCCAGCTTGGCGCGCACCCGGTCGAGGCCGTCGGCGAGGATGCGGGCGTGGTCGAAGGCCAGCCGGATCGGCTGCTCCGCGGTCGGGCAGGGGCCGCTGGGCCCGCCGACACCACCCCCGTGGGAGTCGGCGGGCCCAACGGCGGCTCGGGGGCGGCAGCTCGGCCGCGTGGGCAGGTCGAGGCCGGCGACCGAGTGCCAGGCGGCGGCCGCGGCGTCCGTCCCGGCCTGCGGGTCGGGCAGGTCGGGGGCGAAGGCGAGGTAGGCGACCGAGACGACGTGCATGCGCGGATCCCGGTCGGGGGCGCCGTAGGTGCCGAGCTGTTCGAGGTGGAGGCGGCAGAGCGCGGCCTCGGTCTCGGAGGCGCCCTGGAGGCCGGTCTCCTCGGCGAGCTCGCGGGCGGCGGCCTCGTCCAGGCCCTCCTCGCCGGCGCGCAGGAAGCCGCCGGGCAGGGCCCAGCAGCCCTGGTAGGGCGGGGCGCCGCGCTCGACGAGCAGGACGTGCAGGCTGCCGTGGCGCAGGGTCAGGGCGACCACGTCGACGGTGACGGCGATCGGGGTGTAGGCGCGCGGGTCGTACGCGGCGAGCCACTGCTGCTCGTCCGGCGGCTCGGCGGGCCGGCCGGCGGGCTCGCCGACGGACACGGTGGGCGCGGCGGTCGTGTCGTCGTCCGCTGTCATCGTCGGCTCCTCTCCGCGCTCGCCGGGGCACCTGCGGCTGTCGTTCTCTGGCTGAGCACAACGTAGCGAAGGCGTTCCCGGGCGGCAAATGGTTTTCCCGGCCGGCGGGGGCGTGCGGCTCCTAGGCTGGTGACCGGCGGGGTTCCCGTCCGAAGGGACCCGCCCGAGGAGACCGCGCCCGAGGACACCGTGCCCGAGGAGGCCGACATGCCCGCTGCTCCCCCGCCGGACTTCGCCGCGGCGCTGGCGGCCGGGCCGCTGGTGCTGGACGGCGGGATGTCGAACCAACTGGCGGCGGCCGGGCACGACCTGTCGGACGGGCTGTGGTCGGCACGGCTGCTGGCGGACGATCCGCAGGCCGTGGTGTCCGCGCACCGGGCGTACTTCCAGGCCGGGGCGGACGTCGCGATCACCGCGAGCTACCAGGCGAGCTTCGAGGGCTTCGCCCGGCGCGGGGTGGGCCACGCGCAGGCGGCCCGGCTGCTGGCGAGCAGCGTGGAGCTGGCCCGGGAGGCGGCCCGGTCGGAGCCGGGCGGCCGGCGGCGCTGGGTGGCGGCCTCGGTGGGCCCGTACGGCGCGGTGCTGGCGGACGGTTCGGAGTACCGCGGCCGGTACGGGCTGAGCGTGGCGGAGCTGGCGGCCTTCCACCGGCCGCGGCTGGAGGTGCTGGTGGCGGCCCGGCCGGACGTGCTGGCGCTGGAGACGGTGCCGGACGTGGACGAGGCGCGGGCGCTGCTGGGGCTGGTGCGCGGGTCGGAGGTGCCGGCCTGGCTGTCGTACAGCGTCGTCGGCGACCGGACCCGGGCCGGGCAGCCGCTGGCGGAGGCGTTCGTGCTGGCGGCGGAGGTGGACGAGGTGCTGGCGGTGGGCGTGAACTGCTGCACGCCGCAGGACGCGGACCGGGCGGTGGCGCTGGCCGCCGGGGTGACCGGGAAGCCGGTGGTGGTGTACCCGAACAGCGGGGAGGAGTGGGACGCGGGCCGGCGGGGCTGGCGCGGCGAGCCGACGTTCCGGTCCGCGCGGGTGGGCGGCTGGCTGGCGGACGGCGCCCGGCTGGTGGGCGGCTGCTGCCGGGTCGGGACGGACGGGATCGCGGCGCTGGCGGCGGAGGTGACGGTCCTGAGGACGCAGGAGGCGGGCGCGGTGGGCTGAAAACGCGCGCCGGGGGGCCGAGAACGCGCCCCGCGGGCCGAAAAGTCGTGGGTCGGCGGCGGCCGATGGCCGGTTTCCGAGGGGGAGGGTGCACGAACGGGAGACGGCCTGGCAGACTCGTCCCGTCAACCCCGCGGTCGACATTGTCGACCGCCTGTCCGCTCGGAGGTACCCATGCCCGGCCCGATCCAGTCGCTCTCCCGGGCCGCCGCGATCCTGCGGCTGCTGGCCGGCGGCGAGCGCCGCCTGGGCCTGTCCGAGGTCTCCACGGCACTCGGCCTGGCCAAGGGGACGGCGCACGGCATCCTGCGGACGCTGCAGCAGGAGGGGTTCGTCGAACAGGACGCGGAGAGCGGCAAGTACCAGCTGGGCGCCGAGTTGCTGCGGCTGGGGCAGAGCTACCTGGACGTGCACGAGCTGCGGGCGCGGGCCCTGGTGTGGGCGGACGACCTGGCCCGGGCGGCCGGGGAGACGGTCTACCTGGGGGTGCTGCACCAGCAGGGCGTGCTGATCGTGCACCACGTGTTCCGGCCGGACGACACCCGGCAGGTGCTGGAGGTCGGCTCGATGCAGCCGCTGCACAGCACCGCGATCGGCAAGGTGCTGGTGGCCTACGACCCGGTGGCGCGCGGGGAGTTGGGCGACGGCCCGTACGAGTCGTACACCCTGCGGACGCTGACCGAGCCCGGTGACGTGGACGCCGAGTGCTCGCTGATCCGCGAGCGCGGCTGGGCGGACTCGGTCGAGGAGACCTGGGAGGGCGTGGCCTCGATCGCCGCGCTGATCCAGGACCGCCGGCGCAATCCGGTGGGCGCCGTGTGCATCAACGGGCCGGTGGAGCGGATCTGCGAGGACGGCTTCGTGAAGCCCTCGCTGGTCGCCTCGGTGCGCAGTGCGGCGCGAGCCATCTCGCGTGACCTGGGTGCCGGAAGGTTCTGAGCGCGGGCGGTTTCCGAACGAGCGGCCCCGGGGAAGCGACTCCGGGGCCGCAGTCGTGTCGTCACGCTGAGGCGCGGACGGGCGGGAAGCCTGTCCGCGCCTTGGTGTTTTGTCCGGTTTTTGTCGGCTCCGCTCGGTAACTTCGGGGAGCGGGCCGAGGGAAGGGTCACAGCTGCGTAACCCTGCCTTGACGTGGGGGTGACCCAAAGAGGAAGCTTCCGCATGACGGTCGACATTGTCGAACGATGGCCGGGAAGATCACTCCCACAACGCGCTCACCCGCACAGGGATCGACCCGGCCTACTGCCCCCACCCGCACCTCCGGGCCATATGGACAAGGGAGTCTTTGTGTCCGCGTTCTCCAACGGCGACGTCTTCGTCGGCGAAACCCTCGGCACCGCCGCCCTGATACTCCTCGGCGGCGGCGTCTGCGCCGCCGTGACCCTCAAGAAGTCGAAGGCCGTCAACGCCGGTTGGCTCGCCATCACCTTCGGCTGGGGTTTCGCGGTCCTCATCGCCGCCTACATGACCGGCGCCAAGTCCGGTGCGCACCTGAACCCGGCCGTCACCCTCGCACTCGCGGTCAAGAGCGGCGACTGGAGCCAGGTGCCGCTCTACATCGGCTCGCAGCTGCTCGGCGCGATGATCGGCGCCGTGCTCGTCTGGCTCACCTACCTCGGCCAGTTCCAGGCCAACGAGGAGCCCACGCTCGGCATCTTCTCGACCGGCCCCGAGATCCGGAACCCGGTCCAGAACGTGCTCACCGAGGTCATCGGCACCTTCGTGCTCTGCATGGCGATCCTCACCCTCAGCCCGCAGCTCGGCGCCGGCGGCACCACCATCGTCGCCCTCACCGTCGTCGGCATCGGCCTCTCGCTCGGCGGCCCCACCGGGTACGCGATCAACCCGGCCCGCGACCTCGGCCCGCGCATCGTGCACGCGCTGCTGCCGATCCCCAACAAGGGCGGCTCCGACTGGTCGTACGCCTGGGTCCCGGTCGTCGGCCCGGTCATCGGCGGCCTCGTGGCCGGCGGCGTGTACAACGCCCTGTTCTAAAGGCGCCGAGTTCTGAAAGGCCGTCCACCAACGGCCCCTGCCACAGGCCCCCCGCTGAGGCAGCCGCAGAACTCGCCGAGCCCAGGGACTGGCCCAACGAGCCGGTCAGGCCCAATCTCTCCGTACCACCTTCCCCCGCACGTGAGCCGAGGACCCGCAACATGACCCTCACTGGCAACTACATCGCCGCGATCGACCAGGGCACCACCTCCAGCCGCTGCATCATCTTCGGCGCAGACGGCCGGATCGTGGCCGTCGACCAGCAGGAGCACCGGCAGATCTTCCCGCAGCCCGGCTACGTCGAGCACGACGCCGCCGAGATCTGGACCCGCGTCCAGTCCGTGGTCCGCGGCGCGCTCGACAAGGCCGGCCTGACCAAGGACGACATCCGCGCGATCGGCATCACCAACCAGCGCGAGACCACCGTCCTGTGGGACAAGAACACCGGCGAGCCGGTGCACAACGCACTGGTGTGGCAGGACACCCGCACCGAGGCGCTCTGCCGCGAGCTCGGCCGCAACGTCGGCCAGGACCGCTTCCGCCGCGAGACCGGCCTGCCGCTGGCCAGCTACTTCGCCGGTCCGAAGATCCGCTGGCTGCTGGACAACGTCGAGGGCCTGCGCGAGCGCGCCGAGGCCGGCGACATCCTGTTCGGCACCATGGACACCTGGGTGATCTGGAACCTCACCGGCGGTGTGAACGGCGGCAAGCACGTCACCGACGTGACCAACGCCAGCCGCACCATGCTGATGAACCTCAAGACCCTCGCCTGGGACGAGAGCATCGCCGAGTCGATGGACGTGCCGATGGCCGTCCTGCCGGAGATCCGCTCCTCCGCCGAGGTCTACGGCGAGGCCGTGGGCGACCTGGCCGGTGTCCCGGTCGCCTCCGCGCTCGGCGACCAGCAGGCCGCGCTGTTCGGCCAGACCTGCTTCAACGAGGGCGAGGCCAAGTCCACCTACGGCACCGGCACCTTCCTGCTGCTGAACACCGGCGAGAAGATCGTCAACTCGTACCACGGCCTGCTGACCACGGTCGGCTACCGGATCGGCGACCAGGCCCCGGTGTACGCCCTCGAAGGCTCGATCGCCGTCACCGGCTCGCTCGTCCAGTGGCTGCGCGACCAGCTCGGCATCATCTCGACCGCCGCCGAGATCGAGACCCTCGCCAACACCGTCGAGGACAACGGCGGCGCCTACTTCGTCCCGGCCTTCTCCGGCCTGTTCGCCCCGTACTGGCGCTCCGACGCCCGCGGGGTGATCGCCGGCCTGACCCGGTACGTCACCAAGGGCCACCTGGCCCGGGCCGTCCTGGAAGCCACCGCCTGGCAGACCCGCGAGGTCGTCGACGCCATGCAGAAGGACTCCGGGGTCGAGCTCACCGCCCTCAAGGTCGACGGCGGCATGACCAGCAACAACCTGCTCATGCAGAACATCGCCGACGTCCTGGACGCCCCGGTCGAACGCCCGTACGTGGCCGAGACCACCGCCCTCGGGGCCGCCTACGCGGCCGGTCTCGCGGTCGGCTTCTGGAACGACCTCGACACCCTGCGGGCCAACTGGCACCGCGCCGCCGAGTGGACCCCGCGCATGGACGAGGCCACCCGGGAGCGCGAGTACAAGAAGTGGCTCAAGGCCGTCGAGCGCACCATGGGCTGGGTGGAAGAAGAAGAGAACAACTGACCGAAGCGCCGGTCGGGGCACTGAGCCCCGGCCGGCCGGTCCCGTTTCCGGCCCGGCCCGACCGGACCGACCGGCCTCTCCCGCAGGGGCCGCACCGCACACGAGAGGAGTAACGGCGCCGCCGCGCAGCGCCGTACACAACGCCATGGCAACCATCCCGACCCTGGGCGCCGAGCGCACCGCCGGCCGCACCGCCTCCCGCGCCGAGACCCGCGAACTGCTCGGCAAGTCCACCTACGACCTCCTCGTGATCGGGGGCGGCATCCTCGGCACGGCCGTCGCCTGGACCGCGTCCCAGGCCGGTCTGAAGGTCGCCATGGTCGACGGCGGCGACTTCGCCGGCGCCACCTCCAGCGCGTCCTCCAAGCTCGTCCACGGCGGCCTGCGCTACCTGCAGACCGGCGCCGTCAAGCTCGTCGCCGAGAACCACAAGGAGCGCCGCGCGCTCTCCACCGACGTCGCCCCGCACCTGGTCAACCCGATGACCTTCTTCGTGCCGGTCTACAAGGGCGGGCCGCACGGCGCCGCCAAGCTCGGCGCCGGCGTCTTCCTGTACTCGGCGCTGTCCGCCTTCCGCGACGGCATGGGCCGGGTCTCCACCGCCGCGCACGCCGCCCAGCAGGTGCCCGCGCTGCGCACCGAGGGCCTGCGCTCGGTGGCCGTCTACGGCGACCACCAGATGAACGACTCGCGCGTCGCCGTGATGACGGTGCGCGCCGCCGTGGACGCCGGCGCCGTGGTGCTCAACCACGCCGAGGTCACCGGCCTGCGCTTCACCGGCGGCCGGGTCACCGGCGCCGAGGTGCGCGACCGCCTCGACGGCAGCGAGTTCGGCGTCGACGCCCGCCTGGTGCTCAACGCCACCGGCCCGTGGGTCGACCACCTGCGCACGATGGAGGACGCCGGCGCCGCGCCGTCGATCCGCCTCTCCAAGGGCGCGCACGTCGTCGTCAAGCGCCGGGCGCCGTGGCGGGCCGCGCTGACCATCCCGATCGACAAGTACCGCGTCTCCTTCGCCCTCCCGTGGGAGGACCACGTCCTGCTCGGCACCACCGACGAGGAGTACACCGGCGACCCGCAGGACGTCCGGGCCACCGACGCGGACATCGACCAGATCATGGGCGAGGCCGGCCACGCGATCCGCGACGAGCACCTCGACCGCGACCTGATCACCTACGCCTTCGCCGGCCTGCGGGTGCTGCCCGGTGGCCCCGGCGACACCGCCTCCGCCAAGCGCGAGACCGTCGTCACCGAGGGCAAGGGCGGCATGCTGTCCGTCTCCGGCGGCAAGTGGACCACCTACCGGCACATCGGCCGCATGGTGCTGGAGAAGCTGGCCCACGCGCCCGGCACCAGCCTCGGCGAGGACATGTCCCCGATCGCCGCGACCGTGCCGCTGCCGGGCGTCGGCGCGCCGAACGCCGTCGCGCACCGCCTGCTGATCGACCGCGAGCCGGGCTCCCGGATGGAGCCGCTGGTCGCCAAGCACCTGGCCAGCCACTACGGCACGCTCTCCTTCGAGATCGCCCGCCTGATCGACGAGAACCCGGAGCTCGGCCGGCCGATCCACGCGGACGGGCCGGACGTCTGGGCGCAGGTCGCCTACGCGGCCGACAACGAGTGGGCGTACACGGCGGACGACGTGCTGCGCCGCCGCACCACGATGACCGTGCGCGGGCTGGACACGCCGGAGATCCGGGACGAGGTCGACGCCTTCCTCGCGAAGCGCGGGAACAAGTAGGCACAGCAAGTCCTTTGTGACGGGCGGGCGTTCGGGGTTTCCCCGGGCGCCCGCCCGGCGTTTCGGCTCAGATCGGCAGACCCGCCTTGACGACGTGCCTGAGGTGGCGCTCCGGACGGGTGAGCACGGTGAGGTCGGCGAGCGGATCGCCGTCGACCACCAGCAGGTCGGCGTGCGCTCCCGGGGCGAGGGTGCCGATCTCCCCCGCCAGGCCGAGCAGTCGGGCCGCCGTGCTGGTCGCCGAGCGGAGCACGGCGGCGGCGGGCTGGACCTCGGCCCGCAGGGTGAACTCCTCCAGCTGGGCCCCGTGCAGCGGGCCGAGCAGGTCGCTGCCGTAGACCAGGTTCACGCCCGCGCGGTGGGCCCGCTCCAGGGCGGACAGGCCGCGGTCGCGGACCTCGGCGAGCTTGCCGAGCGAGGCCGGCGGCAGGCCCGAGGCGGCGCCGAGCTTCGCGGTCCGCTCGTACGCGACCAGGGTCGGCACCAGGAAGGCGTCCGTCTCCAGCAGCAGTGCGATCGTGCTGTCGTCCAGCAGGTTGCCGTGCTCGACGCAGCGCACCCCGGCCCGCAGGGCGCGGTCGATCCCGCGCGGGTGGTAGGCGTGCACGGTCACGTAGCGGTTGTGGTTCTCCGCCTCCTCGACGGCCGCCCGGATCTCCTCCTCGCTGTACTGGACGGCGGCGATCTCGTCGTGCGGGGAGGCGACGCCGCCGGACAGCAGCACCTTGAGGTGCCGGGCGCCCTTGCGGAACTCGTCCCGGGCGGCGGCGCGCACGGCGTCCACGCCGTCCGCGATCCGGCCGAAGTGCGGGCGGGCCTCGCAGCAGGGCAGCGCGTCGTCGCCGAGCGGGCGCAGGTCGCCGTGGCCGCCGGTCTGGGAGAGCGCCTTGCCGCCGTGCAGCAGGCGGGGGCCGAGCGCCAGGCCCTCGGCGAGGGCGCGGGCCATGCCGTGGTCGGCGCCGCCGACGTCGCGGACGGTCGTGAAGCCGCGGCGCAGCATGCGTTCGGCCTCGGCGAGGGCGCGGACGGTGGCGTAGCCGGGGGTCCAGTCGGCGACGTCGCGCAGGTCGAGCGAGGTGACCAGCAGGTGGACGTGGGCGTCGATCAGGCCGGGCAGCACGGTGCCGCCGCGCGCGTCGAGGACCCGGACGCCCTCCGTGGGTGCGGGCGGGCGGCCGGTGCCGGTGGCGGCGATCCGGCCGTCGACGGCCTCCAGCCAGCCGAGGTCCGTGCGGGTGCCGTCCTCGGGGTGGAGCAGGTGGGCGTCGGTGATCAGCAGTCGGTTCATGTCCCCTCCGGTGCAGCGCGGTTCAGTACGTGCCGTATTGAATACGACCCGTACTGAATACACCATGTATCGTTCCCCTGTGAACCCGCCCCCGGCCGATGCCGCCGCTTCCCGACCGCCCCGCCGCCGCGTGCACACCCGGGCCCGACTGCTCGCCGCGGCGCGCGAGCTGTTCCTCGCCGTCGGCTTCGCGCGGACGAGCATCGAGGACGTCTGCGCCGCCGCCGGCTACACCCGCGGGGCCTTCTACTCGAACTTCGGCAGCAAGGAGGAACTGCTGCTGGCGCTCTTCGACGAGCAGGCCGCCGGGCGGATGGCCGAGCTGGAACGGCTGGCCGCCGACTGCGAGGCGCTGGCCCCGCGGGAGCGGGCCCGGCGGCTGGTCGAGGCGCTGCTGCGGGTCGATCCCGCGGACGCCGGCTGGATCCTGCTGTTCCTGGAGTTCCGGCTGGTCGCGGCCCGCTCGGCGGCGCTGGCCGAGCAGGTCGCCGCGCACGACCGGGCGTTGGCGCGGGCGGCGGCGGACGTCCTGGCGCGGGCCCTGCCGGAGCTGGTGCCCCCGGGCGCGGGTGCCGAGCAGACGGCCGCGGTGGTCCTGGCGGCGCGCGAGGGGCTGTTGGCCCGGACGGCGGCGGGCGGCGCGGTGGCCGAGGAGCTGCTGGCGGCGACGGCGGCCGTACTGTCGGGGCTGCTGGCGGGCTGACACCCAGCGCCCCTCGGCGGTGCGCTGGGTGTCTCGCGCTAGATGACCAGGCTGAGCGGCAGGATCAGGGCGATCGCGACGACCGAGATCACCGTCTCCATCACCGACCAGGACTTCAGCGTCTGCCCGACGCTCATCCCGAAGTACTCCTTGACCAGCCAGAAGCCGGCGTCGTTGACGTGCGAGAGGAACAGCGAACCGGCGCCGACCGCGAGCACCAGCAGGGCCGAGTGGGTCGAGGACATGTTCGCGGCCAGCGGGGAGACGATGCCGGCCGCGGTGATCGTGGCGACCGTCGCCGAGCCGGTGGCGAGGCGGATCAGCACCGCGATCAGCCAGCCGAGCAGCAGCGCGGAGATGTGCCAGTCGGAGGCCCAGTGGCTGACCATGTCGCCGACGCCCACGTCGATCAGGGTCTGCTTGAAGCCGCCGCCCGCACCGACGATGAACACGATGCCGGCGATCGGGCCGAGGGCCTTGCCGACCGTGTCGGAGATCCGGCCCTTGTCGAAGCCGGCCGCCCTGCCGAGGGTCAGCATCGCGAGCAGGGTCGCGGCGAGCAGCGCGATCAGCGGGGAGCCGATGAAGTCGAAGACCCGCTGGCCCATCGCCTTCGGGTCGTCGATCACGACGTCGGCCAGGGCCTTGCCGAGCATCAGCACGACCGGCAGCAGGATGGTGGCCATGACCGCGCCGAAGGACGGGGTGCGCTCGGGCTTGACCGTGTCCTCGGGGGTGACGGCGGTCGGGATCTCCAGCGGGCCCACCCAGCGCTCGGCGACCCGGGCGAACAGCGGGCCGGCGATGATCAGGGTCGGGACGGCGACCAGCAGGCCGAGCGCCAGGGTGACGCCGAGGTCGGCCTTCAGCGCGTCGATGGCGACCAGCGGGCCCGGGTGCGGAGGCACCAGGCCGTGCAGCACCGACAGGCCGGCCAGGGCCGGGATGCCGACGCGCATCAGCGGCACGTCGCCACGGCGGGCGACCAGCAGCACGATGGGGATCAGCAGGACGACGCCGACCTCGAAGAACAACGGCAGGCCGAGCACGGCGGCGATCAGCGCCATCGCCCAGGGCAGCGCCTTGGTGCCCGTCCGGGACAGCACGGTGTCCGCGATGATGTTCGCGCCGCCGGAGTCGGCGAGCAGCTTGCCGAGCATCGCGCCCAGGCCGATCAGCAGGCCGACGCTCGCCACCGTGGAGCCGAAGCCGGTGGAGAAGCTGCCGAGCAGCTTGTCGAAGGGGGCGCCCGCGACGGCGGCCAGCAGCCCGGAGCCGAGCGTGAGGGCGAGGAAGGGGTGCAGCTTCAGCCGGGTGATCAGCAGGACGATGACGGCGATGCTGAGCAGCACCGCGATCAGCAGCTGGGTGTTGCTGCCGGTGTGCGGCAGGGCCGGTGGGGCGGCCGCCAGCAGAGTGGGGGCAATACTCACGCGAGGTCTCCATTGACGGGCCGCAGCAGGTCCACGGCCATCTCGACGAGTTCTTCGGGGGACGGGCCCACGTCCAGGACGGCGCCGTTCTCGTCCGCTCCCAGCGGCTCCAAGGTCGCGTACTGGGAGTCGAGCAGCGATGCCGGCATGAAGTGGCCGGTGCGGTGGGAGATCCGGTCCTCGACCAGGTCGTGGCCACCGCTGAGGTGCAGGAAGAAGGCATCCGGGGCGGCCGCGCGCAGGATGCCGCGGTAGCCGTGCTTGAGCGCCGAGCAGGTGACCACGCCGCCGGTGCCGTCCTCGGTGCGCGCCTTGAGCCAGGCGCCGATGGCGCGCAGCCAGGGCGCGCGGTCCTGGTCGTCCAGCGGGATGCCGGCGGACATCTTGGCGATGTTGGCCGGCGGGTGGAACTCGTCCGCCTCGGCGAAGGGGAGATCGAGGCGGTCGGCCAGGAGACGGGCCAGGGTGGTCTTGCCGACCCCGGAGACGCCCATCACCACGACGGTGCGGGGGGCGTGCGGGACGGCGCGGTTCTCGGCGCTGAGAGCCATGGGTGGTGCTCCTTCGTTGCAGGCCGCCACTATCGCGTCAAAGGTATGACGTATTCAAGTGGTGGAAACCAAATCGTCATACTTTTACTCCCCCGCTGTGGCATGCGCGCAGGCGGGGGCGCGCCGGGGCCGCGGGTGAAGCCGGTCACAGGGTCGACAGGAGGGCCGATCGCGGGCAGTGCGGAGGGTGGCGTGGGGCTTCCGGCGGGTGGCGTCTAGGCTGGTCGGATGGAGATCCAGGGGCTGCCCGGTCGGGTGCTTGGCGAGCTCGGGCCGGCGATCGCGTCCGGGGAGATCCCCGAGGGCGCGGTGCTGCGCGGGGAGGAGCTGGAGGAGCGGTTCGGGGTGTCCCGGACGGTCGTCCGCGAGGCGGTGCGAGTCCTGGAGGGGATGCGCATGGTGGCGTCCCGGCGACGGGTCGGCATCACCGTGCAACCCAAGTCGCTCTGGGACGTCTTCGACCCGATGGTGATCCGCTGGCGCCTGGCCGGCGCCGACCGGTCCGCCCAGCTGCGCTCGCTCGGCTCGCTGCGGATGGCCGTCGAGCCGGCCGCCGCCGCCCTCGCCGCGCTGCACGCCAGCGACGACGACCGGCGCGAACTCAGCTCACTGGCCGTGGAGTTGACGATGACCGCACGGGCCGCCGACCTGACCGCCTTCCTCGGGCACGACATCGCCTTCCACTCCCTGGTGCTGCGCGCCTCCGGCAACGAGATGTTCGCCCACCTCGGGGACACCGTCGGCGCGGTGCTCACCGGCCGCACCGAGTACCACCTGATGCCCCATCAGCCGGAGCCGTACGCGATCCGGCTGCACCGGGAGGTCGCCGAGGCGATCTGCGCCGGCGACGCCGGGCACGCGGAACGGGCGATGCGGACGATCGTCACCGGCGCGCTGGAGGAGCTCAACCTGCAGTTGGGCTGACCTCCTCGGTGGTCGCGCCGCCGCCCGCCCGGATGACACGATTTGGCATCCGCTCGGCGGTTTGGGAGGCATGGTCCCGGTTCGGCGGGGCAGAGTGAGGCGGGGGGCGCATGACGCGAGCACCCGTTCCCCGTCCACCACCGATCGCGCGCCTGGGGGTCGCTCGATGTCCGTGCCACGCCGCCGTCGCCGCCTGCCCGACGAGGTACGCGCCGCCGCAGTCCGGGCGGTGCTCTCACTGGCCTTCACCCTGGTGGGCGTGGTGGTCGCCACGCTCGCCTCGTACGCGGGCAGTTGGCTGCTGATGCCCGCTCTGCTGGCGATGGGGCTCGGGGTGTTCGGCAGCATGTGGTGCCTGCTGGAGATCCTGATCTCCCGCCAGGTCGCCGCCCAGCGCCAGCGCGGGCCGAACTCCGCGCACCCGATGGCGGGCGGCCGGGCGGCGCCGCCCGAGCCGCTCGCCGGCCGGCCCCTCCCCCGGCCCGACCAGCGGTACCGGCCGAACCCGCCGCACCAGCCGGGGCAGCCGTACCAGCCGGGGCAGCCGTATCCACCGGGCCGGCAGCCCCGGCCGGGCCAGCGGCCCACCGGGCCGGGCGGCCAGGCCGGCCAGCCACCGCTGCCGACCGGCCGGCCCTGGTGACGGGTGCTACGGCACGACCCGGTAGTGGGTGGTGAGCCGGCCGTCGTCGCCCAGCACGTGGAAGGCGAGCATCGGCGGGTGGTCGAAGGAGATGCCGCGCCCGCCCTCGCAGGGCAGGGTGGTGGTGGACACGACGCCCGGCGCGACCAGCAGCGGCAGCCCGGCGAAGGTGGTCGCGGCCGGGGTGTGCGAGTGGCCGCAGAACAGGGCCGCCACCCGGGGGTGACGGCGCAGCACCTCGGCCAGCCGGGCCTCGCCGAACTGCCGGATCTCGTCGACGTACGGTATGTGCAGCTCGACGGGCGGGTGGTGGAAGGCCACCAGCGCGGGCAGGTCGGTCCGTCCGCCGGCCAGCCGCTCGTCCAGCCAGTCCAGGGTCGTGTCGTCGAGCAGGCCGTCGTGCTTCCCGGGGATCGACGAGTCGAGCATCAGCACGTCGGCGCCCGGGAGTTCGTGCAGCCGGTTGATCGGCTCCGCGCTCGCGGCCTCGCCGAGCAGCACCTCCCGGTAGGGCGCCCGGACGTCGTGGTTGCCGGGGCACACCAGCACCGGGTGGCGGGACTTCAGCACCCGGGCGACCTGCGCGTACTCGGCGGGCAGGCCGTGGTCCGCGAGGTCGCCGGTCACGAGCACCGCGTCCAGCGGGCCGGGCAGGGCGTCGAGGTACGCCATCACCTGCTCGGCCCGCCGCCGCGCTCGCTTGCCCCCGTCGTGCCGGTGGACCTGGCCGAGGTGGATGTCACTGAGCTGCGCGATCGTCAACATACGGGCAACGCTAGGCCTTCGGAGCCGCCTCCGTCGGGCGCTTGAACATCCGAGTGGCGGTGATCTCACCGTGGACGGTCGGACCGTCCGGGTCCTGCGGGGCCGGCAGCCCCGGGCGCAGGTGCTCCTCCACCGAGATGTACTTGAGGCCGGCGCGCAGGTCCGCGTCGTTGCGCAGCCGGATCACCAGCGGGAACTCGGCGAGCGCGGTGGTGTCGAACAGGCCGGTGGTGTAGATGAGTTGGACGCCGAGCGCGTCGGCGACGGCGCGCTGCAGCTCCAGCAGGTAGGTGGCGTTGGCGCGACCGATCGGGTTGTCCAGGAACAGCGTGCCGGCGTGCCGGAGCTGGGACTGGCCGCGGTCGTTGGCGCGCAGCGCGGCCATCGTGCAGTACAGCGCGATGGCGGCGGTGAGCAGCTGGCCGCCGGAGAAGACGTCGGACATCTGGCCGACGCTCACCCGCTCGGCGCGCAGCACCGCGTCGGGCTTGAGGATCTCGACGCTGACCCCCTTGGGGCCGATCGCGGCGGCGACGCCGCGCAGCAGCAGGGACATGCCGTCGCGGCGCAGGTCGCTGTTCTTCCTGACGGCGGCACGGGTGGCCTCGTCGATGACCTCGCCGAGGCGCTCGACCAGGGTGGCGTGGTCCGGGTCCTCGAAGCGGATCCGCAGGAACTCCTGGCCGGACCACTCCCCCAGGCCCTCGGGCAGCCGGGACAGCCGCTGGGCGGCGCGCAGGGTGGTGAGCGAGGACTCGACCAGGCCGCGCAGCCGGTCGACGATCGAGCCGCGGTTCTTCTCCAGCTGGGCGAGCTCGTCGGTGAGCACCCGCAGCCGGGGCGCGAAGGCGGCGGCCCAGTTGGCGGCGTGCTCGGGCAGCGCGGCGGCGGGCAGTTCGCGGATCTGCTGGCGGGCGGGGGTGCGGACGGCCTCGTAGCGGGCGGCGTTGGCGTGCCGGACGAGGGCGTCGGCGGCGTCGCGGACGGCGAGTTCGGCGGAGGACAGCTCGGCGACGGCCGTGCGCAGACCGCGCCGGGCGTCGGTGGCGGCGGTGCGGGCCTCGGGCAGCGAGCCGAGGTACGGCTCGACCGGCTGGCCGTCGTCCTCCTGGTGGTCGCGCAGGCCGTCGCGCAGCTGGCCGGCGAGCTCGTCGAAGTCGGCGGCGGCCGACTGGGCGGCGTCGAAGGTGCGCTGGAGGTCGGCGTGGGCCGTCCGGGCCCCGTCCAGGGCCTCGCGGCGCTCGGCGAGCCGGCCGGTGGCGGTGCGCAGCAGGGTCTGGGCGTGCTCGGGGTCGGTGGGGACGAGGTCCGCGGGCAGCTCGGTGTGCGCCTCGCCGTCCGCGGGGGCGGAGCGTTCGGCCTCGCCGCGCAGCCGGCCGAGCTGTTCGCTGGCGGCGGCCGAGCGGGCCTCGATGGTGGCGACGAGTTCCTCGGCGCGGGCGGCGGCGGCCTGGCGGGCCGGGCCGTCGGCGCCGTCCGGGCTGCCGAGCAGTTCCTCGGCGCGGGTGCGGACCTTGTTGGTGAGGCGGTCGAGTTCGGCCGCGGCGGCGGCCTCGTCGCCCTCGGCGCGGGCCTGTTCGGCGCGCAGGTCGGCGCCGACGCCGACCTTCTCGTACAGCTGGGAGGCGGCGCGGTAGGCCTCGCGCAGGGCGGGCAGGGCGGCCGGGGCGGCCTGCTCGGCGGCGTCCTCGGTCTGCTCGGCGGCGGGGATCTCGGCGCGCTCGCCGCGCAGCGCGCGGCCCGTGCGGCGGGCGTCGTCGGCCGCGCGCTGGGCGGCGCGGCGGTCCTCGTCGCAGGTTCGGGCGCGTTCGGCGCAGACGCTCTGGCGGCGGTCGCACTCGGCGGCGTCCTCGGCGAGTTCGCGCTGGCGGCGGGCCCAGGTGGCGCGCTCGCGCAGGCGGAAGGCCAGGCCGGACAGGGCGTCGGCGCGGCGGCGGGCGCGCTGGGCGCTCTCCCGGTGCTCCTCGTGGGCGGAGGCGGCGGCCGCGTGGTCGGTCTCGGCCTCGTCGTGGTCGGCGCGCAGGGTGGCGAGCGCGGCGGTGGACTGCTCGGCGTGCTCGCGGGCGGCCTCGGCCGCGGCGGCGAGCTCGGCGAGGGTGCCGGGCGGGCAGGACGCGTGCCAGGAGGCGAGGCGGGCGGCGAGGGCGCGGTCGGCGCCGAGGCGGCCGGCGAGTTCGCGGATGTGCTCCTCGCGGGCGGCGGCGCGGGCGCGCAGTTCGCGGCGCTCGCCGTCGGCGGCGGACTCGTCGTGCATGGCCGGGTTCGGCGGCACCAGGAAGAAGGCGGGCTCGTCGGTGATCGGGGCGATCAGCGAGGCGGCGGCGCCGACGGCGACGGTGGAGCGGGGCAGCAGGGCGGCCGAGCGCAGGGCCTCGCGGGCGCGCTCCAGCGAGGCGGGGTCGGTGACCACGACGCCGTCGACGAGTTCGGGGCGGGCCGCGAGGATCGACTCGTGGTCGGCCGGGTCGACGGACTGGGCGAGGTAGCGCCAGCCGGGCAGCGCGGGGATGCCGTGCTCGGCCAGGTACTCGACGGTGGCCAGCACGTCGGGGCCGGGCGGCAGCAGGCCGCCGTCGCCGAGGGCGGCGAGGATGCGGGAGTCGTCGGCGGCGGCCGTGCGCAGGTCGAACAGGGTGCGCTCGGCGGTGGCGATGGACTCGTCGAGGAGTTCGCGCAGGTACTCGGCGTTGCGGTCGAGCACGGCGGGCGTGAGGAAGCCGGCGTCCTCCTCGGCACCGTCCTGGTAGGGCGTCAGGGAGAGCAGGTCGGCGAGGCGCTGCTCGGTGGCGAGCAGGGCGGCGGTGCGCTGCTCGGCGGCCAGGGCCTGGGCGGCGGCCCGGCGGGCGTCGCCGGCGCGCTCGGCGGCGAGTTCGGCGCGCCCGGTGGCGGCGGCGGCCTCGCGCAGCCGGGCGGCGGCGGTCTCGGCGGCCGTCCGGGCTTGGCTGAGGGCGGCCGCGGCGGCCTTCTCGACGTCGGCGGCGTGCAGGGCGGCGCGGGCCGGGTCGACGTCGCCGTCCGCGTCGATGAAGCCGGCCTCGACGGCGGCGGCGGTCTCCTGCTCGACCTCGGCGAGGCGCTGGCGCAGGTGCTCGGACTCGCTGCGGGCCTTCTGGGCGGCGGTGGCGGCCTCGGTGGCGTCGGACTGCGCCTTGGCGCCGTCCTCCTGGAGTTCGCCGGCGCGCTGCTCCTCGGTGTCGGCGCGGGCCTCGGCGGCCGCGGCGGCGGTCTCCAGGGCGCGGGCGAGCGCGCTGGCGGCGCGGGCGCGGGCGGCGAGCGCGGGGGCGGCGTCGAGTTCGGCCTCGCGGATGGCGGCGGCGACCCGGGTGACCCGGTCGGCGGCGGCGCGGTGGCGCAGAACGGCCTCGGCGGCCTGCCAGGCGGCGTGCAGGGTGCGGGCGTCGGTGAGTTCGCGGCGCAGCGCGGCGGCGTCGCCGGTGGCGGCGGCCAGGCCCAACGAGGCGTGCCGGTAGGTGAGTTCGTCGACGATCAGGCTGTGCCGGGTGCGGTCGGCCTCGGCGGCGGTGACGGCGCTCGCGGCGGCGGCGACCTCGATGGCGAGGTCCTGGGCGCGGTCACGTTCGGCGGCGGCGCGGCTGCCGAGGGCCTGGGCGAGGCGGCGGGTGCGGCGCTCGGCGGTGCGGTGGGCCTCGCGCACGGACTCGCGGGCGACGGTGGCCTCGGCGATGCGCTCCAGGAGCTCCAACGAGCCCGCGGTGAAGTCGCGTTCGGCGGTGAGTTCGGCGCGGCGGCCGAGCTTGGCGGCGAAGCCGTGGACGAGGTCGGCGAGGCCGTCGGTGTCACGGGTGTCGGTGACGGCGCGCAGCAGGAGGTCGGTGAAGTCGCTGTCGTGCTTGACCGCGAAGAGGCCGGCGGCCTCGCCCTCGTCGGCGTTCATCTCGCGCTGGTAGCGGAAGAGTTCGGGATCGAGGCCGAGTTCGCCGAGGTGTTCGGTCCAGCGGTCGTGGCCGTCCTCGAAGACCAGGTCGAGGTGGGTGTGGGCCTTGCCGGCCTCCGCCATGGCGTCGCGGAAGCCCTTCATGGTGCGGCGGCGGCCGCGGGCCTTCTGGTCGCCGGCCAGGCTGACCCGTTCGGCGACCGGCAGGGAGTCGAGGGTGAGGCCGGGGCCGGGGCGGAAGGAGTACCAGGTCTCGGCGAACTTGCGCGGGTCGGAGGAGACCTGGCGGCCGCGCCACTCGCTGACCTTGCCGACCACGATCAGCTCGCCGGTGACGGTGTGCTGCCACTCCAGGGCGACGTGGCCGCAGTCGTCGGCGAGCAGGAACTTGCGCAGCACGCCGGAGCTGGCACCGCCGAGGGTGTTGCGGTGGCCGGGGAGCATCACCGAGAAGATCAGCTTGAGCAGGACGGACTTGCCGCCGCCGTTCTCCAGGAACAGCACGCCGGCCGGGGCGGGGCGGCGGACCGGGCCGTCGAGGTCCTCGCCGAACAGGCCGATCTGCTGCGGGGCCGGGTCGGCGACGGGCTCGCCGACGCCGCGCAGGTCGAGCACCGTGTCGGCGTAGCGGGCGCCGGCCGGTCCGATCGAGTAGAGGCGGACCCGGTTCAGCTCGTACATGTGCGGCGGTTCTCCGTGCTGTCTGCGTGAGTGGGGCTGGTGTCGGAGCTAGGAGGAGGTCAGAGTGAGTGGAACGGCAGACCGGCGTCGGCGACCAGGTCGTCGGCGGTGTCGGGCGGCAGCAGGCTGGCGGTGCCGTCCGAGACCGGGACGACGCCGAGGTCGAGCAGCTCGGCCATCGCGGCGCTGCCGGCCAGGTCGCGGACCTGGAGCTGGTAGCGGGCGGTGGTGCGGTAGGTGCCGCCGGAGTCGTCGGAGACCTTCTGCAGGAAGCCGGAGTCGACCAGGAACAGCACGGCCTTGGCGACGATGCCGGTGGTGGAGCCGGAGAGCCGGCGGGCGTCCTTGGTGGCACCGGTGGCGGTGCGCCGGGACCACACCCGCCAGGCGGCCTCCAGGCCCGGGGCGTCGGAGGCCGGGTCGGTGTTGGCGCCGTCCGCGTCGGCCTGCTCCTCCAGGCGGCGGCAGGCCTGGCGGACGAAGGAGTCGATGCCGTTGACGGTGATCCGGCCGAGGTAGCCGTCGTCGGCGAGGTCCTCGGGGCGGGGGAAGGCCATCGCGGCGACGGCGAGGTGGGCCAGGCCGTGCAGGAAGCGGTCGGTGGACTCGGTGGCCGCGCGGCGCGAGTAGTCGCCCATCCGGACGGCGAACAGCGAGTCCTCGGCGGCGGCGACGGCCATGCCGGCGCGCGGCGACACCTCCAGGACGACCAGGCCCATGCCGGTGGCGATGGCGTCGGCGAGGCGGGCGAACGGCGGGTCCTCGCGGTGGCGGCGGACCAGCTCGGCGTACTCGGCGTCGCGGGCCGGCAGCAGCTTGGCCTGGAGGCCGAAGGAGACCAGGCGGGCCGCGTCGGCGACGTCGGCCGGGGTGATCGGCGCCGGGGCCGCGGGTTCGGTCTCGGCCGCCCGGGACGTGTCGTGGTGGGTCGTCACGGGCGGTGCTCCTCGGGGGTGGCGCGGTGGTTGTGGTTCGTCAACTCGGTCGTCCCGGCGGCTCAGCCGGCGTCCTTGCGCTCGGCGGCCATGCCGGCCGCGTCCAGCAGGGCGCTGCCGACGATCAGGTCGGCGCCGCCGAACTCCGGGTCGCGCAGCGGGGTGCCGTCGTCCACGGCGAACAGCAGCCGCTCCTCGCCCTGGCGGTAGGCGGTGCCGACCGGCGGGCTGGCGGCGTGCACGGCGAGCAGGGCGACCAGGTACGGCAGGTCCGGGTCCTGCTTGCGGGCCTCGGCGAGCAGGCCGGAGAGCCGGCGGGGGGCGTCCGCGGGCAGGTCGAGCAGCAGCAGGGCGGCTTCCAGCTGGGCCTCGGAGAAGCGGCTGTCGTCCGGGGTGGCGACCAGGTCCGGGTCGGGCAGCTCGGCGCCGAGGTGCTCGCGCTCGACGGGCGGGGTGAGCAGCAGGTCGACCAGGTCGGCGACCCGGACGGAGACGGGGGTGCGCAGCCCGGCGCCGCGCGCGAAGAACGCGCCGGTGGGGCGGACGGCCTGCTCTACCGGCAGCCGCAGCACCGGGTCGAGCAGCTGCCCGTACAGGTCGATGCCGCTGCGGGCGCCGGGGGTGGCGAAGGCCTGCCGGTCCTGCTCGGCGCGGAACAGCGGGCCGGCCTCCAGCAGGCGGGTCTGCAGCTTCGTGTGGCGGCGGATGCAGTCCTTGACGATGTCGAGCAGCTCGGCGGCGCGGCGCTTGTGCTCGGCCCCTTCGGGGCTGTGCGGCTCGGCCTCGTCGCGGGCCTTGCGGATGTTGGTGAGAATCGCGTTCTCGTGCCGGTAGCGGTCGGCGATGTGGTCCAGGGCCTCGTCGATGAGGTCGGGGATGGTCCGCATCCAGTCGACGGCGCGGACGTTGCGGCGGGTCGCCTCCAGGGCGCGGCGCAGCGTCTCGGCGTACTGGACGGTGCGGTAGCGGGCCTGTTCGGCGGCGAGCTGGGCGTCGGCCAGGCGGCCGCGGCGGATCAGCACCTCCAGCTTGACCTCGGCGGCGATCTGGGCCGAGGTGACGTCGGTGTCCAGCGCGCCGACCAGGACGTTGACCGCCTCGTCGGTGGTGCGCAGGTAGACCCCGCCGTCCGGGCCGGGGACCTCCTCGATCAGTTTGAAGTCGTAGTCGCGGCGGACGTACTCGCCGTCCGCGCCGAAGGTGCCGTAGACGGCGCGGAAGCCGCGGTCCACGCTGCCGACGTTGATCATCGACTCCAGCACCCAGCGGGCGACCCGCTCGTGCTCGGCGGTGGGGCGGTTCGGGGCCTGGGCGGCGACCCGGGGCAGCAGCCGGGCGAGCACTATGTCGCGGTCGGCCCCGGTGTCGAAGTCCATATGCAGGGTGACCAGGTCGATCGCGGCGAGGCCGACCTCGGCCATCGCGTAGCCGCCGTACTCGCCGGCCAGGTTGACCTTGCGGTTGTCCAGGTCGTGCAGCGGGGCGGTGCAGGCCAGGGCCTTGAGCCGGCGGGCCAGGCCCTCGTCGGCGGCGGGGCCGGGCGCGGGGCGCGCGGCGGGCACGCCGACGGCACCGGCGGGGCCGGACGCGCCGGCGGACGGCCGGAGGCCGGGCTCGGTGGGCTGGTCTGCGATGGCGGTCACGGTGGACAAGATTAGAGGTTCGCACCGACATCGACCGAAACGGACCTTGCGGGCGGCTGCGGTCATGGCCGGAGGGCGGGATTCCGGCCGGGTTCAGAACGTGGTTCCGGGCGGATCCGGCTCGATTCGCGCCGGCGTTCGAGGAGGCGCTGGAGGAGGCCGTGGCGCCGGGCCGGGGTCGGGCGCGCACCCGGGGAGCAGCCTGTTGAACGTGTTCAAGGGGGCGCGTTGAACACGTTCAAACGCAGGGCCTAGAGTTGGTTCCACGCAGGCGGCACAAGGCCGGACCTGCTCTTCGGCATGCCCGGCGGGCGTGCCCGGCCTGGAGGTGGGCGAGATGGACGGCGACCCCGCGGTCATCCTGCGCAAGGTCCGGCGGTGGCTCTGGTTCTTCGTGGTGTGCCTGGTGCTGAGCGGCCTGACCGCCTTCCCGCTGGAGACCGAGAGCCGCTGGCTGGTCGAGTTCTCCTCGGGGCCGGCCGCACCGGTCACCGAGCACTTCCCGGCCGTCACGGCCTGGTTCGAGCGGGTCCACCAGGGCATCGCCGAGACCGACGAGCGCTACCCCTTCCTGGCGTACGGCACCGACTGGCTCGCCTTCGCCCACCTGGTGATCGCCGCCGCCTTCTGGGGGCCGATCAAGGACCCGGTCCGCAACGTCTGGGTGATCCGCTGGGCGCTGATCGCCTGCGGCGCCCTCATCCCGCTGGCGCTGGTCTGCGGGCCACTGCGCGGGATCCCGCCGCTCTGGCGATTCATCGACATGTCGTTCGGGATCCTCGGCGCCGTCCCGCTGCTGATCGTGCTCCGGGCCCTCCGTCCGCTGGAACGTTCCTTCTCGGCGCGACTGGCCGAAAGCTGAGCCGAACGGCTTCGCGGCACCGCTCCGGAGCGTATGGAGCGGCGCCGAGCGCCGGTGCGTGCGCCGGGGGTCGGGCCACGGAACACGGGCTTCATCCGCAGGCCCTACCATCTGGCACAACAGCTGCTGGGAGGCGGACGGGCGTGGCCGATGCGGTGATCGATCTCAATGCGGATCTCGGGGAGGGGTTCGGGCGCTGGACCCTGACCGACGACGAGGCACTGCTGTCCGTGGTGACCAGCGCCAACGTCGCCTGCGGCTTCCACGCCGGCGACCCGTCGACGATGCGCCGGGTCTGCGCGCTCGCCGCCGAACACGGCGTCCGGATCGGCGCCCAGGTCTCCTACCGCGACCTGGCCGGCTTCGGCCGCCGCGCGATGGACGTCCCCCCGGAGGAACTGGCCGACGAGATCGCCTACCAGATCGGCGCCCTCCAGGTCTTCGCCCGCGCCGCCGGCTCCCTGGTCTCCTACGTCAAACCGCACGGCGCCCTCTACAACAGGACCGTCGACGACTCCGAACAGGCCGAGGCCGTCGTCGCCGGCGTGCTGCGGGCCGGCGCGGTCTGCGACGGGCCGCTGCCCGTCCTCGGCCTGCCCGGCTCCCGGCTGCTCGCCGTCGCCGAGGGCGTCGGGCTCCCGGTCGTCACCGAGGCGTTCGCCGACCGCGCCTACACCCGGGCCGGCACCCTCGTCCCGCGCCGCGAGCCCGACGCGGTCGTGCACGACCCCGAGACGGTGATCACCCGCGCCGTCGACATCGCCCGGGACTCCTCCGTCGAGGCCGCCTCCGGCGAGCGGATCCCCGTCGCCGCCCGCTCCCTGTGCGTCCACGGCGACACCCCCGGCGCGGCCCAGCTCGCCTGGCGCATCCGCGGCGCCCTCGCCTCGGCCGGAATCCGGGTCGAGGCCTTCACGTGACCTCGCCCGCCGTCCGGCGCGTCGGCGAGCGGGCCCTGCTGGTCGAACTCGCCGGCCCGGCCCAGGTCGCCGCGCTCTACGGCTGGCTGCGGGAGCGGCGGGCCGCCGGGGCGCTCGGCACGGTCGAGGAGCTGGTGCCCGCGGCGCGCACCGTCCTGCTCGACGGCGTCGCCGACCCGGCGGCCGTGGCGGCGCTGCTGCGCACGGCCCGCCCGGAGACCGCCGCGGCGGCGGGCGGGCCGCTGGTGGAGGTCCCCACCGTGTACGACGGCCCCGACCTGGGCGAGGTCGCGGCGCGCTGGGGCGTGTCCGAGGAGGCCGCCGTGCGCATCCACACCGCGCCCGAGTACGTCGTCGCGTTCTGCGGCTTCGCCCCCGGCTTCGGCTACCTCACCGGCCTGCCCGCGCGGTACGGGGTGCCGCGCCGCGACACCCCGCGCAGCGCCGTCCCGCCCGGCTCGGTCGCCCTGGCCGGGCCCTTCACCGGCGTCTACCCGCGCTCCTCCCCCGGCGGCTGGCAGCTGCTCGGCCGGACGGCGCTCGCCCTCTGGGACGCCGGGCGCGAGCAGGCGGCCCTGCTGGCGCCGGGGGTGCGGGTGCGGTTCACGGCGGTCCGGGCGGCCTAGGACGGTCTCGTGGATCCTTGCCGGTCGGGCAGGCGGCGCCGGGGTGCGGGCGTCGGCGTGGCTCGCCGCGGGATGGGTGCAGCGCGGCCGGGAGCGGCAGGCTTAACCGGCGGGCCGGTTGGGCAGGTTGCCGGGGCCGAGCGCAACACCTTTGACGGGAGGCCGAGTTGAGCGAGCTGTTGGTGGTGCGGCCGGGGCCGTTGACGACCGTCCAGGACCTGGGGCGACGCGGCGTGGCGCACCTCGGGGTGCCGCGGGCCGGGGCGCTGGACGAGCCGGCGCTGCGCGCGGCCAACCGGTTGGTCGGCAACGAGCCGGAGGCGGCCGGGCTGGAGACGACGCTCGGCGGGGTGGCGCTGCGGGCGCTCGGCCCGGTGGTCATCGCGGTCACCGGCGCGGCGGCGCCGGTCCGGGTGGACGGCCGGCCGGCCGCGTGGGGTGCGGCGGTCGCGGTGCCGGCCGGGGCGCTGGTCGAGGTGGGCGAGGCGACGGCCGGGGTGCGCAACTGCCTGGCGGTGGCGGGCGGGATCGCCGTGCCGCCGCTGCACGGCAGCCGTTCCGCGGACCTGCTGTCCGGCCTCGGGCCCGCCCCGCTGGCGGCCGGGGACCGGCTGCCGGTCGGCCCGCCCCCGCCGGGTGGGGACCGACCGGAGCTGGTGCCGCTGCCCGCTCCCCCGGCCGAGCTGGTGCTGCGGCTGCGCCTCGGCCCGCACGCGCGCTGGTTCGCGCCGACCGCGGTGGCCCGGCTGGCCCGCGCCCGGTACCGGGTCTGCCCCACGAGCAACCGGATCGCCCTGCGCACCGAGGGCCCGGTGGTCGCGCGCGCGGCGGCGGGCGAACCGCCCGGCGACGGCATGGTGCTGGGCGCGGTGCAGATCCCGCCGGACGGGCGGCCGGTGGTGTTCCTGGCGGACCACCCGACCACCGGCGGCCACCCCGTGATCGGCGTGGTGCCGGCCGCCGACCTCGCGGCCGCGGCCCAGGCCCGGCCGGGGACGCCGGTGTGCTTCGCGCCGCTGCCGGAGCTCTGACCTCAGCGCCGCAGCAGCACCTCGGCGACGGCCCGCTGGGCCGGGTCGAGCACGGCCCCCGCACCGTCCTGCGCCGCCCAGACCGCGTTCTGCAGCACCCGGGCGAGCGTCCAGGCCGCGGCGGCCGCGCGGTCCAGTTCCAGCACCTCCGTCAGCAGGTCGAAGCGGCGGCGCAGGGCCCGGGCCGGGTCGTCGGCGGCGAGGACGTCCGCCCAGCGGTTGCGCAGTGCCGGGAGCAGTTCGAAGCCGGGGTGCCCGGCGAGCGGCTTGGGGTCGATGGCCAGCCAGGGCTCGGTGCGGTCGCTGCCCGGGAGCGGGGCGAGGACGTTGCCGTAGTGCAGGTCCCAGTGCAGCAGCCGGTCGCCGGGCTCGGCGCGGACCTCGCGCAGGGCGGCTGCGCAGTCGGCGAGCAGCCGCCGCTCGGCCGGGGCGGCGAGGGCGTCGGCCGCCTCGGCGGCGGCGCGCAGCAGCCGGTCCGCGACCTGCGCCAAGTCCCTCAGGCCCGCCGGTGCTTGATGATCCGTCAAGTCCCTCAGCAGCTGGGCCAGGACGTGCAGGGCGGCCCGGTCGTCCGGCAGGTCGAGCAGCGAGCGGGCGGCGTCCAGGCGCTCCAACAGCAGGCTGCCGGTGGCCGGTTCGTGCGCGAGCAGGCGGACGGCTCCGCGCCCGCCCCAGGCCCGTAGCGCGGCCGGTTCGCCCGCCGTCTCCTCGTCCACCCGCTGGAGCTTGAGGACGGCGGGTGTGCCGTCCGCGCGGCGGACGGGCAGCACCAGCGCGACCGCGCCGTGCGCCGGCGGGCCGTCCGGGCGCAGCTCCCAGCGTTGCAGCAACTCCCCGGCCAGCGCCGGCAGTCGGGCCGACCAGGCCCGCCCGTCCGGGCCGAAGAACTCCTCCAGCGACGCCGCCAGCGCGGGCGGCACCTCGACGGGCATCGGCGGGCTCCTCTCGGGTGGCCCGGTCAGCCTAGTTCAGGCCGCGAACGAGCACGGGCCGCGGGCCGGTTCAGGCGGCGAGCGCCGCCGCGGCCGCCGCCGCGAAGCCGTCCGGGTTGTCGATCATCAGGTTGTGCCCGCAGTCCGGCACCGCCTGCACCCGCACGCCCGCCGCGCGCAGCCCGTCCGCGCCCTGGGGCTCGCCGTCCGCGAGCGGGTGGAGGAAGGTGCGCGGGAGGTCCAGGCCGAGCAGCATGTCGCGCATCGTGGGGACGGTCGCGCGGGCGAGGTGGACGGCGCTGCGGTGCAGCGCCTCGGGGCCGGCCAGCCGCATCGTGGACCACCAGAACGGGCCGACCCGGTCGGCGGTCCGTTCGCGCCCGCCGGCCAGGAACTCCGCCTCGGTCCAGCTCGCGATGCCGCTGCTGCCGGCCCGGGCGGGCGCGGGGGCGATCGGGTCGAGGTTGGCGTCGGCCAGGACGAGCCGCGCGACCAGTCGCGGGTGCCGGTGGGCGAGCACGATCGCGACCGCCCCGCCCATGCTGTGGCCGATCACCTCGGCCGCCTCGACCCCGGCGGCGGTGAGCGCGGCCGCGACGGTGTCGGCGTGCTCCTCCAGGGTGTACGCCCAATCGGCGGGCCGGTCGCTGAGGCCGAAGCCGAGCAGGTCGAGCAGCAGCGAGCGGCGCCCGGCGAGCAGCGGGTGGGCGGCGGTGGCCGCGAAGTAGGCGGGCGAGCTGGAGCCGAGGCCGTGCAGGTAGAGCCGGGCGGGTTCGGCGCCGGGCAGCTCGACCCAGCGGATCCGGTCGCCGTTCGGGGTGACGGGGGCTTCGCGCACTGCGGGGCTCCTGCTCCGGGTACTCCGCGGCCGCCGGACGCTCCGGGGCCGTCTCGGAGACTTCGACCATACCTCGTCATCGAGGTATAGCGATAGCGATATACCCATCGGCCGAGGGAAGGATCTGCGACAGTGGCCCCATGCTGAAGCTCGCCATCCTCGGATTCCTGTACGACCGGCCCCTGCACGGCTACGAGCTGCGCCGCCACCTCAGCGCGCTCACCGGCCACGTCCGCCCGATCAGCGACGGCACGCTCTACCCCGCGATCAAGCGCCTGGAGGCCGCCGGCCTGCTGGTCCGCGAGACCGAGCCCGGCAGCGCCGCCGCGCCCCGGCACACCCTGCACCTCACCGGGGGCGGACGCACCGCCCTGCTCGACCACCTGCGCGAGCCCGAGCCGCTGGACATCAGCGACGAGAACCGCTGGTTCACCCTGCTCGCCTTCCTGCGCCACCTCGCCGACCCCGCCGCCCAGGCCGCCGTGCTGCGCCGCCGGCTGGCCTTCCTCGCCGAGCCCGCCAGCTTCTTCTACGAGGACGAACGCCCGCTCGGCGCCGAGGAGTTCGCCGACCCGTTCCGGCGCGGCCTGCTGCTGGTCGCCCGCGCCACCAGCGAGGCCGAACTCGGCTGGCTGCACGCCACGTTGGCGGAGCTGGACGCCACCCGGACGGAAGCGGACGCCACCTCGACGGAACCGGACGACGCGGCCGGCGCCCGGCCGGGCGCGGAGTGACCAGGAACGGAGTGACCAGGAGCGGAGACTGACCGAAAATCCGCCCGCCAACCGCCTTCCGCCCCCACCGCGGGCGTGTTCCGATGGCGGACATGAGCGACGACACGTACACGAGCAGCACGGACGCCAACGGACCGCACTCCGGCCAGGACCGGCGCCAGGGCTACGACGGCACCGGTCCGGGCGCGATCACCCCGGACGGCTGCGCCGTCGAGATGTGGCTGCGCCTGCCGGCCGGCGACGCGCCGGACGTCATCGAGGCCGCGGTGCCGGCCGGCGCGCACATCCTCGAACTCGGCTGCGGCGTGGGCCGGATGACGCACCCGCTGACCGACCGCGGCTTCACCGTGACGGCCGTCGACGAGTCCGCCGAGATGCTGGCCCGGGTGCGCCCGGAGGTCCGCACGGTGCGCAGCCCGATCGAGCGGCTGGACCTGGGCGAGCGCTTCGACGTCGTCATGCTCGCCTCCTTCCTGGTGCACGCCGGGGACGCGAAGGTCCGCCAGGGGCTGCTGGAGACCTGCCGCCGGCACGTCGCCGAGGACGGCTGCGTGCTGATCCAGCGCGAGGGCGCGAAGGTGCACCGGGACGTGCCCCGGGAGACCCCGGTCGGCGACGGCCTGGCCCGGGTCGTCTCCTCCACGCCGGTCGGCGACGGCGTGAACTCCGTCCACGTCGAGTACGAGTTCCCGGACGGCCACTGGACGCAGACCTTCCTGTCCCGCCCGCTCGACGACGAGCAGTTCGAGCGGGCGCTGGCGCAGGCCGGGCTGCGGATCGAGAGGTACCTGACCGAGGACCGCGTCTGGGTCCGGGCGCGGGCCGCCGGCTGACACCCGCGGACCTGGGCGCTGTCATTGTTCCGCCCGGCGCTGCGCTCCGATCCGGACGCCCGGATGGGCTGGTTCGTGATCATCGGCACCCTGCCGATCGGCATCCTCGGCAAGCTGTTCCAGGACAGCATCGAGACGCACCAAGATCGGCGAGGGCCCGGCGCCCGACGCGGGCTCGATCAAGTAGAACCGGGTTCCAGAAATCCGGTCCGGCAGGCCCCGGGAGTGCCCCGGAACCCGAACGCCCGACCGGAAAACAGCGGTGGGCCGGGACATCCGTCCCGGCCCACCGCAAACGCGACGCAGCCGCCCTAACGTCCGAACTCCCGGGCGGCGGTCAGTCGGCCGCGGACGGCGGCATGGACCTCGGCCTCCTCGGCCGGGTCGGCGGCGAGCCTGCGCAGCCGCTCCAGCACACGCGCGTCGCCCGTGGTGGCGACATGGCGCGCGGCGAGCTCACGCGTGGACTCCTCGCAGTCCCAGAGGCACTCGACGGCGGGCCCCTCGGGGAAGTGCACATCGGTGGCGGCGAGCGCCTGGGCGGCGCGGCCGCGCAGGTCGGAGGAGGCGGCCTCCCCGTAGATGTGGCGCAGCACGGGGACGGCGTCGGCGGCGGCCAGCCGCCCCGCACCGTCGACCAGCGAGCCGAGCCCGCAGCCGACCACGCCCCTGACGGAGATCCAGCGGCGCAGACCGGCGACCACCAGCGGCGCGTCGGCCGGCTCGCCCACATCGGCGAGCAGCCGGACGGCGGCCTCGCCGAGCGCGCTGTCGGCGGCGCCGCCGGCCGGGTCGGCCCAGCGGCGGGCGTGGGCCAGCACCTCGGGGCCGCGCATCCGGCCGAGCAGCTCCAGGGCGGCACGCACGATCCGGTCGTCCACGTCCGCGGCGGCGGCCTCGATGAGCTCGATGGCGGCCGGGTCGCGCTGGTCGACGAGGTGGCGCAGGGCGGCCCGGCGCGCGCCGGGCAGGCCGCCCGCGGCGGCCTCCAGCAGCAGCGGGCGGTCCTCGGGCCGCACGACGGCGGTCAGGCAGCGGGCGGCCGCGGCCGCGCGGCGGTCCACCGCGTCGGGGGCGGACGGGTCCTCGGCGGGGCGCGGCTGCTCGGACCGGGCGAGGAACGCGCCGGCGCCGAGGCCGCCCAGTTCACCCTGGTCGGCCCAGGCCAGCACGTCGGCCGTGGACCAGCCGGGGGTGACGCCGCTGCGGTTGAGCTGGCGCTGCCAGAGGTCGAAGGGGGAGTGTTCGCTGGCCGCCGCCACCCTCGGGTGGTAGGCCGCCCACAGCCGCCAGGGCCGGGGCTCATACGCGTTGCGGATGAACTCGCGCAGCTCGGCGTCGCCCTCGGGGCCCGGCGCGAAGCGGTCCAGCACGGCGGTGCCGAGCAGCAGCAGGCCGCGGTCGTCGTCGCGCAGGGCGAGCTCGTCGAGGGCCCAGGCCCAGTTCGCGCCCGTGGCGGCGTACTCGCGCAGCATCAGCAGCGCGTCGCGACGGCCGTAGGCGGCGAGGTGGCCGAGGACGGAGAGGGCGAGACCGGTGCGGCACTCGTCATCGCTGACGAGGTCCTCGGCGGAGTGCAGGTGGTCCTCGATGCCGTCGAGCGGCGCTTCCAGGTCCATGTAGATGCGGGCGTAGTACAGAGAGCGGCTCTCGACCTGCCAGTCGGCTCGCGGATCTCTGGTGACGCACTCCTCCAGGGCGGCGATGGCCTCGGTACGGTCGGCGGCCAGCGCGTGGAGCTGCCCGTCACCGCGGCCTCGCTGCAGGAGGCCGAGGAGGCTGGCACTAGGTGCTATCACTGGCTCGAACATGAGGTCAGCATCCGTTGCGGCGGTCGTAGTGGCAACGGGATTTCCGTCGCCGGGGGTCTCTGGTCGGTACTGCGGTGGGCGCCCGGGCGCCGGAATCACCGAAGGTTACCGCCTCGGGACCCCTTCCGCACACAGGGCGACGGAGGCTCCCGCCACAGTGGCATATGCCACGGGAATTTTGCCTGCGTTCTGTCCAAATCGCCCGCACGGATGACGACGCTGTGCGACAGTCTTCTCACCACCCCACGGCGCGCACCAGGCGGGCCGCACCCGAGCGATGGACCTGCCATGACCATGCCGTTAGGCTCCCTGGCCGCCTTCCGCCCCCCGGACGCCGCCACGGTGGACGGCGCCCGGCCGGGCGCGACGGACGGCCGGGACGGCAGCCACCCGGAGACGGACGGCGCGGACAGCGGAACGGACGGCAGAGTGGACGGCGCGGCGCAGGGGCCGTCCGGCCCCGGCCTCAACGGGCGGACCGGCGAGCACCACCACGACACCGGCCCCGAGGGCATCGGCGCCGCCGAATGGGACCTCCTCACCGACGACGTCCGCTGGAACGCCGAGACCTACCTGCTGCTCGGCTGCGACCCCGCCGACGCCCCGCTCAGCCTCGACCGGCTGCCCGACCGACTCCCCGAGGCGGATCGGCCGCTACTGCGCCGCATGATGACCGACGCCCTGGTGCACGGCCGCACCACCGCCGGGACGATCCGCGTCCGCCGGGACGGCGGCCACCACGACAGCGTCGACTGCGCGGGCGAACCCGTGCTCGGCGCGGACGGCACCGTCACCGCGCTGCGCCTGCTGCTCCGGTCGGTCCCGACCCTCTGAGCCCGCCGGGGCGCGGCCCGCGTCCGGCCGGGCCGTTCCGCCGCTCCCGCGCGATCCGTCCCTTCCGTGCCTTCCGCGCCTTTCGTGCCTTCCGCGCCTTTCGTGCGATCCGTGCGTTCCGCCTCGTCCACCCCGGCCGGGCCGCCCCTCAGGACGACCTCGGCCGGTTCTTGGCGTCCGCCACCCGCAGCTCCCGCCCGAGCTCCGCCCGCAGCTCCTCCACCGCCGGCACCCCCCGGTAGCGCGCCGTCAGCCGGTACATCTCCCGCAGCCGGTCCCAGGTCCGGTGCGAGGAGTTCTGGCCGATCAGGTTCAGCACCATCTTGGCCTGGAACTCCGCAGCGTCCGGATCGCCCGCGAGCCAGTGCACCGAGGACAGCGTGATCCGGTCGAACAGCGCCGAGCGCAGCTGCCCGGTGCCCTCGCGCAGGGCGATCACCTGCTCCGCGTGCCGGCGGGCCTGCGGCAGCGCCGTGGCGTCGTGCTCGGCCAGCGTGCGCAGCACCAGCGCCTGCATGCCCCGCAGTTCGGCTTCGTCGAACACCTGCATCCAGGACGGCGGCGGCTCCGGGGACCCCTCCGAGAACAGCTCCTCGGCCTCGCCGAGCAGCCGGTAGGTGTCCTGCGAGTGCCCGATCGACGCGTGCGCCCACGCCTCGACGGTGTTGAACATCGCCCGCGTTCTGGGCTGCAGCCGACCGCCGGCGTCCTTCGCGGCCGTCATCAGGTCGATCGCGTCGTCCGCCCGGCCCAGGTGCACCATCTGGCGCGCCGCCCGGGAGATCGCCTCCCCGGCGCGCGGGCGGTCGTCCGCCTCCTTGGCCGCCTCCGCCGCGATCATGAAGTACCGCTGGGCGGTGGGCTCCAGGCCCACGTCGTGCGACATCCAGCCGGCCAGCACCGCCAGGTTGGCGGCGACCAGCCACAGCCGCTGCTCCACCGCCGGATCGTGGCGGTGGGTCAACAGTCCGCCCACCTCGTTGAGTTGGCCGACCACCGCCTTGCGCTGCAACCCGCCTCCGCGGGCCGCGTCCCAGGCGCGGAACACCTGCACCGAGTGCTCCAGCGACTCCACCTCGTCGGGCCCGACCGGGCCCGCGTCGAACACGTCCACCATCGGGCGCGCCCCGCCCCCGGTGACCACCTGTCGCGGCCCGGGGACCGCGGCCGCGTACGCGACGGCGTCCCCGCCCAGCCAGCCCTTCAACGAGTCGGCGATGACCGCCCCGGCCGTGAGCGCGGCACCGGCGCCCACCAATCCACGTCGGTTCAGCATGAGGTCCATTCCCGTGAACTCGGTGAGGACCGCGGCTGTTCGATCCGGCGACCACGGGACTGCTGCGGACGGCGCCGCTCCGGACCTGGTGGGCCGGTGTCGTTCCAGACCGAGGTCCTCAGTGGTGACGACACGGCCGAGCCGCTCCGTGAACACGGCTGCCAGCACCCTCGGCACCGGATCGCGGGGGACCTCCCCCTGCTCGATCCAGCGCCTCACCCTCGACGTGTCGGTGGACAGCTGCTGCTGCCCCATCGCGGCACCCCGGCGGTTGACCAGCCTCGCCAGCTCGCCCTTCGACCATCCGGTCAGGACGAACAGGTCCGCCAGTCGGGTGTTGGGTCCCCTGCTCAAATGAAGCCCCCAGGTTCCTCGGCTGATCCGAGGCTAGAGCGTCCGGCATGTGCCGGGCGAGCATTCGCCACGCTTCGCCAGGGCCCGCCAGACTACTAAGCCAGTGCGTCGCGGGTGTCTTGTAGGAGTGCGCCACCTCGCCCCCGGGTCGGGCGGCGTCCCACCGGCGTCGGGGCAGTCCCCCGACCGTGGCACGGGACGCTCCCGGTCCTCACCCGAGGGGGTGGCGCGGCCGGGTGGCGCGGGGGCGCCGGGCACGGCCACGGCAGTCCGGCCGACCGCATTCCCCAGGGTGCGGACGGCCGGTCGACCGCCGCAGGGGTTCCGACCCCGCGTCCGTGCCCGGCGCCCGCGCACCACCCGCCGACCGAAGCAGAGTCGCCGCCGCGCGCCCCCCAGGAAGCACGCGCGCCGGCCCTCCCCCGCCCAGCGGGGCCGCACCCGCAGACGGACCGGAAGGGACCACCCTCAGCCCATGTACTCCTCAGCGACCACCCCGACGCCCATCGCGACCCGCACCACGCTGCGCCCCCCCACCGCAGCCGTCGGCCGTCCCGGCCCCAAGCAGGTGCCCCCGGGCGTCCGACCGGTCGCGCCGCGCGGTGCCGAGGGCCGGTCCGCGGACGCCCGGGTCCCGGTCGGCCGTACGGCGCTGGGGCTGCGCGCCCCCGAGACCGCACTGCCCGCCGGCCAGCGCGTCCCGCTCGCCCGCCAGGCCGACAGCCAGCTGATCCGCCGTCCGATGCGGCCCGGCGCCCCGGTCGGCGCCGAGCGGATCGACCCGTCCGCGCTGCAGACCCCGGCGGTCCGGGCCGCGCTGGCCGGTGTCGCGCGGATATGTCCCGCGTTCACCCCGCGCCAGGTGCTGCGCGAGGGCAGCCGCCACATCCTGGTGGCGGGCACCATCGGGCGCGCCCCGGTGGTGGCCAAGTGCCTGGCGCCGCAGGCGGTGCGGAGTGAGTACTTCGAGCAGCTGGTGGCCGACTTCCACCACGAGGTCGCCGTGTACCGGGCGTTCGTCCGGCACCGCCCGCCGGTGCGGCTGCCCCGGCTGGTGGCGGCCGACCACGACCGCTGCGTGCTGGTCATGGAGCGGGTGCCCGGCCGGCCGGCCGCGCGCGAGCGCCACCCCGTCAACGCGCCCACCCCGGGCGAGGTGCGGGCGCTGCTCGGCGCCGTCCGGACGCTGAACCTCTGGCGGCCGCCGAGCGACGTCTTCCAGCCGCGCCTGGACTACCAGTTGGAGATCGCCCGCTACCACTCGGTGGGCCAGCTCACCGACCGGGACGCCGGCGACCTGCGCGGCCTGCTGCACGGCCTCGGCCACACCCCGCTGCAGCTGTGCCACGGCGACGCCCTGCTCAGCAACATGCTGCTGGCGCCGTCCGGCCCGGTGCTGGTCGACTGGGAGCAGGCCGGCTGGTACCTGCCGGGCTACGACCTGGCGGTGCTGTGGAGCGTGCTCTCCGGCGACACCGCGGCCCGCCGCCAGATCAGCCAACTCGCCCAGAGCGGCGGCACGATGGCCCGGGACGCGTTCCTGGTGAACCTGGTGCTGGTGCTGATGCGGGAGATCCGGCTGTACGACGTGCCGGGCGCGGGCGAGGAGCAGCGGATCATGATCCGCCGGCTCTACGACGACGCCGCGCTGGCCCGCCGGGCCGTCCGGGCGGCGGTCGGCACGCGCTGACCCGCCGTACCGCGCCGCCCGCGCCTCCGTCCGGACGGCGCGGGCGGGGCCGCCTCGCGGACCGGCGCCGGGGGTCGAGCCCGGACGCCGTCCCGCCGACGGGAGAGCGCGGACGGGCCCTCCGGCGCGCCCGGCGGGGTGCCCCTGACCGGACTGCGGCGTCCGGTCAGGGGCACCCCGGCGCGAAGTCCCGGCGGCGGGAGGCGCGGTGGATCCGCGGGACCGGCCTCAGCGCCTCAGCGCCGCGCGCCGCGCTCCAGGGCGGCCCGGCCGGCGGCCTCCAGCACGGTCTCCTCGGAGGCCAGGTGCACCCGGCTGCTCAGCACGTCCCGCAGGTAGCGCTCCAGCGGGTGACGCCGGCTCAGGCCGGGGTTGCCGGTGAGCGCCACCGCCTGCTGGACGGCCGCGGTGGCGGCCCGGGTGGCCAGCAGGTGCGCCGGGCCGGTCCGGGCCACGGCGTCCGGCTCGCCCCGGTCCACCCGGGGGGCCAGGCCGGCGACCAGTTCCTCGGCGCCGATCAGCTGGGCCTCGATCTCGCCGAGGGCGCAGCGGTAGCGGGGCAGGGTGCCGAGCGGCTCGGTGAGGTTGGCCGGAGTGCGCTGGTTGAGGAAGCGGATCAGCCAGGCCTCGGCGGCGCGGGCGACCCCGAGGGCGACCGCGGCGAGGGCCAGATCGTGCCAGGCGCGGGCGAGTTCGGCTTCCTCCGCCGTCTCCTCGCCATCCCCGGCCACGGCCGTCCCGTCCACCCCCGCGGCCTCCCGGGCCCCGGCCGGCTCGACGGGGCGCAGGCCGAGCGCCAGGTCGGCCGGCACCAGGACGCGGTCGAGCACCACGTCATGGCCGGCGCTGGCGCGCAGGCCGAGCTGGTCCCAGGTCGGGTCGATCTCCAGGCCCTCGCTCTCGCCGCGGACCAGGAACGTCCCGACCCTCGGCTCGGGTTCGTCGGTCCGGGCGGTGACCGCCATCCAGGCCAGCGCCTCGGCGCCGGTGCAGTACGTCTTCCGGCCGGTCAGCAGCCAGCCGTCGCCGTCCCGCCGGGCGAGCGTCCGGGGTGGTTCGCCCGGCCCGCCGCCCGGCTCCGTCCGCAGCGTGTTGACCAGCGCGGGCCCGCGCCGGGACTCGGTGAGCAGCCGCCGGTAGCCGGCCGCCGGCCAGAGCGCGCGGCGGGCCTGCGCGGCGTGCTCAAGCAGGGTGAAGGCGGTGACCACGGCCACCGAGGCGTCCCCGCGGCCGAGTTGGGCGAGCACCCGGACGGTGTCGGCGAGCGTGCCGCCCGGTCCGCCGTACCGGGGGGAGACGGTCAGGGTGAGCAGTCCGGCCTCGTGCACCGCCTCGATGCCCTGGTACGGGAAGGTGGCGTCGCGGTCGTGCTCCTCGGCGCGGGCGGCGAGCAGGTCGACCACCCGGGGCAATCCGGCCACGGCGGCCTCGACGGCCGAGGGGTCGTCCGCCGGCTGCGCGGGCGACGGGGACGCGGGAGCGGCCGGCGCCGGAGTCGATCGCTTCGGGGCCGAACGGCCCGTTCGGGGACGATCGTTCGAGGGACGGTCGGTGGCGGCGGTGGTCGTCATGATGCTGGTGCCTCCGGGTGGCAGCGTGAGCAGCGTGAGTTCGACACGTGCGGGCGGCGCACCCGGCGGCCCCCTGGCCGTCCGGGCGTGCGGTTGCCGGTCGGCGGCCCCGGGGTCAGCGCACGGCCCGCCCCCGGGTTCGGTGCCGACCGCTGTCCGGCCGGCCGCCCGCCGCCACGGGGACTGCTCCCCTCAGCGGCCCGGACACGCCGCGCTGGCGGTGCGTCGCAGGTCGAGGTGCCTGCGACGGGTCAACAGCGGGAGACGGCACGGCATGTCCGCGACTGTACGAACGGTCGATCGATACCGTCAAGCAGCGTCCGGGCCACGGACGCGGACCGGTCACCCCTGCTGGAACATGTCCGCGGGGAGCGGCTTCAACAGCTGATACAGGTCGTCCGAAATCGGTCGGTCCCAGGAGGCGATGGTGACCTGGACGCCGTCGCTGCGGCCGAACTGGGAGCAGAACACCCGCTCCTCGCTGACCTTGACCTTCTTCACGATCAGCAGGTCGTCCCCGAGCATCACCGGGAAGTCCTCGGCCGAGACGAACTCGACCGGCTCGTCGTTCTCCAGCGCCGCGAGCAGCTGCCGCACCTCGAAGGGCACGTTGTCGCCGGTCTCCCGGGCGGGCGAGCCCTCGGGGAGGTTGCCGATGAACATCGCCGGGCCTCTGCCGCCGAACAGGTCGTAGCGCAGGAAAATCCCCTGGCAGGAGCCGTCCGGGCCGGTCATCATGGCCGCACCGAAGTCGCCGGGCCAGTCGCCCGGGTCCATCGCGAGCACGTCGAAGTCCGGGCCGGCGGGCTGTCCGGAGCGACGGCGGAGAAATGACATGGGACCATCGTACGTGCCCGGCACACCAGCCTCGCGAGGTGGGTGGGGCACCGCTGGAGGGCCCCCCGGTGGCCGATGGGAGATCGACGCTCAGAGACCAATGTTGACTCTGAGCAACCGTCCGGGCTACGTTCGGTTCAGCACGACAGCCGTTTCGAGTTTCACCCTCCGGGGGGACGGCATGTCGCAACGCGGCCCTACCCGCGTATCCCTCACTGTGCACCTGTCGTGCCGAACCGCCGAGCACCCAGCTTCGTCGTCGCAGCACACAGCACCACACACAAGCCAACAGTTCCACCATCAGAAGCCAGATCCGCGGGGCCCCGGCCCGTCGCTCCCGTGGATCTTGCTCGGGACGCCGCCGCGTGGGGGCGTGCGGGTCCCGAGCGTAGGTGCCGCACCCGAGTCGCTCTCGGGTGTCGGCGCCAGCCTCCCGGCGACTGCCGGCCCTTCGTGGGCCGGGACCGGCCGACGCACCCCCGGTGCGCAGGGGAAGACTGGGAGGATGGCCTGGCAGCACTGCCGGGCCGCACAGCAGGCGCCGTGTCTGGCCGCGTGGGGGCGGTGGGCACGGCGTCTGCCTGTGCTCATACTCTGAGCTGCGTTTGTCTAACAGTCAACAGAAATTCTGACGGGGCACGCTCAATCGATCATCAGTGGTGATGTTCGCGTCCGGAATCAGCGGCGGAGCGGACCCGTTCTGGACGGGGCCGCTCCGCTTCCTCGGCGTTCCCCGGCTCCCCGGGCCCCGCCCGGGCCGACGAGGGCTCAGACGGGGCCCGGGGCGAGGGCCGGGGAGAATCCTCAGGTCAGGTCGAACTCGCCGTCCCGGGCGCCGAGCACGAAGGCCCGCCACTCGGCCGGCGTGAAGACCAGGACCGGCCCGTCCTCCTGGCGGCCGTCCCGCATCCCGATGTACCCGTCCACGAACGCGATCTGGACGTCCCCGACGCCCTGGCTGCTGCACAGCCACTCCGCGCCGGTGAAGTCCACCTTCGGCTTCCCGCTCGGCGCCAGCTCCGGCTCCGCCCCGCCCGCCTGAACCTCCGTGCCGCTGTTGACTGCCACTGATCGATCTCCTCCCGACGGCATTCCGGGGGCCAGCCTAGCCACAGCCCAGGACCCCGGTCAGCGGCTTCTCCAGGTCTCCCCCGCGCGGGCGGCCGGCGCCCGCCCGGAGCCGCCCAAGGGGGCGGCGGGGCGTGTCCCGACCGGCGCGCGGCCCCCGCAGCTGCCAGAGTGGCGCCAGAGCGCCCGGCAGCGGGCCCGCCGGGCCACCGTGGCACCCGCGTACGGCACCGCGTGGGGAGCGGCCGTGCGGAACACCCGCGAAGGGCCCGCGAAACGCCTGTGATCGCCCGCGATCGCCCGTGATCTCCCGAGGGAGCAGCCGATGAGCCGCCGGGACGGCACCCGCGCCGACGTCATCCCCATCTCCGACGCCCCGTCCGCCCACCCCCCGGCGCCCCGGACGCCACCCGCGCCCACCCCGCTGCCCCGGCCCACCCCGGCCCGGCCGGCCGGGCACGGGCGGGTCGGGGTCGTCCTGGTCTCCCACAGCCGGGAACTGGCCATCGCCGTACGGGCCCTCGCGCTCGCGCTGGCCGGTTCCGACTCCCCCGCCCCGGTCGCGGCGACCGGCGGCGACCCGGCGGACGGACCGGGCATCAGTGCGGTGCTGGTGGCCGCCGCCACCCGGCGGGTCGACCAGGGCCACGGGGTGGTGGTGCTCGCCGACCTCGGCGGCGCGGTCACCACCGTCCGGGCGCTGCTCGCCGACGCCGACGAGCACGGGCTGCCGTTCCCGGTCCGCTTCGCGAACGCGCCCTTCGTCGAGGGCGCAGTGGCCGCCACCGCGACCGCCACGGCGGGCGGCGACCTGACGGCGGTGCTGGACGCGGCCGAGGAGGCCTACCGGCAGCACAAGGACTGAGGGCGGGCCGGACGGGAGGGCCCGCTCAGGGCCGCTCGACGCCCTCCCAGGTGAACACCGCCGGGCCGGTGCACTCCAGCGCGTGGCGCAGCCGCTCGTGCTCGGACTCGATCATCGGCGGCAGCCCGTCCAGCGGGAACCAGCCGACCTCCAGCGACTCGTCGTCGTTCACCCGGGCCTCGCCACCGACCGCGCGGCAGCGGAAGGTCAGCACCAGGTACTGCGTCACATCGCCGTTCGGGTACGTCACCCGCGGCGTGACGGTGGCGGAGGCGAGCAGCTCGGGCACCACCCGCACACCGGTCTCCTCCAGGCACTCGCGCACCACGCCGTCGGCCGGCTGCTCGCCGGGGTCGAGGATCCCGCCGACCGAGGCCCACCGGCCGTCGTCGGCCCGGCGGGCGAGCAGCACCCGGCCGTCGTCGTCCCGGACGACGGCGACGACGGCGCTCAGCCAGAGCGGTCGGGTGCCCACCAGGGCGCGGAGGTCGGCGAGGAACGCGGGAATGGCCATGCGGCGCAGCCTACCGAGGGCGGCCGGCGGCGGGCCGCCGGGAGAACGCATTCACGGGGAAGAAGGGGATGCCCTCGGCGCCCGGAATGGTGAAAGAGAAGCGAAGAAGATTGGCTGACGGTATGAACTCCGGTCGATCTGACCAAATTCGTTCGGTCTTTCGAACCGGACGCCCGGGCGGCGCGTTGTCAGCCACTTGTCAGCCGCTTGTCAGCGGAACGTCAGCGGACGCCGCCAGAACGCCGTCGTCACCCGTCACAGCGCCGCACGGCGCCGGTAGCGCAGCCGTCCGACCGCGATCCGACCGAGCAGCAGGACACCGGCGGCCAGGCAGCCGGCCACCGCCATCGCCCACGCCGGCCCGTCACTGTCCGGAACCACGACCGCCACGACGATGCCCAGCGCCAGACAGGCCACACCCACCACCGCCAGCGGGATCTGGTGCGTCACCAAGGCGCAGCCGCTCCACGCACGGGCCATCCGGGTCGCGCCGTGCAGGTGGAGGGGATCACGGTCCGCATCTGCCATGAGCCCAAGGTACCCCGCCCCGGCCCCGCGGGCAGCACGCGCGGAGTCAGCACCCGGTCACCCCGCGCCACCGGTCGCGCGAAGCCCTCCGGAAGCCGGACGACGGCCCGGAGCGAAAGGTGAAGGAGTGCATTCCAGCTCCACAATCAGTCCACGAAAAATCCTCGTCCCCCCGGTACAACCATCCACCCGGTGCAGCGGTCTCATGGGCATCGAGTGATCCGGGAGCCGTTCGTGGGAAGGGTGTACACCCCCCACCTCGAACCGGAATTCCCAGGGGGCGGAACCGCCGCACCCTGGGGTCGGAGGCCGGGCTCCGCCCTCCGGCGGTACCGCCACGCCGCTCGGCGACCGAGGGGGAACCGTGCCGCAGTCCCAGTCCACCACGTCGATCTCCCGGGCCCCCACCGGGCCCGCACCGAACCTGCGCGCGCTGCCGCCACCGGGGGCGGGCAACTGCGCGGCCGACCGCCACGGGGGCGCCGGCCGCGCACGCACCGGACCGCGCCGGGCGGCCCTGCCGCACCGGCCGTCCACCGTCGAGGACCAGCAGGACGCACGGGGCGAATGGCTGCGGTTCGCCCCCGTCCAGCCGCTGTTCCGCGCCCGCGCCGCCCAGCGGCTCGCCGTGCTCGCCTACCACGGGGTGACCGACCACCGGACCTTCGGAGCCCAGCTCGACCGGCTCCGAAGACTCGCCACCCCGGTCTCGCTCGCCTCCGTCCTCCAGGCCGTCACCGAACGACGGCCGCTGCCGCCCCGCAGCGTCCTCGTCACCTTCGACGACGCCGACCGGAGCGTCCTCACCCACGCCCTGCCCGCCCTCGACGCCCGGGGAATCCCGGCCACCGCCTTCGTCATCTCCGAACTCATCGGCACCGAGCGCCCCTTCTGGTGGCACGAGGCCGACTTCCTCGCCCGCCACGGCGGCCGCGCCCGCTCCCTCGACTGCGGCCACCCCTCCCAGCTGCTCCGCCGGCTCAAGGCCATGCCCGACCCGGACCGCCGCCGCAGCCTCCACGAGCTGCGCGCCAGCGCCGACCGGCGCCCGCCCGGCCAGGACCAGCTCACCCCGGAGGACCTGCTCGCACTCCGGGACGGCGGCGTCGCCATCGGCAACCACACCCAGGGGCACCCGTGCCTCGGCCGCTGCGACGACGCGACCGTCCGGGCGGAGATCACCGGCGCCCACGAGGCCCTGACCCGGTGGCTCGGCGAACCGCCGACCGCCTTCGCCTACCCGGACGGGGGCCACGACCCGCGCGCCGAGACCGTCCTGCAGGAGCTCGGCTACCAGCTCGGCTTCCTCTCCGACCACCGCCTGGGCCCCCGGCTCCCCACCAGCCCCCTGCAGATCAGCCGCCTCCAGGTCGACTCCACCACCAGCACCCGCCGCTTCGACACCATCCTCTCCGGCCTCGAACCGGCCTACCGCCGCTGGCGCCGCCAGGCCGTCGCCTAGCCGGCGGGCCGGACGGCGGGCTGGACGGCAGCGCGCGCAGGAAGTCGGGCCGACCGACTTCCTGCGCGCGCTTCAGCGGTGATGTACGGACGAACGTCCGTACAGACCATGCGCCGCAGCACGGTGCCGCGCGGAAAGTCGGGCCCGCCGACTTCTCGTGCAAAGCTGCGGCCTCGCCATTCGAGCCAAAACAGCGCGGGAGGTCGGATTCCTCGACTTTCCGTGCGGGAGCCTTGGGCAGGCAACCCGAGCGAACGAACAGAGCCGTCGCCGACCTCTCGTGCGAGCCCGCGCGTCGCCGCGAAGCTGCCGAGCGGGCGGCCGCTCGGGAACTGCGCTCGCGAGGCGTCAGGCCGGCAGGGCGGTGAGGGTGAGGCCCTGGGGGTAGCGGGTGGCGACGGCCGGGAGGGTGGCCGGAGTGCCGGCGTGGAGGACGGTGAGGGTGCCGGTGCCGGTGCGGGTGGGGTCGGCGACGCGGCGCAGCGCCTGGGCGGCGACGGCCTCGGCGGAGCCGAGCAGGGTGAGCGCCGGGGAGGCGGTCGGGGCGACGGCGGCCCGGATGAGGTCGGCGACCAGCTCGTAGTGGGTGCAGCCGAGCACGAGGGCGTCGGTGCCGCCCGGCGTGCGGGCGGCCGCGTCGGCGACGGCGGCGGCGATCGCGTCCTCGGCGCCGTACTCGATCGCGTCGGCGAGGCCCGGGCAGGCGACCTCGGTGACCTCGGCGGTGCCGCCGAAGTCGCGGATCAGCCCGCGCTGGTAGGCGCTGCCGGTGGTGGCCGGGGTGGCCCAGATGGCGACCCGGCCGCCGAGCGCGGCGGCGGGCTTGATCGCCGGGACGGTGCCGATGACCGGGATCCCGGGCTCCAGTTCGGCCCGCACGGTGGCGAGCGCGTGCACCGAGGCGGTGTTGCAGGCGATCACCAGGGCGTCCGGTGCCAGCTCCGCGGCGGCGCGGCAGCAGCCGAGGGCCAGCTCGGTGACCTCTTCGGGCGTGCGGGGCCCCCAGGGCATGGAGGCGGGGTTGGAGGAGAGCACCAGGTCGGCGTCCGGGCGCAGCTCCCGGATCGCGGCGGCGGCGGCCAGCAGGCCGATTCCGGAGTCCATCAGTGCGATCTTCACGGGGCAAGACTTTAGTCGATCCGCCCGACGCGCCCCGTTCTGCGGCAGACTGCCGGAGTGACCGTCCTGCTGTGGATCGCCGCGTTGTCCCTGCTGGTCTGGCTCTGGCTGGCGTGCTGCCACGGCCTGTTCTGGCGCACCGACGTCCGGCTGCCGCCGCGCCGACCCCCCGTCCGCTGGCCGCAGGCGGTGGTCGTGGTGCCGGCCCGGGACGAGGCGGCGGTGCTGCCGCTGAGCCTGCCGACGCTGCTGGCGCAGAAGTACCCGGGGCGGGCGCGGGTGGTCCTGGTGGACGACCACAGTTCGGACGGCACCGGCGCGCTGGCGGCCGAGCTGCGGTCGATGGACGGGCTGGAGCTGACCGTCACCACGCCTCCCCCGCTGCCGCCGGGCTGGACGGGCAAGTTGTGGGCGCTGCGGCACGGCGTGGAGCTGGCCGGCCCGGACGCCGAGTACCTGCTGCTGACGGACGCGGACATCGCGCACGGCCCGGACTCGCTGGCCGAGCTGGTGGCGGCGGCCGAGAGCAACGGGCTCGACCTGGTGTCGCAGATGGCCCGGCTGCGGGTGGAGACCGGCTGGGAGCGGCTGATCGTGCCCGCGTTCGTGTACTTCTTCGCCCAGCTGTACCCGTTCCGCCGCAGCAACCGGCCGGGTGCCCGGACGGCGGCCGCGGCGGGCGGCTGCTCGCTGGTGCGGCGGGAGGCGCTGGAGCGGGCGGGCGGGGTGGCGGCGATCCGGGGCGCGGTGATCGACGACGTGTCGCTGGCGCGGGCGGTGAAGTCCTCGGGCGGGCGGACCTGGCTGGGGCTGGCCGACGCGGTCGACAGCGTCCGCCCGTACCCGGGGCTGGAGCCGCTGTGGCGGATGGTGTCTCGCAGCGCCTACGCGCAGCTGCGGCACTCGCCGCCGCTGCTGCTCGGCACGGTGCTGGGACTGACGCTGATCTACCTGGTGCCGCCGGTGGCGGCGGTGGCCGGGGTGGTGGCGGGGTGGGCGCCGCTCGCGGCGGCGGGCGCGGCGGCGTGGGTGCTGATGACCGGCACGTACCGGCCGATGGTGCGCTACTACGGGCAGCCGGGCTGGGCCGCGCTGCTGCTGCCGTTCACGGCCGGTCTGTACCTGCTGATGACGGTCGACTCGGCGGTGCAGCACTGGCGGGGGCGGGGAGCGGCGTGGAAGGGCCGGACGTACTCCCACCGGTAGACAATTCCCTGGCGGACCCTGCCGATCGGATCCATACTGCGCGGATGGACCGCCAACGGATCTCCCGCCTCGCCCACACCCGCCACCCGATCGCCGCGCCGCTGTCGGACGACTCGGTGGCCCGTCTGCTGGACCGGGCGGCGGCGGGCGCCGGGAGCGGCCGCGCGCTGGACCTCGGCTGCGGCGAAGGTGCTTGGCTGGTACGGCTGTTGGCCGCGCGCCCGGACTGGCGGGCGGTCGGAGTGGACCTGGACGCGGCCGGCCTGACCCGGGCCCGGGAGAGCGCGACGGCGCTCGGCGTCGAGCGCCGGCTGAGCCTGCACCACACGGACGCACGGGAGTTCCGCAGCCGCGAGCCGTTCGACCTGGCGCTGTGCGTCGGCGCCACGCACGCCTTCGGCGGACTGCTGCCGACCCTGGCGGCGGCCCGCGAACTCCTCGCCCCCGGCGGCCGGCTGCTGGTCGGCGAGGGCTTCTGGGAGCGCGAGCCGTCCGAGGCGGCGGTGGCCGGCCTGGAAGCGGCCCGGGAGGACTACGCGGACCTCGCGACCACCACCGACCGGGTGATCACGGCCGGCTGGACCCCGGTCGACGGCTACGTGAGCTCCCGACCGGAGTGGGACGCCTACGAGTTCAGCTGGACGGGCACACTGGCCGAGTGGGCGCTGGAGCACCCGGAGGACCCCGACGCCGGAGCCGCCCGGGAGGCCGCGGACCGGCACCGGACGGAGTGGCTGCACGGCTACCGGGGCACCTTCGGCTTCGTCACCTACCTGCTGCGCCGCGACTGAACAGCTCTTCCCCTGAACGGTGCTGCGGCGCCCGCTACTTCTGCGTCCGGGCGAGGAAGTCGTCGATCAGCGGGGCGATTTCGGGCAGCTTCTCCTCCAGCGCGAAGTGCCCGGTGTCGAAGAGGTGCAGCTGGGCCCCGGGCAGGTCGCGCAGGTAGGCGCGGGCACCCGCCTCGGTGAAGAACGGGTCGTTGCGCCCCCAGACCACCAGCGCGGGCGGCTGGTTGGCGCGCAGCCACTCCTGCCAGACGGGGTAGAGCTCGACGTTGGAGAAGTAGTCGAGGGCCAGTTCGACCTGGATGTCCTTGCGTCCGGGCAGGTCGAGGAAGTGCTGGTCGAGCGTCCAGCCGTCCGGGGCGACCAGGCTCGGGTCACCGGCGCCGCCCTCGTACTGGCTGCGGGTGACGTCCAGGGTGAGGATCGACCGGGCGACCTCCTCGGCGCCCGGGGCACCGCGCCGGTGGGCGATGAAATCCCGTGCCTGGTCGGACAGTCCCTCTTCGTAGGCGTTGCCGTTCTGGACCACCAGGCCGGTGATCCAGTCCGGCCGGCGGGTGGCCAGGCGCAGGCCCACGGGCGCGCCGAAGTCGAAGACGTACAGCGCGAAGCGGTCCAGGCCGAGGGCGAGGCAGAAGCGCTCGACCACGTCGGTGAGGGTCTCGAAGCGGTACGGGAAGGCGTCGGGCGCCGGGCTGTCGCTGTGGCCGAAGCCGGGGTAGTCGGGGGCTATCAGGCGGTAGCGGGTGCCGAGCGCGTCGAGCAGGCGGGCGTACTGGTGCGAGGCGGAGGGGAAGCCGTGCAGCAGCAGGAGGACGGGGGCGTCGGCCGGGCCGGTTTCGCGGTAGAAGACGCGCAGGCCGTCGAGGTCGACGTGGCGGTGGTGGACGTGCGGGATCGTCAGCTCGCTCATGCTAACCATTAAACATCATCTGAACGGTTAGGCAAGGTGTGCGGTGGGCGAGCTGACCGATCGTCATCCTGCGAGAGCGGCTCAGTGCTTGCGCAGCTGCTCCTGCTGCACCAGGTAGTCCAGCACCTCGGGCATCGCCTCGACGCCGCCGGCCTTGGTCGGCGAGGTGCGGTACTCGCCCTGGACGACCACCGTGGGCAGCTCGTTGATGCCGTACCGGCCGAAGTCGGCGACGGCCTCGTCGACGGACCGGCGCACCTCGGCCGAGCGGTAGGTCTGGCGGAAGCGCTGCGCGTCGACGCCGTGCCGCACCGCCCAGTCGGTGGCGGCGTCCTCGGTGGTGAGGTCGGCCCGGTCGGTGTGGATCGAGCGGAAGGCGGCGATCTGCAGGCGGTCGACCAGGCCCAGGCGATCGAGGGTGTAGAAGAGCCGGGCGTGCGCGCGCTGGGTGTTCTCCTCCGGGCCGCCCGGCCAGATCGCCGGGACACGGCGCAGCGCGACGTCCGCGCGGTGCCGCTCGGCCCAGCCCACCAGCGGCTGTTCGAGCTGCTGGGAGTGGCTGCAGTCGTACCAGAAGAACTCGACGGCCTCGGTGCGGGCGCTCTCGCGCACCGGCTGCGGGTGGTCGAGCTTGACGAACTGGACGCCCTCGGACGGAAGTTGACGGCTCAGCGCACCGGCCTGGACGGGGGACGCGACGATCCCGGCGGCGACGGCGAGCAGGACGGTGGAGCGCAGCAGCGACTTCGAGTTCACACCGGGCAGTGTGCTGGTGACGACCCGTTACCGGCGAGTCGGTACGGTTCGGCCGGGCCGGGATTCGCCCGATCGGCGCAGCACCCGGCCGTTCACCGTGCCCCGGGCGACGTGCTCCGGGCGACGTGCTCCGGCCTCCGAGCGACGTTCTCCGCGCCGGGCTCAGTCGCGCGGCGCCTCGCTCCCGGCCCACACCTCGTCGACCAGCCGCTGCCAGTCGTCCACCACCGCGCCGAGTTCGAAGTGCTCCAGCGCGTGCGCCCGGGCGGCCGCGCCGAGGCCGTCGCGATTGCAGGCCAGCACCTTGCCCAGGGCCTCGGCGAGGGCGAGCGGGTCGCCGGGGGCGACGAGCGCGCCGGTGGCGCCGTCCCGGACCACCTCGCGGACCCAGCCGACGTCGGTCGCGACGGCGGGCACCCCGGCCAGCGCGGCCTCGATCAGCGCGCCGGGCACGCCCTCGCTGTCGCTGGTGAGCAGCAGGGCGTCAGCGGCCCGGTAGAGCGGGACGGGATCGGGCAGCGGGCCGAGGAAGTGGGCGCGGGCGGCGGCCGGGTGGCGGGCCAGGGTCTCGCGCAGCGGGCCGTCGCCGGCGACGGCGAGCCGGACGTCGGGCAGCCGGTCGAGCACGTCGAGCGCGAGGTCGAGCCGCTTCTCGGGAGCTATCGCGCCGATCCAGGCGACCAGCAGGACGTCGGCGGGCAGGCCCAGCGCGTGCCGGGCGGCGCGCCGGTCGGCCCGGCCGTCCGCGGGCGGATAGCTCTCCGCCGCACGGGAGTTGGGGATCACCCGCACCTTGCCCTCGGGCAGCCGGAACTGCTCCTCCAGAACGGTGCGGGCCTCCTCGGTGAGCGTGGTGACGGCGGCCGCGCGGTGCAGCAGCGCGTCACCGCGCGCGCGGCGCAGCCGGTTGGCGGTCCAGTAGCAGGGGTGCCCGACGGAGACGTAGACGAAGGGGGTGCGGGTGCCGGCCAGGGCGAGGGCGCAGGCGGCCAGGGTGTGCGAGCCGTGGGCGAGCACCACGTCGGCGGAGCGGGCGGCGATGCGCAGCGCGCGCAGGGTGCTGGGGCGCAGTCGGCCGGGCCCGAGGACGGCGGCGGGGGCCGGAACCGGCGCGGCGCAGACCCCGTCCGGTCTCCCGCCGCGGGCGTCGGAGCCGGCACCCGCGGCCGGGTGCGGGGCGAGGGCGCAGAGCGCGGAGGCCTGGCCCCGGCGGCCCAGTTCCCGGTGGAGGTCACGGGCGAAGTTCTGGGCGCCGCCGCGGCGTTGGTCACTGATCAGGTGCAGCACGCGAGGGCGGTCTCCGGCCGGTTCGGCCGCCGTATGGTCGGGCATGGACCGACCTTGGCACAGCTCAACGCGCGTTACAGCCCCTTCGCGCAACCTGACGGTGGCCCGTAAGCCCGCGCCCGTACACCCGGTGTGCGCCGATCTGCCGCCGCCGTGCGCCGGTTGCGCCCGCCGTGCGCCCCGACTCGCCCCCGGTCGCGCCGCGGCGCCTCCGACAGCTCCGCCGCACGCCGTGTCAAGGACCGGCTCACACCGCCCGGCCGCCCCGCCCGGCGGCCCGGGATCGACCGGTACGCAGAGGGCCCGCGCGCAGCCCGGCCGCACCCGCCTCGGCGGGCGTGCGGCGGGCACCCGGCCGGAGGACGGCGGGGATCCGGTTACGCGGATCGGGTGAACGCGGTTGGACCTCGGCCCGGCCGCCTCGGCACCATGTCCGACCGGGGCGCGCGCCGAGCCGCCCCATCTCCCCCTCCCCCGTACGGTTTTGGAGTCATCCGGTGTTCAAGGGATTCCGCAGCTTCCTGCTGCGCGGAAACGTGGTGGACCTCGCGGTCGGCATCGTGATCGGCGCGGCCTTCACCGCCGTCGTCACCGGGTTCGTGACCGCCTTCCTCTCTCCGTTGATCGGGGTCGCCACCGGCGCGGTCGGCGACTTCACCCAGAAGACCTTCGACATCGCGGGCGCCGTCTTCCCGTACGGCGTCTTCGTCAACGCGCTGATCAGCTTCGTGCTCGTCGCCGCGGTGATCTACTTCGCCGTGGTGGTGCCGGTCGGCAAGCTGCAGTCGCGCTTCGAGAAGGACAAGCCGGCGCCGGTCGCCAAGGTCGACTGCCCGGAGTGCCTCAGCTCGATCCCGGCCGCGGCCAGCCGCTGCTCGTTCTGCACCTCGGAGGTCGCCGTCCGGCCGGGGCTGCCCGCGCAGTCCCAGGCGCTGCAGTCCAGCTGAGTTCCGGCCAGGGGCAGCGGGCCGCACCGGGGCCACGCGCCGCACCGGGCCAGCGGGCCGCACCGGGGCGACCGAACCAGCCAGTGCCGCCGGGCCCTGCCGGGCGACCGGTCCGGCCGGGGCCGTCCGCCGTGCCGCGGCCACCCGTCCCGACGCAGGTCGGCGGCCGCCGACCGGTGGGCTCGGCGCCGGCTCCGAGGCGCTGACGGGGACCTTATCCCCGAAACATTCACGAGCCCCCGTCGCCAGGTCGGCGGGGGCTCGAATGCGCCGGCGCACGCCCCGTCCGTAAAAGTTTCTCCAGAGGGGCCCTGACCGTCCACCATCCGGCCACCGCAAGGAGTTCCGGCGGTGCCGTCCGGGCGCTGTTCGATCACTGACGGTACGTCGGGGTTGTCCGGAACTGGTTGCCGGTTTGTCCGTTCTTCCTACTTTCGAAACCTTTGTGCGAGCGAAGACTGTGTAAACACTCGAACTGCTCCCCCTCCCGCTCTCCTCAGCAGGCGCATTGTGGGCTTACCGTATGCCCCATGACCTCGCCCCGCTCCTACGACGGAGTCGGCTACCCCTCTCCGTCCTTCTCCTCCAGCACGCCGATCTACGACAGCCTCGTGGCTGAGCGCGGCGTCCCCCAGATCGCGCCCATCAACGTGCCGGCCGCCCTGCCGCCGGCACTGTCGTCCGGTTACGGGAGCGGCCTCGGCCAGTCCTACGACAACCGGTACGGCACCGGGTACGAGAGCGCCGGCAGCAACCTCCCCGCGCTGCCGCCCGCCCGCCTCGCCCTGGGCCCCGGCCCGAGCAGCGCCCCCTCCGCCGGCCCGGCCACCGCGTACATCCCCGCGCAGCCCGCGCCGGCGTACGCCGCCGCTCCGCAGCCGCCCGTCCCCGCTTACGGCGCCCCCCAGCCGTACCAGCGGCCGCAGCCCGCCGCGCCCTCCTTCGGCCAGGGCGGCTACCAGCCGACCGGCGGCCAGAGCTTCGGCGGGCAGAACACCTTCGTCGGCCAGGGCGGCCCGCAGACCTTCGGCGCCCAGCCCGCCGGTGGCCCGAGCGGTTTCGGCCACCCGCAGTCCGGCAGCCAGCCCCAGGGCTTCGGCGCCCCGCAGGGCTTCGGCGGCCCGCAGCCCGCCGGCCCCGGCTTCCCCGGCCCGGGCGCCGACCAGGCCATGGGCAGCACCCAGCTCCTCCCGGCCATGGCGCCGGTCGCGCCCGTCCGCCCGATGCAGCCGCAGCGGCCCGGCGGGTACGGCGAGCCCGGCCAGTTCACCGCCGGGGCGCAGGGCGGCTACCAGCCGCAGGGCCAGGGCTACTGAGCCGCTGACCGAACACCCCGGGCCGCCCCCACCGGCCCGAACCCGCACCACCTGAGCACCACCCGGCGCCCCCTGAACGCCGGGCGAACGGAGAAACGGGTCATCCACGGACCGCCCGGTACGCCCCTCACGGCGACCCGGGCGGTCCGTGCGCGTACAGGGGCACTTCGACGTTCCCGGCCGCTCGGGCAGCCCTCCCGAAGGCGCCGCCGGACGGCCTCCGCGCAGCCCGGGGGGCCTTCCGGACTGCGGGCACCCGGCTGGCAGGATGGGGGAATGCAGCTCACCGGACTCCACGTCTACCCCGTCAAGTCGATGTACCGCCTCAGCCCCGAGAGCGCCGACGTCCAGCCCTGGGGCCTGGCCGGAGACCGCCGCTGGATGCTCGCCGACCCGACCGGACGCTTCGTCAGCCAGCGCGAGAACACCGCCCTCGGCCAGATCCGCCCCGACCTGCTGCCCGGCGGCGCGCTCCGGCTCACCGCCCCGGACGGCTCCCGGATCGAGATCGCCGCCCCCAGCGTCGCGACCGGCGCCCCCCGCGCCGACGTCGAGGTCTGGGGCGACCACTTCCACGCCGCCGAAGCCGACGAGAAGGCCCACGCCTGGATCGCCGAGCACCTCGGCGACTACCGCCTGATCCACCTCGACGACCCGCGCGCCCGGGCGATCGAGCCCGACTTCAGCGAGCCCGGCGAGACCGTCTCGATGGCGGACGGCTACCCGCTGCTGGTCACCACCACCGCCTCGCGGGACCGGCTCAACGAACTGATCGCCGCCGAGAACCCGGACGGCCACGAGCCCCTGCCGATGGAGCGCTTCCGCCCCAGCGTCGTCGTCTCCGGCACCGAGCCCTGGGCCGAGGACGGCTGGCGCCGGATCCGGATCGGCGAGCTCACCTTCAAGGTCGTCAAGCCCTGCGGCCGCTGCATCATCACCACCACCGACCAGGAGTCCGGCGAGCGGCGCGGCAAGGAGCCGCTGCGCACCCTGGCCCGGCACCACCGACTGCTCGGCAAGGCCGCGTTCGGCCAGAACCTCATCCCCGAGCGGCCGGCCGGCGTCGAGGGCGACGTGCTCGGCACGCTGCGGCTCGGCGACGAGGTCGAGGTGCTGGAGGACGGGGCGCACTGGCCGGTGACCGCCGCGGGCTGAACCGGCGGGTGCCGGGCCGGCGGGCGGCGAGTCGGCGGGCGGCGAGTCGGCGGGCGCCGACCTGCGCTGACCTGCGGCGGGGCGCTCCGGCCCGGCGGCGGGCGCTGAACCGGCGCCCGTGCCCCGGCCGGTACGGAACCAGGGCTGTGCGCGCTCGTTGAAACAAGTGGTCGGAACCTGTGGCCGCGGCGGGTGCCACCCGTGTCCGCCCGGCCCCCGCACCACGGCGGGCGGCCGGAGCACCCGCGCGGGCGCGCTACGGTGGGCGGCGGACGGTCGGCACGCCCCGCGCGGACGGACCGTCGATCGCCGGCCCGTTCGCCGGCCCGACGAAGGTGGGCCCGACGAAGGTGGGGACGACCGAGGTGACGAAGGTGGGGACGACAGACCGTCATGGCTGAGCACAGGGTCCGGGTCACCCAGGACAGCGCATCCCGCTGGCGTCGCCGCGCGGGCGAGTACGACACCCTCACGGAGGCGCTGGCGGCCGCCGAACCGGGCGACACCGTGACCGTCCGGCCCGGGACCTTCCGGGAGAACGTGCTGCTCGACAAGGCGGTCACCATCGTCCCGGCCCAGGGACCGGGCACCGTCCGGATCGAACCGGCCGGCGGAGTGGCGCTCACCGTCACCGCCGCCGCGACCGTCCGCGACCTCGTCGTCGAAGCCACCGACAGCTCCTCCCCCGCCGTCCTGGTCACCGGGGCCCAGGCCACCCCGGCGTTCAGCGGCTGCCGGATCGAGACCCGCTCCGCCACCGGCGTCGAGATCACCGACAGCGCCCGGCCCACCCTGCGCGGCTGCGTGATCGCCAACCCCGCCGGCCTCGGCCTGCGGCTGCGCGGCGAGGACACCGCCGCCGCCTTCGAGGACTGCGAGGTCGCCGCCGCCGGACAGGCCGGGCTCGCCGTCCTCGGCGGCGCCACCGCCGCGCTCGACCGCTGCCGCATCCACCACGCCGCCGGCGCCGGCGTCCTGCTCTCCGACCCGGGCAGCGCGGCCGAACTGACCGGCTGCGAGATCTACGAGATCCGCGGCAGCGGCGTCCAGGCCGAGGCCCACGCGGGCGGACGGCTGGTCGACTGCGAGATCCACCGGGTCACCGGCAACGGACTCACCCTCGACGGCGAAGCCGAACTCGCGCTCACCGGCTGCCGGGTGCACGACGTCCCGGAGAACGGCGCCGACCTGCGCGGACGCGCCCGGCTCAGCCTCGCGAACAGCACCATCCGGGACTTCGGACGCGGGGCGCTCTCCGTCTGGGACCAGGGCACCGAAGCCGTCGCCGAGTCCTGCCAGATCCACGGCTCCACCGGCGAGTACCCGGCCCTGTGGGTCAGCGACGGCGCCCGGCTCACCCTCACCGACTGCTCCCTGCACGACCTCCCGGACGCCCTGTTCGTCCTCGACCGGGACTCCGCCGCCACCGCCGCGGGCTGCTCCTTCAGCCGGATCCGCAGCTCGGCGGTCTCGGTCAGCGGCGGCGCGACGGCCTCCCTCACCGCCTGCCGGGTGCAGGAAGCCGGCACCGGGCTGTGGTTCCGCGACCACGGCAGCGGTGGACTGCTCACCGACTGCGAGATCTCGGACGTCGCCACCGGGGTGATCGTCACCAAGGGCGCCGACCCGGTGCTGCGCGACTGCACCGTCCGGGCCAGCACCGACGCCGGGGTGTACGTCTCGGCGCAGGGCCGGGGCACCTTCGAGGACTGCCGGGTCTCGCACGGCAAGGGCTTCGGGTTCCACATCATCGACGGGTGCCGCACCCAGCTCACCCGGTGCCGGGCCGAACAGAACGAGCGAGCCGGGTTCGAGTTCTCCGAACCGGGACCGGTCGCGGAGGGGTGCACCTCGGACGACGTCGGGGCGGCCTTCGGGACGGCCGCGGGGCTGGGAACGGGCTTCGGGGCCGGGACGGGCGGGGGCTTCTCGGCTGGATCGGGCGCGGGCTTCGGGGCGGGTACGGGCTTCGGGGCGGGCGCCGGATCGACCGAGCTGCCGGCGCCGCGGGCCTCCCGACTCAGCACCGCGGCAGCCGCGTTGGCCACCGCCACCGCAACCGCCGGCGGCGCGTCGGCGACCGCGGCGATCGCGCCGATCCCCGACTGCCGACCCGCCGAGGAGGCGCTCGCCGAACTCGACGCACTGGTCGGGCTCGCCACCGTGAAGCAGGAGGTGCGCACCCTGATCGACCTCATCTCGGTCGGGCGGCGGCGCCGACAGGCCGGCCTCAAGGCACCCTCGCTGCGCCGGCACCTGGTCTTCACCGGCGCCCCCGGCACCGGAAAGACCACCGTCGCGCGGCTCTACGGGGAGATCCTCGCCGCGCTCGGGGTCCTCCAGCGCGGACACCTGGTGGAGGTCGCCCGGGTCGACCTGGTCGGCGAACACATCGGCTCCACCGCGATCCGCACCGCCGCCGCCTTCGACCGGGCACGCGGCGGGGTGCTCTTCATCGACGAGGCGTACGCGCTCGCACCGGAGGACGGCGCGCGGGACTTCGGGCGCGAGGCCATCGACACCCTGGTCAAGCTGATGGAGGACCACCGGGACGAGGTGGTCGTCATCGTGGCCGGCTACACCGCCGAGATGGAACGCTTCCTCTCCGCCAACCCCGGTGTCTCGTCCCGCTTCTCACGCACCATCAGCTTCCCGGACTACACGGCGGACGAGCTGCTGGAGATCACCCGGGCCCAGTGCGCGGAGCACGAGTACGCACTCTCCGAGGAGTCCGAGAGCGCGCTGCTCGGCCACTTCGCCCGGCTGGAGCGCGGGCCCAACTTCGGCAACGGGCGCACCGCGCGGCAGGTGTTCGAGACCATGGTCGAGCGCCACGCCGTCCGGGTCGCGCACCTCGCCGACCCGTCCACCGAGGAGCTGCAACTCCTCGTCCCCGCCGACCTGCCGACCACGCCGCTGCCCTGACCGGCTCCCCCGGCTGCCGCGCACGTCCGGAACTCGGCGACGGCGCAGGCGCGTTGAGGCGGATATGGACGTTCTTCTGACGGGCGCCGCGGGCGGGCTGCTGCTGCCGGCCGGACTGGTGGCGCTGTTCTTCCTCGCGGCGGTGGTGCGACGGCTCCGCGCCCGCCCGGCCGCCGGAGACCGCGGCGCGGGCGCCACGGCGACCGAGGAACTGCACGCGCTGCTCTACCCGAGCAAGCGCGTCCAGCTCGAACAGCGGCGGGTCGAGCTGGTGCTGCGGGACGACGAGCTCGACGGGGCGCCGAAGCGCAGCGGGATCGACATCGTGGACGGCCGGGTGGTGATCCGGCGCCGTCCCGAGGGCTGACGGGCGCGACGGCCGGTCGCCGGCCGCTGACCGACGACGGCTGACGGCTGACGGCTGACGGCTGACGGCTAACAGATGTCAGCGGACAGATAACAGATAACAGATGTCAGCTGACAGAATCTGAAATCTGTTATCCGTTCGCTGACATCCGCCAGCCGTTCGCCGCCCGCCGGCCCGGGCGGCCGCTACCCCAGCAGGCACCGCACCAGCAGGTCCACCCGCCGCTCCGCCAGATCCGACTGCAGCCGGCCGCCGCGCGCCAGGGTCACCAGCCCGTGCAGGGACGCCCAGCCCACCTCGGCGAACACGACCGGGTCCTCCTCCCCCGACGCCTCCGCGAAGGTCCCGGCCAGTACGCCGAAGGCCTCGTGCAGCGAGGCGGGCGCCTCGGGCCGGCCGAACGGCAGGTCCGTGACGAGCGTGAACATCGCGTCGTAGAGCGCCGGGTTGGCGAGGCCGAAGGCCAGGTACTCCTTCGCCGCCGCCGCGAACGCCGCCGCCGGCCCGTCCGCTTCGGCGACCACCGCGCGCAGGCTCGCGCCGAGTTCCGCGAACCCCTCCACCGCGACGGCCGCGACGATCTCGGTCTTGCCCGCGAAGTGGCTGTAGAGCACCGGCTGGCTGTACTCGATCCGCTCCGCGAGCCGGCGCGTCGTCACCGCGTCCCAGCCCTCGGCCTCGGCCAGCTCCCGGGCGGTCCTGATGATCAGTTGGTGCCGCTCGGCGCGTTCGCGCTCGCGGCGCTGATGAATCGACATATCCAGACCCTAGCACCGCTAGGCAAACGAGCGGCGAACGACCTTTCGCCATTCTCATTTCTAGCACCGACAGGAACGGGAGCGCGAAAAAGCCGCCGGGCTGCTGCTCCGTGCGCAGCAGCCCGGCGGCCGGCCGTTCGGCGTCAGCCCGTCCAGGCACCGCCCGCCAGGAACGATTCCATGGCCGCGCGGTACGGCGCGATGTCGATCCGCTCACCGGCCAGCCAGTCGTCCGAGTAGTACTTGTCGAGGTAGCGGTCCCCCGGGTCGCAGATCAGGCTCACCACGCTGCCCGTCCGGCCGGCCGCCCGCATCTCGGCGACGACCCGCAGCGCGCCCCACAGTCCCGTCCCGGTGGAGGCGCCGGCCTTCTTCCCGAGCACGTCCTCCAGCACCCGCACCGCCGCGATCGAGGCGGCGTCCGGCACCTTCATCATCCGGTCGATCGCGCCGGACACGAAGCTCGGCTCCATCCGGGGCCGCCCGATGCCCTCGATCCGCGACCCGGTCTCGCAGACCGCGTCCGGGTCGTGGTTCACCCAGCCGTCGAAGAAGCAGGAGTCCTCCGGGTCCGCCACGCAGATCCGGGTGTCGTACTGCATGTAGTGCACGTACCGGGCGATGGTCGCCGAGGTGCCGCCCGTCCCGGCGGTGGCGACGATCCAGGCCGGCTCCGGGTGCGGCTCCAGGCGCAGCTGGGCGAAGACGGACTCGGCGATGTTGTTGTTGCCGCGCCAGTCGGTGGCCCGCTCGGCGTAGGTGAACTGGTCCATGTAGTGCCCGCCGGTCTCCTCGGCGAGCCGGGCGGAGACCTCGTACACCTCGCAGGAGCGCTCGACGAGGTGGCACTCGCCGCCGTGGAACTGGATCAGGTCGATCTTCGCCTGGCTGGTGGTCTTGGCCATGACGGCGATGAAGGGCACGCCGATCAGCTTCGCGAAGTAGGCCTCGGAGACGGCGGTGGAGCCGCTGGAGGCCTCGATGACGGGCTTGCCGGGGCGGATCCAGCCGTTGCAGAGCCCGTACAGGAACAGCGAGCGGGCGAGGCGGTGCTTGAGCGAGCCGGTCGGGTGGGTGGACTCGTCCTTGAGGTAGAGGTCGATGCCCCACTCGGGCGGCAGCGGGAAGCGCAGCAGGTGGGTGTCGGCCGAGCGGTTGGCGTCGGCCTGGACCTTGCGCACCGCTTCCTTGAGCCAGGCGCGGTACTGCGGGTCCGTGCGGTCGACGTCGACGGTCGGCTCGATGCCGTCCGCGACACCGGCGACGCCCGCGCCGCCCGCGCTGCCCGTCGCGCCGGTTCTGGCCGCGCCGTCCGTACCGTGCTGGGTGCTCATGGTCTCTCCCTCGTCGATCCCCCCTCGTGCTCACTACGAGTGTACGAGGGTCACGATAAGTGACCATTTCTGCCGGTCCAGCTTCGGCTTATCGCCTCCGGAGCGACCCGCCCGGAACCCCTGTCGCGTGCTCCCCGCCCGCTACGCCTGCACCGACTGCGGGTCCGCCAGATACGGCCCCCAGCCGAGCTCGGCCGCCCCGGCGAGCGCGCCGTGCGCGAGCTCCGCGCCGACGATCGGCACCCGGCCGCTGCGCCCCCACAGACAGCGCTCGGCGACCACCGCGCGCAGCCGCTCGGGCGCGGCCTCCAGCAGGTCGAGGTGGAGGCCGCTCAGGACCACCCGGTCCGGGTTGAGGATGTTGGCGACCCCCGCGAGCCCGAGGCCGAGCCGGTCGATGACGTGCTCGACCGCCGCCCGCGCCCGTTCGTCGGTGGCCGCGGCCCGGCAGAGGTCGCGCGCCTGGTCGAGCAGCGGGCGCCCCGGCTCCGGGGTGAGGCCGGCGGCGGCGAACAGCGCGTCCGGATCGGTCTCGGAGTTGAGGCAGCCGCGGTTGCCGCACATGCAGGGGCGGCCCTGCGGGTCGACGGTGAGGTGGCCGACCTCCAGGGCCAGGCCGGCGCTGCCGGTGTGCAGGTGGCCGTCGATCACCAGCGCGCCGCCGACGCCGCGGTGGCCGGAGGTGACCAGCAGCAGGTGCCGGGCGCCGCGGCCGGCGCCGTGCCGGTACTCGGCGAGCGCGGCCAGGTTGGCGTCGTTGGCGATGGCGGCGGGCAGCGGGTTCAGGGCGTTCGGGCCGTGGTCCGCGCGGCCGACCTCGACGTCGTACAGGTCCGCGACGGGCGTGCCGCTGGGCCAGGCGAAGTGCAGGGCGGCGAGCGCGGTGCCGTCCGGCTCGGTGACCGGGTTGGGCAGCGCGAGGGCCGCGGCGAGGCAGCGGCGGTCGGTCGCCCGGGTGAGCTCGGCGCCCGCCTGGGCGACCGCGCGCAGCATCCGCACCGGGTCGGTGGCGGCGGGCAGCGGCAGGTGGACGGGCGGGTCGAGCAGCCCGCCGAGGCCGGCCAGGGTGACGCTCAGCCCGTCCGCGTGGATCTGCCCGGCGACCACGACCGGGCCCTGCGGGTCGATCGCCAGCCGGTGCGAGGGGCGGCCGCGGCCGCCGCCGGCCGGGCGGGAGTCGACGGTGATCAGGCCGAGCGCCTCCAGCTCGGCTGTGACGGCACCGGCGGTGGCCCGGGTGACGTCCAGCGCGCGGGTGAGCGCCGAGCGGGTCGGCGCCTGGCCGGTGTGGATGAGCGAGAGCGCGGGGCCGAGCAGCGTCCGACCGCGGTCGGGGGCCGCGCGGCGGTGGGCGTCGCGCTGCGCGTCGGAGCCGTTCCCGGTGCCGGGCCGAGGACTTGAAGGTGAAAGCTGCACGCCCCTATTGTGACTTTGTGCCGCTTCGAAACAAAATCCGCTCGTTCCCCCGGCCCCTATCCCGCCCCGACCGGACCCCGACCCAGTCTCGCAGCACACCCCCGGCGACCGACAGCCCCTGGAGCACCGCGCGCCTCGCGCTCACCGCGATCTTCGCCGTCGACGGCTTCCTCTTCGCCGCCTGGGTCGTCCGCATCCCCGACGTCCGCAGCCAGGTCCACGCCACCCACAGCGCCCTCGGGCTCGCCCTGCTCTGCCTGTCCATCGGCGCCGTCCTGACCATGCCGGCGGTCGGACGGCTCTGCCTACGATACGGCTCGCGCCCGGTCACGGTCGGCTCGCTCACCCTCCTCAGCCTCGCCGTCGCACTGCCCGCGCACGCCCACTCGGTGACCTCGCTCGGCGCGGCCCTGCTGCTCTTCGGCGCTGGGTACGGCGGCGCCAACGTCGCCATGAACAGCGCCGCCGTCGACCTGGTCGCACAGCTGCGCCGGCCCGTGATGCCCAGCTTCCACGCCGGATACAGCCTCGGCGGACTGCTCGGAGCGGGCCTGGGCGGCCTGCTCGCCGACCGGCTGACCACCGCCTGGGCACTCGCGCTCGGCGGGATACTGGGGCTGGCGGTCACCGCCGGCGCGGGCACCCTCCTGCTGCGCAGCCCGGCGGCGCCGATGGTCACGCCGGACAGCGGTACGGCGGAGCGGGGCGACGGCCGCCGCCCGGGGCGCACGGGGGCGGGGCACGTCCGGCTGCTGGTCCTGCTGCTCGGGCTCACCGCGCTGTGCACCGCGTACGGCGAGGGCGCGGTCGCCGACTGGACCACCCTGCACCTCACCGACGACGTGCACACGGGCGCCGGTACGGCCGCCGCCGGGTACGCCGCGTACGCCTTCGCGATGACCAGCGGGCGGGTCGGCGGCACCTGGCTGTCCATCAGGCTCGGCCAGACCCGGCTGATGCTGCTCGGCGGACTGCTCGCGGCGGCCGGGATGGTGCTCGCGGCGCTCGCCCCGGCGGCGGCACCGGCCATCGCCGGGTTCGTCCTGGTCGGCCTCGGGCTCGCCAACCTCTTCCCGCTCGCCATCGCCCGGGCCGGTGCGGCGGGCGGCCCGCAGGGCGTCGCGCTCGCCTCGACCCTCGGGTACGGCGGGATGCTGATCGGCCCGGTGGTGATCGGCTTCCTCGCCGACGCGGTCGGGCTGCCGCTCGCCCTGACCACGGTCGCGGTCGCCGCCTCGACGGCGGCCCTGCTGCCACTGGCGGTGGGGCGAGGGCGCGCGGACGGCTCGGCGACGGGCGGGAGGGCGACCGGCGACGGCTGACGGCTGACGGATCACAGCGAACAACTGACAGCGAACAGATAACAGCTGACAGCTTTCATCATCTGTCAGCTGTTCGCTGTCGGTCGTCCGCCTGTGGCAGGATGCGGCCCCATGACGACCTCCGGACGCATCCAGGTACTGCGGGCGAGCGAGCGCCCGGCCTCCCCGTGGCTCAACGGGGGCGGGGTGACCAGGGAGGTGGCCGGCTTCCCGGCCGGGGCCGGGCTGGACGGCTTCGACTGGCGGGTCAGTCTCGCGGACGTCGCCGCGGCCGGACCGTTCTCCGTGTTCCCGGGCATCGACCGGGTGATCACGCTCGTCGAGGGCGCCGGCATGGTGCTCACCGTGGACGGCGCCGAGCAGCCGGTCGACGCCCCGCTGCGCCCGTTCGCGTTCCCCGGGGACGCCGCGACGGACTGCCGGCTGCTGGGCGGACCGGTGGTGGACTTCAACGTGATGACGCGGCGCGGGCGCGTCGAGGCGACCGTCGAGATCCGCACCGCGTCCGCCACCGTCGACGTCCCGCCCTCCGGCACCGTCCTGCTGGTCTGCCTCGCCGGCGCCGCCGACCTCGACGACGTCGAACTCACCCGCTACGACGCCGCATTGGTCGAGGCGCCGGGCCCGTACGAGCTCCGGATCCCGGTGGACGGCGGGAGCGAGGGCGGAGCCGTGGCCGTCGTCACCTTCCACCCGGCCGCCCGCTGACCGGCCGACCCGCTGACCGGCTGACCGGCTGACCGGCTGACCGGCTGACCGGCTGACCGCAACGGCGCCCCTGCCGCCTGCCGACCTGGCGGGCGGCAGGGGCGCCGCGGTTCGACTCAGCCGCAGAGCACCGGCGTGGCGTGCGCCTGGTCCAGGGCGTTGGTCACGAGGTGCATCGCCGTGGGCGAGAAGGCGATCGCCACGTGCTCGACCAACGTGACCGGGCAGTGGTCCTGCAGCACCACGTTGTCCACGTTCGAGCCGCTCAGGAACTGCGTCCGCCACGGAGTGACGACCTCGTCGTACACCGTGGAGATCACGGTGTAGCGCACGCCCGGCACGATGTCGGGCCGGGAGGCCATCGCCTGGTTGAAGTCCGAGCCGACCGCCTGGTCGCGGCAGGCCTGGCAGGCGGTGTAGATCAGGTCGGCGACCCCGGGGAAGTACGGCGCGAGCTTGGTGATGCCGTCGAGCGTCGTGCCGTGGTTGGACGGGGCCAGCCCGACCAGCGTGCCGACCTTGGCAGCTCCGCCGAGGAACTTCAGGTAGTAGTTGGGCAGCATGCCGCCCTGCGAGTGCCCGACGATGTCGACCTTGGCCGCGCCGGTCGCGGTGCGCACCAGGTCCACGAAGTGGGCGAGTTGGGCCGCCGACTCGGGCACCGCGCGGAGCCCGCCGATCGGGAGCAGCAGGCCGCTTCCGGTCGAGGTGATGCCCGGGACGGTCCCGTAGTCGAGGGCGAAGACGCAGTAGCCGAGCCCCTTGAGCAGCGGGGACAGCGTCAGCCAGTTCTCGTAGCGGTTGGCGAAGGTGCCGTGCACCAGGACCACCGGGTTGGGGTGCGCGGCGGTCGGGCGGCAGTTCCAGTCGTTGGCGCCGGGCGGCGAGGCCACCGAGTCGCCGTCCGGCGGGAGTGCGGTGGCGGCCACGGTGGTCGCGGACGCGGACGCGGTGGCCGCACCTGCCGGGGCCGCCGCCGCGCCGAGCAGCAGTGCCCCGGCCAGCACGGCCGCGCCGAGGGCGCCGCCGACCGTACCGCCGAGCGCACCGCGACGCCCGCCACGGACTCTCCGGCGCAGGTGAGTTGGGGAGAAGCGGAGAAGTGGGGTTCTCAACTGTTGCCTCCACAGCGGAAGTTTGTTACCAACAGGTAACCCGAGTGGCTCCATCATGCGGTCGCCCCTCCGGCCCGGCCCTTGGGCGTTCCCCAGACCTGGACGGTGTTCTCTGTGACCGGTCACAACGCGCCCCACTGCGCCCCCACCCAAGTCCCCGCCCAAGCCCCCACGCACGCAGCCGCGCACGCCACCCCCGCCGACGCCACCCCGGCCGACGCCCCCGCGCCGGACTGGCGCGTCCCGGTGATCGGCGGCCTCCCCGCCGACCTCCGCATCCTCGGCGGCGCCCGCGAGTTGGCCTCGACCGTGATCGCCGCCCTGGTGGAACGCGTACCGGTCTACCGCCGCCTGCCCCAGGAGCAGCTGACCGGCGAACTCACCCGCGACACCGAACGCCGCATCCGCGCCCTCGCGCACACCGCCCGGACCGGACGGCCCGCCCCCGAGGCCGAGTTCACCGCCGTCCGGGAGGCCGCCGCCCGCCGGGCCGAGGAGGGCCTGCCGCTGGACGCCGTCCTGCTCGCCCACCACCTCGGGCTGGAGATCTGCTGGGAGTTCGCCACCCGGCACGCCCGCGCCGGGGACGCCGCCGACCTGCTCGCGCTCAACCGGCTGCTGCTGGACCAGCTCCGCGAGGCCACCGCCGCGGCCGGCGCCGGCTACCAGGACGGCCGGCGCCGGCCCGCCGAACACCGGTCCGCTGCCCGGCAGTCACTGCTCACGGCGCTGCTCGCCGGCGCCCCCGCCGAGGACGCCGCCGCCCGCGCCGGCCTGCGGCTGCCCGCCGCCTACGCCGTGCTCTGCCTGTCCGTCGCCGACCACGCCGACGAGCGCGCGCCCGGGGTGGACCCGGGGATCGCCGCCCTGCGCAAGCTCCGCCGCCTCGGGACCGAACTCGACCACCGGACCCGGCGGTCGGCGCTCTGCGCGCTGACGCCCTCGGGCGGCCTGGTGCTCGTCCCGCTCGCACCCGACCAAAACGACCAGCACCACCAGCACAACCAGCACAACCAGCACAACCAACGCGACCAACGCGACCAACGCGACCAGAACATCCGGATCGGCCCGGACACCCACCGGAGAACCGACGCCTCGTCCGGCCCCCTGCCGGCGGACACCCCCGCCGAGGCCACCTGGGCACAACTCGCCGACGCCGTCACGGCCGTGGCCCGGGCCGCCGGCGCGTCCGTCCAGGCCGGCGCGGCCGCCGCCGTCCCCGCCGAGGTGCCCGGGGCCGCCGCGCTCGCCTGCGAAGTCCTGGACGTGGCCCGGGCGTTCGACCGACCGCCCGGGCTGCACCGACTGGACGACGTGCTCCTCGAATACCAGCTGACCCGGCCCAGCCAGGCCCGCTCCCGGCTCGCCGCGCTCCTCGAACCGCTGGTCGACGGCGGCGAGTTGCTCACTACCCTGCGCACCCACCTGGCCGGCGGCCTGAACCGGCGGCACACCGCGAGCGCCCTGCACCTGCACCCGAACACCGTCGACTACCGGCTGCGCCGGATCGCCGCGCTCACCGGCCTCGACCCGACCCAGCCCGCGGACGTCCTGCGGATCACCGCCGCCATCGCCGCCCGCACCGCCGAACAGGCCGCCCCCGCCGGGTAGTCCCGGCGCCGACCGGCCCGGGTTCCTCCCGGCCGGTCCCGGCGGCGAGCAGGTCGAGCACCGGCCGGGTTCGGGGGCCCAGGCGGGTTCGGGGCCCGGGCGGTTCGGGGCCCGGGCGGTTCGGGGCCCGGCCGGGCGGAGGGCGTGCCCGTGGGTGCGCCCCGGCTGCTCACCGACCTGCTCGGGGACCTCCGCGACGGGCAAGGCCCCGAGGCGTCGGACGGCGTCGAACGGGCGCGGTCTCGGCACGACGCGCCGCCCGCACCCCGCAGGCCGGCCCCGCCCCCGAGAACCCCCGCAGCCGCTACGCCCCCGCCTGCTCCCCCGGCAGCCGCAGGTCCCACCCCACCAGGGCACGCAGTTGCTCCGCCGTCACGTCGTCCGGCACCGGCTGCGGCGCGTCGTGGCGCAGCGGCGGCTGCCAGCCGTCCGCCTCGGTCCAGCGGCGCACGACCTTGGCCGGCGCCCCGGCCACCACGCTGTGGTCGGGCACCTCGCCGCGCACCACCGCGCCCGCCGCGACGACGACGTTGCGCCCGATCCGCGCGCCCGGCAGGATCACCGCGCCGGTGCCGATCCAGCTGCCCGCGCCGATCTCCACCGGCTCGTTGCGCGGCCACTGCTTGCCGATCGGCAGGTCGGTGTCCCGGTACTCGTGCGCCTGGTCGCTCACGTACACGCCCGGGCCGGTCCACACGTCGTCGCCGATGACGATCGACTGGTGGCCGACGATGTGGCTGTCCCGGCCGATCACGCAGCCGCCGCCGATCCGCACGATCGGCTCCGGCCCGAGGTCGAGGCCGGGCAGGAAGCCGGCGCTGATGGTGACCCGCTCGCCGATGATCGAGAACGGCCCGATGGTGATCCACTGCTCGTTGAACACCGCGCCGAGCGGGAAGGCGAGGGTGGTGCCGTCGCCCAACTCGCCGAAGCGGTACGGACCGGGGCTCCGGTTGGTGACCGCGCCGGTCCGCTGCACCCAGCGCCAGCCGCGGTGGACGAGGCGTCCGGCGGCCCGGCGGCCGCCGGCCCGGGCGGCGGCGAGAAGGGAACGGGTTATCGGCATGCGCTCACGTTACCGGCCCGTAGCCTCCGCCCGGACGCCGGGCGGCCAAGATCACACGCCGCGGACCCGTCGCACCCGGGGCGGCGGGGCACACTCCTGCCATGGAGATCTCCGCTCACATCGACGCACTGCGCCGCGAGGGCGCGCTGCTCGCCGACGCCGCCGCCGGCACCGACCTGGCCGCGCCCGTCCCGACCTGCCCGGACTGGCGGCTGGCCGACCTGCTGCGGCACATCGGCAACGTCCACCGCTGGGCCGCCGCCCACCCGGCCCGCGGCCTGCTCGCCCGGCTGGACGAGGCCGACGCCGGCGAGGTGCTCGGGCCGCAGCCGGCCGACGCCGACCTGCTCGACTGGTACCGCGAGGGCCACGCCGCGCTGCTGGACACGCTCACCAACGCCCCGGCCGACGTGGAGTGCTGGACCTTCATCCCCGCGCCCAGCCCGCTGGCGTTCTGGGCCCGGCGCCAGGCGCACGAGACGGCCATCCACCGCATCGACGCCGACTCCGCGGCCGGTACGGCCGGCCCCGAGGTGGACAGCGCCCTCGCCGCGGACGGCATCGACGAGCTGCTGCGCGGCTTCCTGACCCGCGACCGCTCCACGCTGCGCAGCGACCGCCCGCGCACCGTCCTGGTCCGGACGGCCGACAGCCCCGGCGCCTGGCACCTGACCATCAGCCCGGAGCCGCTGGCCGTCACGGCCGGCGGGCCGGACACGCCGGCCGAGCTCACCCTCACCGGCCCGGCGCACGACCTCTACCTGCTGCTGTGGAACCGGCTCCCCGCCGACGAGCGCTCGCGGATCGCCGTCGACGGCGACGCGGACCTGCTCCGCCTGTGGCAGGAGACCGCGGGGGTCTGAGGCCGGGACCGGCGGGCCGGCCCGGCACCCACCGAGCCGACCCGCCGGACGCCGGTCAACGCACCCGTCCACCGGCCGCCGGTCAACGCGCCCGGTTCACCGGCCGCCCGTCAGCGCACCCGGTTCACCGGCCGCCGCTCAGCGCACCCAGTTCGCCGGACGCTTCTCCAGGAACGCCCGCATCCCCTCCTGCGCCTCCGCCGAGCCGAACAGCCGCGCCGACAGCTGCACCAGCTCGTCCGCGTCCCGCTCGAAGGAACGCACCACGTCCGCGTTGGCCAGCCGCTTCGACTCGGCGAGCCCCTGCGGCGAGCCCTGGCGCAGCGCGTCCAGCAGCTCCTTCAGCGCGCCCTCGACTCCGTCCGTGGAGTCGGCCGCGCGGGTGAGCAGCCCGATCCGGGCGGCCTCGGCGGCGTCGAAGACCTCGCCGGTGAGGTAGTAGCGGGAGGCGGCGCGCGGGTCCAGCTTGGGGCGCAGCGGCAGCGAGATGACGGCGGGCGCGAGGCCGAGCCGGACCTCGGTGAAGGCGAAGGTGGCGGCGGGGCCGGCGATCGCGAGGTCGGCCGCGCCGATCAGGCCGAGGCCGCCGGCCCGGGCGTGTCCGTTCACGACGGCGATCACCGGCTTCGAGCAGTCGACGATCGCCTTCTGCAGCTCGACCAGGCCGCGCGGGCCGACCGTCGGGTCGGCGCCGGTCGCCTCGGACAGGTCCGCGCCGGCGCAGAACACCTTGCCGGTGTGGGTGAGCACGACCGCGCGGACGTCCCGGTTCGCCGCCGCGACCGCCAGTCCGGCGTGCAGTTCCGACATCAGCCGGGAGGAGAGAGCGTTGCGGTTGTGCGGCGAGTCGAGGGTGAGCGTGGTGACGGCGTCGGCGGTGGTGACGTGGACGAGGGGCGCTGCGCTGGTCATCGGCGGGGCCTGCTTTCCGGCTGAGGGTGGGTCGGACCGCTGGCGCCGTCCGGGGTGCCCGGGCGGCGCCCGGACGACTCTGGCACGCCCACCCGCCCCTCGGCCAGAGCCTCCCGTCTCCCGCTCCCCCGGTCCTGGCGGAAAACCGCTGGTGCCCGTCGCCCCGCCCACGGCAGCATCTGCGCCATGATCACCGACGCCGCCGTCCTGCTGCTCTCCCCGCGCGTCACCGAGACGGGCCACCAGTTGCGCACCGTCGCCGGGCACCGCGGCCTGCGGGCGTGCACGGCCGCGTCCTGGCGGGCGCCGGAGGGCCTGGCCGGCTCGCCGGTGCACCTGTACGGCGGGCCGCTGTTCGCCGACGCGGTCGGGCGCGCGCTCGGCCTGGCCCTGCTGGAGCCGGCCGCGGACTGGCTGGCCCGGCTGCCGGGCGCGCTCACCGGGCGGCGGGTGTCGTACGGCACGCTCGCCGAGGCCCGTCGCCTGCGCGGCCCGGCGTTCGTCAAGCCGCCGGTCGACAAGCTGTTCGCGGCCCGCGTCTACCCGGACGGCGGCGCGCTTCCGGGGCCGGAGCTGCTGGACGGCGACACGCCGGTGCTGGTGAGCGAGGTGGTGCGGTTCCGTACGGAGTACCGGCTGTTCGTGCTGGACGGCGAGGTCGTGGCCGGCTCGCGGTACGCGGTGGACGGGGAGCTGTCCGCCGCACCGCTGGGGCCGGACACCGCCGAGGTGCTCGCCTTCGCCCGCGACGTCCTGGCAGCCTCGGCCTCCGGCGCCGCTGACGCCTCCAATGCCTCCGACGCCTCCGACGCCTCCGACACCTCGGCCTCCGGCGCCCCGCTGCCGAGCGCGGCGGTGGTGGACGTCGGCCGGACGGACGGCGGTTGGGCCGTGGTCGAGTCCAACGCGGCCTGGGCCAGCGGGGGTTACGCCGCCGACCCGGAGGGCGTGCTGGACACGGTGCTGCGCTCGGCCGGGCCGGCTTCCCGAGTGGCCGCGGCCGACCGCCCGTTCCTGCGTGAGCTCCCCGAGGTGACGGACTGACGGCCGGCGGCGGCCCGGCCTGCCGAAACGGATTGCGCCCGGGCGGCGGGTGCCCCACGATCGGCGCCATGACCACCGAAAACCACTCCCACCTCACCCACATCGCCGAACCGCCCGGGGTCGCCCGGGCGGCGGGCTACACCCACGTCGTCACCGGCACCGGCCGGCTCGTCCAGGTGTCCGGCCAGGTCGCCTTCGACGAGCAGGGGGCCCTGGTCGGCGCGGGCGACCCGAAGGCGCAGGCGCACCAGATCTTCGAGAACCTGCGCCGCTGCCTGGCAGCCGCCGGGGCCGACTTCTCCCACGTCGTGAAGTTCACCTTCTTCATGACCGACATCGCCCACCTCGCGGCCATCCGGGAGGCCCGCGACGCGTACCTGGGCGACCTGCCGCTGCCGGCCGCCTCCGCGATGCAGGTCGCGGCCCTGTTCCGGCCCGAGGTGCTGATCGAGATCGAGGCGATGGCGATCCTCCCGGAGTAGCACCGGGGCAGCAGGAGCACGTTTCCCCGCCGACGCCCGCCCGGGATCGGGCAGGAGCACCCCAACTCGCCACTGGTACAGACCTGTTGACGCATTGGTCCAGTCCTCCTACAGTGCCCATGCCCCCGCCTCCCCACAGCGCGGGCACCGATCGCACACGCAGCACATCCGGTTCTACGCCACCCTGTCCAACCCCCACAGCCACAGGGAGAACCATGTCCGCTCGATCCCGGTCCGGGCGCCCACCCGCGCGCGGCAGGCTGCTCGCACTGCTCTCCGCCCTGCTGCTCCCGCTCGCGCTGCTCACCGCGCTGGCGGCCCCCGCGAACGCCGGCACCACCCCCACCCCGGCCGCCGGAAAGCTCACCGCCACCTTCACCACCGCCGACAACGGCTCCTGGTGGCAGGGCACGTACATCGTCCACAACGACAACGCCGCCGCCGTCTCCGGCTGGTCGCTGGAGTTCGACCTCCCGGCCGGCGTCACGATCGGCAACACCTACAACGGCACCGCCACCGTCAGCGGCCAACACGTCACCGCCACCGCCGCGTTCTACAACTCCACGGTCAACGCCCACAGCACCACCGAGCCGTACAGCTTCTGGTTCGTCGGCACCGGTCCGGTCGCCGCACCCCTCAACTGCCGGGTCAACGGCGACAGGTGCGACGGAACCCCGGACGTCCCGCCGGGTGCGCCGGGCACGCCCGCCGTCACCGAGTCCACCGCGCACACGCTCGCCCTGAGCTGGCCGGGCGCCGCCCGCGGGGACTTCCCGGTCGCCTCCTACGACGTGCTGAACGGCAGCACCGTGCTCGCCTCCGGCACCACCACCAGCGCCCTGGTCACCGGCCTCACCCCGGCCACCTCGTACACCCTGACCGTCCGGGCGAAGGACAGCCGGGGCAACACCGGCCCGGTCAGCGCGCCCGTCACCGCCGCCACCTTCGACCCGTCGACCGACACCGTCCCGCCCACCGCGCCGACCAACCTGCGGGCCACGGCGGTGAGTTCGTCGGATGTGACGCTCGCCTGGAACGCCGCGACGGACAACGTCCGGGTCGCCGCCTACGACGTCTACCGGGGCGCCACCCTGGCCGCGACGGTCACCGGCGCCACGCTCACCGCGACCATCGGCAGCCTCTCGCCGTCCACCGCCTACAGCTTCACCGTCAAGGCCCGCGACCCCGCCGACAACACGTCCGCCGCCTCCACCCCGCTCTCCGTCACCACCTCGGACGTCGTCGGCGCCGGGAAGTACGCCCGGGTCGGCTACTTCGTCCAGTGGGGGATCTACGGCCGTCAGTACTTCGTCAAGAACCTCGACACCTCGGGCAGCGCCGCCAAGCTCGACATCATCAACTACGCCTTCGAGAACATCGATCCGGTGAACCTGACCTGCCTCGCGGGCGTCACCAAGGGCACCACCGGCAACCCGCAGGACCCGGACCAGGGCACCGGCGCCGGTGACGCCGATGCCGACTACGCCCGCCCGATGAGCGCCGACCAGTCCGTGGACGGCGTCGCCGATGACGGCTGGGGCAAACTCCGGGGCAACCTCAACCAGTTGAAGAAGCTCAAGGCCAAGTACCCGAACCTGAAGGTGGTCGTCTCGCTCGGCGGCTGGACCTACTCCACGTACTTCTCCGACGTCGCCGCCACCGACGCCTCCCGCCAGAAGTTCGTCAAGTCCTGTGTCGACACCTGGATCAGGGGCAACCTGCCGGTCTACAACGGCGCCGGCGGCGACGGCGTGGCGGCGGGCATCTTCGACGGCATCGACCTCGACTGGGAGTGGCCCGGCTCCGGCGACGGCCACGCCGGCAACCACTGGAGCGCCGACGACAAGGCCAACCTGACCCTGCTGGCGGCCGAATTCCGCAAGCAGCTCGACGCGTTGGGCGGCTCGCACAAGCTGCTCACCGCCTTCACCCCGGCCGACCCGGCGAAGGTCGCGGCCGGCTGGGACCTGTCCAGGATCTTCGGTTCGCTGGACATCGCCAACGTCCAGGGCTACGACTTCCACGGCGCCGGCAGCGACAACTCCTGGGAGCCCAACCGCACCGGCCAGGCCAGCAACCTCCACCCGGACCCGAACGACCCGTACAACGTCCACTTCAGCATCGACACGGCCGTCCAGACCTACCTGAACGCCGGGGTCAACCCGCGCAAGCTCACCATCGGCTTCCCGTTCTACGGGCGCGGCTGGCAGGGTGTGGCCGCGGGCGGGGCCGGCGCGAACGGCGCCTGGCAGTCCGCGACCGGCGCCGCGCCCGGCCAGTTCGCCGAGGAGGCCGGGACGCGCGGGTACAACAACCTGATCACCGGCGTCCCCGGCCTCACCGTCTACCACGACCCCAACTCCGTGGCCACGTACGGCTACACGGGCGCCGGCGGCCAGTGGTGGACCTTCGACGACGCCTGGTCGATCGCCCGGAAGGCGGCCTACCTCAAGTCGAAGAACCTGCTCGGCGGGATGATCTGGGAGATGTCGGGCGACACCCCGTCCGGCACCCTGATGTCCGCCCTCGACACCGGCCTCACCCAGCCGGGCCCCACCCAGCCGCACGGTCTCGGGTAACAGCCCCCCGAAAAAACCGAGTCGGGCCGGGGGGGGGGCCCGGGCCCCCCGGGGGGGGCCCGGGCCCGGGGGGCGGGCCCGGGCCCCCCCCCCCCCCGCGGCGGGCCCCCCCCCCGCCCCCGCCCGCCCGCGCCCGCGGGGGGGGCCCCGTAAACCCCCCCCCAAAAACCCCCCCCCCGCCGGGGGGCCCCCCCCCCCCGGGGGGCCCCCCCCCCGGGCCCGGTGCTCAGCGCGCGGCCATCCCGAGCAGCTTGCGCGCCGCCCGGTTCTCCCGCAGCAGCCGGGCGAAGTCGGTGTGCCCCTGGGTGGTCCGGGCGAAGGCCCGCCACGCGGCCGGCACCGTGCAGACCGCCGTGTGGAACAGCTGCGGCCGCCGCTCGAAGGCCGCCAACAGCTGCTTGCCGGCGCGCATTTCGACCCCCAGCCCGGCCTTGATCGCGAACGCGTAGTTCAGCGCCTCGCGCCGCACGCCCGCCGCCTCACCGGCCTCCGCGACCTTCACCGCCCACTCACCGGCCAGCCGGCCCGAGCGCAGCGCGTACGAGATGCCCTCACGGGTCCACGGCTCCAGCAGCCCGGCCGCGTCCCCGGCCACCAGGACCCGGCCGCGGGAGAGCGGCGAGTCCTCGGCCCGGCAGCGGGTCAGGTGGCCCGACTCGACGCTCGGGGTGAACCCGGACAGGCCCAACCGCCGGATGTAGTCGGCCAGGTACTGCTTCGTCCGCTCGCCGTCGCCGCGCGCCGAGATGACGCCGACGGTCAGGCTGCCGGAGTCCGTCTTCGGGAACACCCAGCCGTAACTGCCGGGCAGCGGGCCCCAGTCGAGGTGCACCCGGCCCTGCCAGTCGGCGGCGACCTCCGGCGGCACCGGGATCTCCGCCTCCAGCCCCAGGTCGATCTGGTCGAAGGTGACCCCGACGTGCCGGGCGATCCGGCTCGCGCTGCCGTCCGCGCCGACCACCGCGCGCGCCTCGAAGACCCGCCCGTCCGCGGCCGTCACCCGCACCGTCCGCTGGTCGCCGCCGCGCTGCTCCACGCCGGTGACGGTCACTCCGGTGAGCAGCACCGCGCCCGCCTGCTCGGCCGCCTGCACCAGGCGCAGGTCGAACTCGTCCCGGTTGACCAGGCCGAACAGCATCCGCTCGGAGCGGTGCGTGCGGGTGTACCGGCCGTCGTAGGCGAAGGTGACGGCGTGCACCCGGTCCTGCAGCGGCAGCTTGAAGTCCGGCGGCAGGCTGTCCCGGGAGGGGCCGATGATGCCGCCGCCGCAGGTCTTGTAGCGGGGGTGCTCGGCCTTGTCGAGCAGCAGGACCCGGCGGCCCTGGACGGCGGCGGCGTGCGCGGCCGAGGACCCGGCCGGTCCGGCGCCGACCACCACGACGTCCCAGACGACGCCGTCGAGCCGCGGGTCCGGGGCGGCGGACGCGCCGCCCTCGTCCACGGCGTTCTCGTCCGCCACGGCCTCGTCCACCGCGGTCTCATCCGCCGCGGCCTCGTCCACCGCGGTCTCATCCGCCGCGGTCACGGCCTCGGCCGGAGTGTCGGCCGGAGTGTCGAGCGGGCTACGGGAATCGGGGCTTCCGGAGTCAGTCACGTCGAGCAATCCTATGCGTCCGACCGACCCGTCCGGACGCCGCACCACCCCGACCGGCCGCAGCACACCCCGACCGGCCCCAGCCACGCGCCCCCGCCCCGCGCTCGGCCCGTACCGGCCCCGTACCGGCCCCGCGCACGGCCCGACCGGCTCCGAACCACGCCGATCGGCTCAGCCTATGATCGGAAACACCCCAACCGAACGCCCCGCCCGCACCCCTCGGACGGCGGCCCCTCCCCACGGAGCACCGATGTCACAGCCCCTGGCCGACGCCGTCCGGTCCCTGATGGACCGTGCCCGCACCGACCTCGCCGAACTGGTCGCCTTCCCCTCGGTCGCCGACCCGCGCCAGTTCCCGGTCGAGGAGTGCGAGAAGGCCGCGCGCTGGGTCGCCGACGCCTTCGCCGCCGAGGGCCTGACCGGCGTGCGGCTGCTCGACACCCCGGACGGCACCCAGTCCGTCTACGCCGAGCTCCCCGGCCCCGAGGGCGCCCCGACCGTCCTGCTCTACTCGCACTACGACGTCCAGCCGCCGCTCGACGAGGCCGGCTGGCACAGCCCCGCCTTCGAGCTGACCGAGCGTGACGGCCGCTGGTACGGGCGCGGCGCGGCCGACTGCAAGGGCAACATCCTGATGCACCTGACCGCCCTGCGCGCGCTGCGCCAGGTGTACGGCGACGCGTACCCGGTCGGTCTGAAGATCATCGTCGAGGGCTCGGAGGAGCAGGGCACCGGCGGCCTGGAGCGCTACGCCGAGGCCCACCCCGAGCTGCTCACCGCCGACGTCATCGTCATCGGCGACACCGGCAACTTCGCCCCCGGCCTGCCCACCGTGACCGCCTCGCTGCGCGGCATGACGGTCGTCGAGGCCTCGATCACCACCCTGGCCGGGAACCTGCACTCCGGCGCCTTCGGCGGCGCCGCCCCGGACGCCCTGCAGTGCCTGGTGCGGGTCCTCGCCTCGCTGCACGACGAGCACGGCGACGTCGCGGTCGACGGTCTGGCCGCCGACCAGACCTGGGAGGGCGTGGCGTACCCCGACGAGCAGTTCCGCGCGGACGCCAAGGTGCTCGACGGCGTCGCCCTGACCGGCACCGGCACCGTCGCCGACCGCCTCTGGGCCCGCCCGTCCGTCACCGTGCTCGGCATCGACGCCCCGCCGGTGATCGGCGCCACCTCCTCCGTCCAGGCCGCCGCCAAGGCCCTGATCAGCCTGCGCGTCCCGCCGGGCATGGACGCCGCCGAGGCCCAGGCCGCGCTGGTCGCCCACCTGGAGGCGCGGACCCCGCTGGGTGCCCGCCTCACCGTCGAGCGCCACGGCAACGGCTCGCCGTTCCGCGCGGACACCAGCGGCCCGGCCTACGAGGCGATGGGCGAGGCCATGCAGGAGGCGTTCGGCACCCCGATGGTGGCCTCCGGCGAGGGCGGCTCGATCCCGCTCTGCAACACCCTGCGCACGCTCTACCCGCAGGCCGAGATCGTGCTGATCGGCGTCGAGGACCCGACCACCCAGATCCACGCCGTCAACGAGAGCGTCGACCCGCGGGAGCTGGAGCGGATGGCCCTCACCGAGGCGCTGTTCCTCCGCCGCTACGCCGAACTGCGCTCCGCCTGACGGGAGTTCGAGGCCCTGCCGGACTCCCGCCCGGAACCCTGCCCGGACTCCCGCCCGGAACCCCCGCCGGACTCCTGACGGGTCGCCGGCACCGGCCCCGGGCCCCCCCCCCCCCACCCGCGGGCGGGCCCCCCCCCCCCCGCCCCCCCCCCCCCCCCCCCCCCCCGCCCCGCCCCCGGGCCCGGGGGGGGGGGGCGCCGCCCCCGCCCCCGCCCCCCCCCCCCCCCCGGGGGGGGCCCCCGCCGCCACCACGGCCCAGCCGACCGCGCCCACCGCGAGCCCGGCCCCGGCACCGAAGCACACCTCGGGGACCAGGTTCCGCCGCAGCGGGCCGATCCGGTGCAGCACCCCGGCGGCCGTCGCCGCGCCCAGCGCCGCGACGGCCGCCCGGCGGACCGGGGGCGAGGGCCGCACGGCCGGCTGCACCGGCTCCACGGCCCGCACCGCGCGCGCCGCCCAGCCGCCCATCGCGGCCAGCGCGAGCGCCGAACTCCCGTACTGCGCCGCCTCGTAGAGCGGCACCCCGGCCACCGTCCGGTCCAGGACGGGCAGCAGCCGCACCCCCAGCCGGCCGCTGTGGGTGAACGCGTCCCAGCCGACGTGGGTGGCCGCGCCGATCGCCGCCGAGGCCGCGAACCAGGCCGCGCCCGCACCCCGGCGGCCGCCGCCCGGCACACCGCGCGAGTCCTCACCCCCGCCGCCACCGCCGGCCCGCCGGGCCGTCAGCGCCTCGGCGCCGCCCGCCCACCGCTCGGGCAGCAGCCCGACCAGCGGCGCCCGCACCAGCCCGTGCCAGCCGGCCACCAGCGCGCCGGCCACCGCCACGTCCAGCGTCGGCACCGCCCACCAGCGGTGCGTCAGCCCGCCGAGGCCGTACACCCCGGGCAGCAGCGACTCCGCGAAGAACGGCACGTCCGGCGCCATCGACCCGGCGACCAGCGCCGAGGCCACCAGCGGCCCGCGCCGCCCGGCGGCACGCAGCAGGGGCAGGACGGCGGCGGGGTGGCTGAGCGTGAAGGGCATGCGCCCATCCTCCCGCACGCCCCGGCCGAGCACCCTCCGAGCGCCGGCCCGCGGCCGCCCCGCGCCGCCCCGCCCGGTACGCCCCGCCCGGTACGCCCCGCCCGCGAACCCTCCGCCCCGCCCCCGCCTCAGCCCGTCACGCCGCGTCCGCCGCGCTCGCCAGCCCCATCGCGACCCGGGAGCCCGCCTCCAGGTACCGCAGCTCCCCGCACCGCCGCGCGTCCAGCGCGGCCGCGAGCCGCCGGTAGCGGCTGGGCGGCAGCAGCTCGGCGGCCTCGTCCAGGGTGACGAAGCGCCAGCCCCGCAGCTCCTCGGCCTGGAGCAGCACGCTCTGCCGCCCCTGCGCGTCGAGCAGCCCGCCGTCGTAGACGAGCCGAAGCCCGCCCCGGCGGGGGCCGGTGCGCGGCTCCCAGTCGACGGCGAGCAGGCGCAGCGCGGTCGGGTCGAGCCGCAGGCCGAGCTCCTCGGCGGTCTCCCGCAGGGCGGCGTCGGTGGGCGCCTCACCGCGTTCGACGACGCCGCCGGGGAAGTCCCAGTCGGGCTTGTAGACCGGGTCGACGAGGAGCACCCGGTCCTCCTCGTCGAAGAGGAGGACGGCGGAGGCGACGGTGTCGCCGGTCGGGTCCGGGGCCTGGACGATCGGGCAGCGGGCGGCGCCGACCCGGATGAGCTCGGCGATCCGCTGGGCGGTCTCGCGCGGGGTGAGCGCGCCGGTGTCGATCATCCGGGCGTCCTCGACCAGCCAGCGGCGGGCGGCCCGGTAGCGGGGGAGGTGGTCGAGGCACCAGCGGCGGACCCGCTCGCTGGCCGCCGGGTCGCCCGGGCACTCCTCGCGGCGCGCGATGCGCTCGCGCAGGATCGTTTCTTCTGGGTCCAGCACGAAGTGGTGCACCGCGATGCCGTGCGAGGCGAGGTCGCCGAAGATCTCGTCCCGGTAGTCCTCTCTGAGCAGCGTCATCGGAACCACCAGCGGCCCCGCGACCTCGCCGAGCAGCGCCGCCGCCGTCTCGGGGACGAGCCGGCGCCAGGCCGGCAGGTCCTGGAAGTCGGACACCGTCGCCAGCCGGTCCGCCGGGAGCATCCGGCGCAGGCCGAAGCCCACCTGCTCGGGATCGAAGAGCACGCTCCCGGGCAGCAGTTCCACCAGCTCGCGACAGGCACTGGTCTTGCCCGCCCCGAATGTGCCGTTGACCCAGACGATCACAATGCCCCCTGCTTTCGACTCGCCCCGGTGCCGTTCGCACCGGGCGGCGGCCCGTCCACCCGGACCGGTGCCACCCGTGGTGGTACCCGCGCCACGCCGCTCCCCATGCCTGAGCGACACGCCCTCCGCCGCGCGCCCACGCGCCCCTTGACAGGGGCATGTGCCCAGGTGGGACGGCCTACGGGGAAATATGTAGACCGGTCCGCATCAAAGTTGCACCCCTCCCCCACGGCTCACGCACAGCACCTCGGGCGGGTCGGTTTCCGCGCGCGCCCCGCCCGTACGCCCTTCGCGCCCCGCCCGCGCCCCACGATCCCGCCCGTCCGGCGTCCGGGCCGCCTTGCGCCGCCCGTGCCCCAGCGCCTACGAAGGAACGATGAAGCTGCTCCCCGCCGGTCGCGTCGTCGTCATCGGGTCGGTCAACACCGACCGCATCCTCCGCTGCCCCGTGCTCCCCTCCCCCGGCGAGACGGTGCTCGCCGCCGGCGCCGACCGGGGCTTCGGCGGCAAGGGCGCCAACCAGGCGGTGGCGGCCGCCCGGCTGGGCGCGGCGACGCACCTGGTCGGCAAGGTCGGGCGCGACGAGGACGGCCGGGCGGCGCTCGCCGATCTGCACGGCGCGCAGGTCGAGACGGGCGCCGTGCTCACGCATCCGGACGCGCCCACCGGACAGGCCGTCGTCATGGTCGACCCGCAGGGCGAGAACAGCATCGTCGTCGTCCCCGGTGCCAACGCCCACCTCACGCCCGCCGAGGTCGCCGCCGCCCTGGCCCGGCTGCGCCTGCTGCCGGTCGACGTGGTCCTCACCAGCAACGAGGTGCCCGCCGCGTGCGTCCGCGCGGCCGCCGCCGCGCTGCCGGCGCCCGACTCCGCCGGCCGGAGCACCCGGTGGCTGCACAACGCCGCCCCGGCCGGCGCGCTGCCCGACACCGGCCCGGCCGGCCGCCGCCCGCTGCTGGTCGTGAACGCCGTCGAGGCCCAGCAGCTCACCGGTGCCGGGGACGTCACCGGGGCCGCCCGCGCGCTCGCCGACCGCACCGAGGGCGCGGTGGTCACCCTCGGCGGCGACGGCGCCCTGGTCGCGGCCGGGGGGCGGCTGACCCGGCTGCCCGCCCCCGCCGTCCGGGTCGTCGACACCACCGGCGCGGGGGACGTCTTCTGCGGCGCCCTCGCCGCCGGGCTCGCCCGTGGCGCCGCGCTGCCCGAGGCGGCCGCCACCGCCGTCGCCGCCGGGGCGTTCGCCGTCACCGCCCTCGGCGCCCGCGGCGCCCTCCCCCGCCCGGCCGACCTCTGACGCCCCGTCCGGCACAGCGCGGAGCGCGCGTCAGGGGCGCGGACACCCCTGACGCGCGCTCGGCCGGACCGGCTACGGCCGGCCCATGAAGGTCGGGTAGTAGCCGCTGCTGATCCCCGAGGTCCGCACCAGCGTCCCCGGCCGCGCCGCCTCGACGTAGCGGTTGTCGCCGAGGTAGATCGCCACGTGCTGGATGCCGCGCGCGGTGCCGTCCGGCGACCAGAACAGCAGGTCGCCGCGGCGCAGCTGACTGGCCTTGATCGGCGTGGTCGCCGCGTACTGGTCGTTCGCGACCCGCGGCAGGTCGATGCCGCCGCGCCGGAAGGACTGCTGCACCAGACCCGAGCAGTCGTACCCGTTCGGCCCGTTGCCCGCCGTCACGAACGGCTTGCCGAGCTGCGCGAGCGCGTACTCCACGGCCGTCTCGACGTCCCGGTCGGCGGCCACCGAGTCGGACGAGCCGGAGGACGAGGAAGAGGAGGACGAGCCGCCCCCGGTGCGCGCCAGGTACACGTCGTAGTGGGTGGTCCAGCGCCACTCGCCCTTGGCGTTCTTGAACCAGTACCGGGAGCCGTCCCAGCCCTGCTTGATCCCGCCGCTCGACCGGGCGGCGGAGGAGGACGCCGCCGTCCCGCCGCCGGTGCGCGCCACGTACACGCTGTAGTGGGTGGTCCAGCGCCACTGCCCCTGGCTGTTCTTGAACCAGTACCGCGAGCCGTCCCAGCCGGCGTGCGCGGGGGCCGTCTCGGCGGCCGCGGGGCTCACGCTCGTGCCGAGCCCGATCACGCTCGCGCCGGCCGCGATCACGGCCACCATGCCTATCCCGCGACGGAGTCTCGCGGCCCGGGACGGGCGGGCGGTGCGGGCGGGGGCCGGGACGGCGTGCTGCCCGGTCGGCTCGTCGGCGGCATCCGGTGCGCCGGTGTTGACGGTGGTCATCCTGCTGACTTCCTCACTGCTGCGGACCGCCGCCGCCGTTGGGCGGCTGCGGAAACTGCTGCGGACACGCGGTACGCCCCGGCAGGTGCCGGGGCGTCCGGCTCGGCAGAGTCCGGCTCTGCCTGCGTGTCACGTTAGGCACGCGTCCGCTCACAGCGCGCAGTGGAGTGAGCCAATGGAGGGTTCCCGGGCGACGGAGCGCCAGGGCGGGCACCAACGGTGCATCAGGGTGAACACCCGTCACCGGGCGGCGTCCGGCGACCCTCCGTCAGCGGCCGCCGTGCTCCGCGAGCAGCTGCTTCTTCAGCACCTTCCCCAGGGCGTTGCGGGGCAGTTCGGGCACCAGGACGACGCGGCGCGGCCGCTTGTGCACCGACAACCGCTGCGCCACGAAGGCCGTCAGCTGGTCCCCCGTCACGGCGCCGTCCGGGACGACGTAGGCGACGATCGCCTGCCCGAGGTCCTCGTCGGGAGCGCCGACCACGGCCGCGTCGGCGACCGCCGGGTGGTCGCGCAGCGCGGCCTCGACCTCGCCGGCGCCGATCCGGTAGCCGCCGCTCTTGATCAGGTCGACGGAGGCGCGGCCGACGATCCGGTGGAAGCCGTCCGGGCCGATCACCGCGACGTCCCCGGTGCGGAACCAGCCGTCCGCCGTCCACGCCTCGGCGTCCGCGTCCGGCCGGTTGAGGTAGCCGCTGAACAGCGTCGGCCCGGCGACCTGCAGCTCGCCGACGCTCTCCCCGTCGTACGGCACGGGCGCGCCGTCCTCGCCGACCAGCCGGGTGCGCACGCCGTCCACCGGCAGGCCGACGCTGCCGGGGCGCCGCTCGCCGTCCGCCCGGGTGCTGACGGTGATCAGCGACTCCGTCATGCCGTAGCGCTCGATCGGCGCGTGCCCGGTGAGCGCCGCCAGCTTCTCGAACACCGGGACGGGCAGCGGCGCGCTGCCGGAGACCAGCAGCCGGGCGGAGGCCAGCCGCCCGGCCGCCTCGGGGTCGGCGGCCAGCCGGGACCAGACGGTCGGCACGCCGAAGTACAGGCTGCCGCCCGCCGCCGCGTAGCCGGCCGGGGTGGGCCGCCCGGTGTGCACCAGGCGGCTGCCCGTGCGCAGCGCGCCGAGCACGCCGAGCAGCAGCCCGTGCACGTGGAACAGCGGCAGGCCGTGGACGAGGGTGTCCTCGGCGGTCCACTGCCAGGCCGCGGCGAGGGCGTCCAGGTCGGCGGCGATCGCCGCGCGGCGGATCACCGCGCCCTTGGGCGCGCCGGTGGTGCCGGAGGTGTAGAGCACGAAGCCGGTCGAGTCGTCGGCCGGTTCGGGGTGGCTGGTCGTGGAGCGCTCGGCCGGGTCGACCGGCAGCCCCGGCACGCCCTCCGGCACGTCCTCGCCGACGGCGTGCGCGAGCAGCGCCGCGCCCGAGTCGCGCAGGATGTGCTCGCGCTCCTTGGGGCCGGAGTCCGGCGGCAGCGGCACCACGGGGACGCCGGCCAGCAGACCGCCGACCACGGCGACGACGGTCTCGACGGTGGGCCGGGCGAGCACGGCGAGCGCGGGCGCGCCGGCCGCCCGGTCCGCGACGGCGGTCGCCGCGCCCAGGAGTTCCTCGCGGGAGAGCGCCCGCCCGTCGATCCGCAGCGCGTCCGCCGTGTCGCCGAACCCGCCCTGAAGTGCCGTCAGCAGTGCCATGCTTCCGTCCTCGCCCCTCGTCCTCGCCGTCGCCTCACGCTGTCGCGCCGACTCTACGGGGCGGGCCCCGCGCACCCGATCACCGGGAAGGGGCCCGGGGCGCCGGGAACGCCGGGCGGCGGCGGGCAGCGGCCGACGCCGAAGGGCGCGGCCCCGGAGTACCGGGTGCCGCGCCCTTCGCGTGCCGTACGGGCCTCGGGCCGTACGGGGGGCCCTGCGGAGGATCAGGCCTTGCGGGCCTTGACCTCGGCGGTCAGCTGCGGCAGCACGGCGAACAGGTCGCCGACCACGCCGTAGTCGACCAGCTCGAAGATCGGGGCCTCGGGGTCCTTGTTGACGGCCACGATGGTCTTCGAGGTCTGCATGCCGGCCCGGTGCTGGATCGCGCCGGAGATGCCCGCCGCGATGTAGAGCTGCGGGGAGACCTGCTTGCCGGTCTGGCCGACCTGGCTGGTGTGCGGGTACCAGCCGGCGTCCACGGCGGCGCGCGAGGCACCGACCGCACCGCCCAGCACGTCCGCGAGCTCCTCGACGACGCCGAAGCCCTCGGCGGCACCGACGCCGCGGCCGCCGGAGACCACGATCGCGGCCTCGGTCAGCTCGGGGCGGCCGGTCGAGACGCGCGGGGTGCGCGAGGTGACCTTGGCGGCGTTGCCGGTGAACTCGACCGACACGTTCTCGACGACGCCGGCGGCCGGAGCGGCCTCCGGGGCGGCCGAGTTCGGCTTCACGGTGATGACCGGCGCGCCCTTGGTGACCTTGGACTTCACCTGGAAGGACGCGGCGAACACCGACTGGGTGGCGACCGGACCGCCGTCGCCGGCCTCCAGGTCGACGGCGTCGGTGATGAGGCCGGAGCCGATCCGCAGCGCGACGCGGGCGGCGACCTCCTTGCCCTCGCCCGAGGAGGTCACCAGCACGGCGGCCGGGGCGGCGGTCCTGGCGATCTGGGCCAGGGCGTCCACCTTGGGGACGACCAGCTGGTCGGCGAACTCGGCGCCGTCGACGACGTACACCTTGGCGGCGCCGTACTCGCCGGCCTTCGCGGCGATGTCGGCGGCCGCGGCACCGGCGCCGAGCACGACGGCGGACGGCTCACCGATGCGGCGGGCCAGGGTCAGCAGCTCCAGGGCCGGCTTGCGGACCGCACCGTCGGCGTGGTCCACCAGAACCAGGATCTCAGCCATGATTCGTTGCTCCTGATCGATCGTTGGATGCGCGGGGCGGTGGGACTAGATGAACTTCTGGTCGGCGAGGAAGGCGGCGAGCTGCTTGCCGCCCTCGCCCTCGTCCTTGACGACCGTGCCCGCGGTGCGCGCCGGACGCGCCGCCACCGACTCGACCGCCGTCCACGAACCCGCCAGGCCGACCTCGTCCGCCTCGATGCCCAGGTCGTCCAGGTCCAGCGACTGCACCGGCTTCTTCTTCGCCGCCATGATCCCCTTGAACGACGGGTAGCGGGCCTCGCCCGACTGGTCCGTCACCGAGACCACGGCCGGCAGCGCGGCCTCGACCAGTTCGGTCGCCGCGTCACCGTCACGACGGCCCTTGACCACGCCGCCCTCGACCGACACCTCGGACAGCAGCGTCACCTGCGGCACACCCAGACGCTCCGCCAGCAGCGCCGGCAGCACACCCATCGAACCGTCTGTCGACGCCATGCCACCGATCACCAGGTCGAAACCGGTCTTCTCCAGCGCCTTCGCCAGGATCGCCGACGTCCCGATCACGTCCGTGCCGTGGATGTCGTCGTCGTTCACGTGCACGGCCTTGTCCGCACCCATCGACAGCGCCTTGCGCAGCGCGTCCTTCGCGTCGTCCGGACCGACCGTCAGCACCGTCACCTCGGCGCCCTCGTTCGCCTCCGCGATCCGCAGCGCCTGCTCCACGCCGTACTCGTCCAGCTCCGACAGGAGGCCGTCCACACCCTCCCGGTCGGTGGTGTGGTCGTCCGAGAAACGACGGTCACCCGTCGCGTCCGGCACGTACTTCACACAGACAACGATCCTCAAGCTCACGGCCTTGTCTCCTGTACTGGTCTCGTCCGGCGGCTGCGGCTGTGCAAGCGGGGCGCGAACTCGGCACGCACCCGCTCCGGGCAGCGGTTTTCCCGTGCCGGTCCGGAACTTCCTGGCAGCATACTCGCCAGTAGCTCAGTGGTCACTACTGGCCAGTAGCTTACGCCGGGCAGCCCGCACCGCCGCACCCTGCGCCCATCCTGCCCCAGCCGACCCCGACTCCACCCCGCAGGGCCGTCCAACCGCCGGGAGATTCCTCGCCCGCCCCCGGTCAGAGCGCCTCGCCGAGCGCCGCGATCACGTCCGCCTTGCGCGGCAGCCCGGCCGCCCGGCGCACCACCCGGCCGTCCGCGTCCAGCACCAGCACGGTCGGCGTGCGCAGGACCTCCAGCCGGCGGACCAGTTCCAGGTGCGCCTCGGCGTCCACCTCGACGTGGGCGACGCCGTCGACCATGCCGGCCACCTCGTCGAGCACCCGGCGGGTCGCCCGGCAAGGCTGGCAGAACGCGGACGAGAACTGCACCAGCGTCGCCCGCGCGCCGAGCGCCCCGCCCAGCTCCGCCTCCGACAGCCGCACCGCACCGTCTCTGGTCCGCACCCTCGTCCTCCCGTCGCGCCCGGCCGGCAGCAGCCCGAACACGGTCGCCGCCGGGACGGCGGCACTCACCGCGCGTCCGGGCATCCCTCCAGTCTGCGGCATCGCCCGCCGCCCACGAAAGGGTGGTCGACCGCCGACACCGGGCACCCGTACCATCGCCCGATGGACTCCGAGCGCGCCCCAGCACGACTGCTGACCTCCCGTCGCGTGGTCGACCACGGACGTGCGACCACCTCCCGCCGTCGCTGACCGGCCCCACCACCAGGCCACGACTGCCGCTGCCGCCCGACGCGACCCTCCCGGAGCCCCCGTGCAGATCGATCCCCGCGGACCCCGCCTCGCCGCCGCGATCACCTCCGTCGTCCTGACCGTCGCCCTGGTCACCGGCAGCGGCCTGCTGCTCGCCGCCCAGACGCTCGTCTTCACCCTCGGCGTCCTCGGCGGCCCGCAGCGCTCTCCGTACGTCCGGCTCGTCCACGCCCTCGTCCTCCCCCGCCTGGCGCCGCCGACCGCGACCGCCGACGACCGGCCGCTGCGCTTCGCCCAGGGCGTCGGGCTGGTCTTCACCGCCATCGGGGCGCTCGGCTTCTTCACCGGGGTGCCGTGGCTGGGCCTGCTGACCGCCTCGTTCGCGCTGGCCGCGGCCTTCCTCAGCGCCGCCTTCGGCTACTGCGTCGGCTGCGAGATCTACCCGATCGTCCGGCACACCCGCAGCCGCCTCGGCACCGGCGCCTGACCCGACCGTCCCCGGCTCGGGACGGACGGGCGACGGGCGGGCGACGGGCGGGCGCAGGGCGGTCCGCACACGTCGGAAGAGCGGAGAGTTCCCGTTCGGGCCCATCACGGAGATCACACCGGGAAAATCCGGTCCGCCGCACGCCTCAGGTGACAGCGGGCACTCATTCGGGGGATCATCTCCAGGTATCACCCGTGACCGCCGCGGCGTGCCGTGCTCCGGTCGGCCCCCGCGCCCGGGCGCGGGCACCCCGCCGAACCGGGCCCCGGCCCGTGGAAGTCAGGACTGACCGTGGCAGAGTTCGTCTACCCGCCGGTGATCGGCGCCGCCCTCACCGCCTTCCGTGCGCTCGACGTACGGGTCAAGATCGTGGGTGCCGAGCACATTCCCGCCAAGGGCGGGGCCGTCCTGGTCAGCAACCACATCAGCTACCTGGACTTCCTTTTCGCCGGCCTCGGCGCCTACCGCGGCGGAAAGCGCAAGACGCGCTTCATGGCCAAGGACGACGTCTTCAAGCACCGCATCTCCGGCCCGCTGATGCGCGGCATGAAGCACATCCCGGTCGACCGCACCGACGGGCAGCCCGCCTACGAGGCCGCCGTACGCGCCCTCAAGGCCGGCGAGGTCGTCGGGGTGTTCCCCGAGGCGACCATCAGCCGCTCGTTCATGCTGAAGAAGTTCAAGACCGGCGCCGCCCGGATGGCCGCCGACTCCGGCGCCCCGCTGCTGCCCGTCGTCCTCTGGGGCACCCAGCAGCTCTGGACCAAGGGCCGTCCGAAGACCCTGACCAAGCGGCACGTCCCGGTGACGATCATGATCGGCGAACCGATCGGCCTCGGCCCGGACGACAAGCCCGTCATGGTCACCAGAAAGCTCCGCGCCGCCATGAGCGCGATGCTCGACCAGGCCCAGCGCGAGTACCCCGGCAAGCCGGCCGGCCCGGACGACAGCTGGTGGCTGCCCGCCCACCTCGGCGGCACCGCGCCCACCCTGGAGGTCGCCGAAGCCGAGGACGAGGCGGAGGCCGTCGCCAAGGCCGAGCGCCGCGCCGCCCGGGGCTGACCGACCGCCCCTCCCTCCCCTCTACTCCGTGCGACCGAGCGGACCCGTTCCGTAGCGTGTCGCCCGGCCGCCGACACCCCGCTTCTGACACAGTGACAGCTCCCTTTCCGAGGCCCCGCCCCCGGTCGGGAACGAGGCACCACGTCGCAGCGGTCGGAAAGGTCGAAGACGGAGATGACACGGATCACCGGCACACGGCAGTCCCCGGGAACCAGCAGAGCCCGCACCCGCGCAAGCGCCGGTGCGGGCCTTCTGCTTCTGGGCGCCCTGCTCACCGGCTGCGGAGCCGAGCCCGGGGACATCCCACTGTCCGAGATCCGGCCGGAGTCCCCCACCGCCACCCCCGAGCCGACACCCGCCACCCCGAGCCCCGGCGTCGTCGGCGCCGCGGCCGCGAACCCCGCCGCCGGGCACAACGGCCAGATCGTCGGCAGCGCCTTCGTGGACCCGGCCCGCAGCACCAGCGCCCTCGTCACCCTCGCCCCGGACGGCACCGGCCAGCGCCAGCTCACCCAGCCCCCCGACCGCGGCCGCGACGACCGCCCGGACTGGTCCCCGGACGGCAGCACCATCGCCTTCGACCGCACCGACCCGCAGACCGGCACCGCCCGGCTCTGGACCGTCTCCGCCACCGGCGACGCCGCCCACCAGATCGGCCAGCTCTGCGACGGCGGCGCCATCGACTGCGCCAACGAGGACGAGCGCGCCCCCGCCTACTCCCCGGACGGCAAGCAACTCGCCTTCAGCCGCACCTGGGGCGCCCTCGACCAGGCCACCCCCGCCCGGATCCAGTACTCCGACCTCTACCTGATGCGCCCGGACGGCACCGAGGTCCAACGGCTCACCTTCCTCACCAACGACAAGCCGTACTCCGGCACCGTCAGCAACCCCAGCTGGTCCCCGGACGGCAAGCAGCTCACCTTCGAGTACCGCACCAGCGCCACCGGCCAGCCCGCCAACAGCCGGGCCGTCTACGTCGTCGGCGCGGACGGCACCGGCCTGCGCCAGCTCACCCCCTGGGAACTGCGCGCCGGCGAACGGGCCAGCTGGTCCCCGGACGGCACACAGATCCTCTTCACCACCTACCCGGCCGGCCCCGACAACGCCCCCGGCGGCGGCATCTACACCGTCCACCCGGACGGCACCGCCATCGGCGCGCTCACCCCGGCACCGTCCGACGCCGCCTACGGGACCGCCGCCTTCGCGCCGGACGGCAAGTCGATCGTCTTCGCCCAGGCCGCCGCGGGCACCGGCGCCGACTTCTACACCATGCGGCCGGACGGCACGGGCGTCGCCCGGCTGACCAACAACGGGGACAAGTGGCTCAGCCGACCGGCCTGGGGGACGGCGACGGCCGCGGTCCAGGCCGTCTCGCAGTCGTCCCCCGGGGCTTCTCCGTCTGCTTCTCCCCCTGCTTCTTCTGCGGCCGCTTCCGCACAGCCATCCGGCGGGCCGTCCGCTCAGCCATCCGCCCAGGCGCCGGCCCGGGCCCAGGGGCAGCCGGACACCGAGGACGCCCAGCTCGACGACAGCGACCAGTGATCCGAGGCCAATCGACCGACCTCATCGGAAACGCGAGAAACCCCCATCCGGAATCCGGATGGGGGTTTCTCTGAAGAATTGTTCGGCGGCGTCCTACTCTCCCACAGGGTCCCCCCTGCAGTACCATCGGCG
>NZ_JBMVFA010000035.1:72152-89737 GCF_049543595.1 Kitasatospora sp. NPDC094028 | reverse complement strand
TGGAAGGAGGCGCTGAACCAGTTCTCACTCTTCTTCGAGGACCGGCTCAGCATCCGATAACCACAAGGCACTTACACGAGATCGCTTACACGCCCAGCGGGCAGGCGGACCACTCGAAGGGGCCCTTTGAGGTTCGCGGTCAACCGGCGAGGAGGTCGGTGAGGTCGTCGGCGTGCTCCTCTTCTTCTTCGAGGATCGACTCGATGAGGCGGCGGGTGGTGGGGTCGTGGTCGCCGAGCCAGCGGGCGATCTCCTGGTAGGTGGAGATCACGATGCGTTCGGCCAGCAGGTTGTTCTCCAGCATGGTCTTCAGGTCGCTGCCAGTCGGCGTGGTGTAGTCGGTGTGGGCCCGCTGGGCGAGGGTGGCGGGGTCGAAGTCCGGTTCTCCACCGAGCTGGGCGACGCGCTCGGCGGCTCGCAGAGCGTGCTGCATCTCCTCGGCGGCGTGCTCGGTGAACTCGGCGGCGACCTGGGCTCGGTCGATGCCGGTGGCGGAGACGGCATGCCGTGTGTACCGCAACCAACACACCACCTCGGTGGCTACCACGTCGTTCAGCACCGCGACTACCTTCTTCGTGTCGAGGCCGTAGGTGGCGGTCACCGCTCCGTCCGCCATCCTCTGGCGGGCCTCGTCGCGGATGCGGGTCACGTCGATGACGAAGTCGTCGCTGGTCATGGTGGGCTCCTATCGGTCGAAAGAAGTCGGGCTGGGGTACTGGCAATCCCTCTTCCCGGCAGCGGTACGGGCACGTTCTTCTGCTGGTGCCGGGTCGCGGTAGCCGCCGCAGCGACCGGCTGGTGCTCGGCCTGGGCTTCCTGCCGGCGGTCTCGGCGGGCGGTGCGGGCGGTGCGGGCTCTGGTCGGTGCCGTTTCTCGGTTCCGCAGGTATGGTCACCCCTCGATGGCGACACGCACGGTGTTCAGGGCGGGGTCGGCGCTGTCGGGGATGAACATGCCCGCTGTGAGGCCGGTGCGCAGGTAGTCGAGGACGTCGCCGGTAAGGCGTTCGCCCGGCAGGGCGGCGGGGATACCGGGCGGGTAGGGGGTGAGCATCTCGGCGGCGATCCTTCCGGCAGCCTTGCCGACGGGCACCTGTTCGGTGCGGCCGAAGAACGCGTCGCGCGGCAGCAGCGCCTGCTCCAGCCGCAGGTCCTGCGGGGCGGGGAGATCGACTCGCGGGGCGGAGCGCAGGTCCTCTGCGATCTCGACCAGTTGGGTCAAGCCGCGCAGCAGTGTCTCGGCGGTGGTGGTGTCATCGGCGTGGGTGAGCTGTGCGCTGATGCGGCGGTGGTCGCAGATGTGCAGGGTGAGCTGCCGGTGGGAGCGCAGCCAGTCCCCGGCGCGGTAGCCGGTGGTGCCGAGGGCGGCGATATCGATGATGACCTGGAGGGGGTCGAGGTCGGCGGCGCGCCGGGGGCCGCAGAAGTCGTCGCGGTCGTTGACGTGCAGTCCGTCGATCCGCTCGATCCCGGTCCGGACGTGGTCGGAGAGGTCGAGGGCTTGCTCGTAGAGGGTGCGGCCGTGTTGCACCATCTGGCGGCGCCAACCGTCGAGGGCGGCGTAGACGAGGGTGGAGGGGCTGGTTGTGGCGAGCAGGTCTTCGCGCTGCTTCAGTGCAGCCGGGTCGACAAGGTCGCCCTGGAGGTGGAAGACGGAACTCTGTTCCAGGCCGGAGCCCATCTTGTGGACGGAGGTGACGCATACGTCCGCGCCGGCGTCCATTGCCCAGCGCGGCAGGCGGGGGTGGAACGGCAGATGCGCGCCCCAGGCTTCGTCCACGATCAGCGGCTTCCCGTGCTCGTGGCAGGCGTCGGCGATCGCTTCCAGGTCGGCACACGTCCCGTACGGCGTGGGCGAGGTGACCAGTGCGCCGCGCGTTTCCGGGTGTCGGCCGAGGGCGGTACGGAAGGAGTCGGCGGCGGGCGGATGCGCCAGGTGCAGCCGTGCGTCCCACTGGGGATCGAGCCAGACGGGGCGGATGCCTGCCAGGATCAGCCCGGCGACCACCGACTTGTGGACGTCCCGGCCGACCAGCAGCCCTTCGTGGGGTCCGGCGACGGCGAGCATCGCGGCCTTCACCGACAGGGAGCTGCCGCAGGTGGAGAAGAACGTGTGGTCGGCACCCACGGCTTCGGCCATCAGCTGCTGAGCGTGCTGGAGAATGCCACGGGAGTCGAGGCGGTCGTCCAGCCCCCCGGTGGCCAGCACGTCCGCGCGGAACACGTCGGGGCCCAGTACCTGGAGGACACGAGGGTCGGCGCCGCGGCCCTGCTTGTGGCCGGGCGGTGTGAAGGTGGTCAGCGGGTTGGTGTGGAAGGCGGCGAGCGCTTCGAGTACCGGTGCCTGCGACTGGTCCATGCCGGGCGTGTGCCCCTCGCCCCGTTCCGGAAACTGGGGCACCCACCGATGGTGCGTGCCCCGGTTTTTCGACCAGGCGGGTCAGCGTCCGGGCGTGATCCGGCCGCGCCAGCCGCCTTCCTCGACGCCGCGTTCCTCGATGAAGGACGTGAAACGCCGCAGGTCGCCCTTCACCCTGCGGTCCACCTGGCCGGCCGCAGGTCGTGACCTGCCGGGTCGCCGGGCCGATCGTGCCGCGTGCAACGGCGGCCGCGCGACGCCGCTTGCCCCGGGGTTCAGACCTCGGTGGCGTGCGCGGGCGGCAGACACCTCGACCAGGTAGCCCTCGGCGAAGCCACGAGCGGCCGACTCAGTCCGAGTCGGCCGGACACAGGATCACCACACACCGGACGGAGCCGACGTCGTGGCGTCGAACAGGTAGGCGTTTCGCAGACACCTCAACCGGTCGGCTCTCCGGCTCAGGCCCTGAACGCGGGAGTGCCGACGCTTCAGTACGCACCGAGCAGCTCACGGACGGCTTGCTCGACAGCGCCGTGAGCACCGCTCTGGCCAGGGGCTGCGTCCTCGCCGATGCGTCCGAGGTCGCCGGCGATGGTGCGGCCCTGCTCGAACAGCTCGATCAGGCGCGGATTGATGTAGGAGGCGCGGCACACGGCCGGCGTGTTGCCCAGGTAGTCGGCCACCTCCCGCACGGCCCGGGCCACAGCCCGGCGCCGATCCGCCTGGCTGCCATCGGCAGCGACCTGGTCCGAGGCACCGAGGGCGATGGCGGCCAACACGGTGGCGTGCCAGGTGCGAAAGTCCTTCGCTGTGACGTCCACGCCCGTCGCCTGGGCCAGGTACGCGTTCAGGTCGGCGCCGTGAACCTCGTGCCAGCGGCGGTGCTCCCAGAAGGCGAGCAGCCGCTCGCCCTCCTCACGGCGCCGCAGCAGCGCTGCCACAACCGCCCCGGATCCCGGGTCGCGGACCAGCTGCTCACAGCGGCGCCCGCTCTTGGCCGGGAAGTCGAACACCACGGCACTGCGGTGCACCCGGACGTGCTCTGGCCGCAGCGTCGTCAGCCCGAAGCTTTCGTTGACCCGGGTGTAGCAGTCCGAGCCGATCCGGAACAGCCCGAGATCCAGTAGGCGCGCCGCGCAGCCCAGGACCCGCTCACGGCACAGGCCGCGCTGTTCCAAGTCGGCGCGCACCTGTTCGCGCAGGTCGGGCAGCCGTGCCGCGACGTCCAGGACGTGCTCGTGCTTGGCGGCCTCGCGCTGCGCGCGGAAGGCCGGGTGGTACAGGTACTGGCGGCGCCCGGCGGCATCGGTTCCCAGCGCTTGCAGGTGCCCGTTCGGCCAAGGGCAGATCCACACCTCGCGCCAAGCCGGCGGGATCGCCAGACGGCGTAGCCGGGCGACCTCGTCGGGGTCGCTGACGGGGCTGCCGTCCTCGTGCAGGTAGGAGAATCCGCGGCCGCGGCGTACCCGCCGCCAGCCCGGCCGCTGGGGGTCAGTGGTCCGAAGCCTCACATCCGCGCTCCTACCCGGCGTTCGGCGACGCTACCGCAGGCACCGTGCGTCCGGTGACACCGAAGCCGCTCTGGATGCTCCCTGCGGGGTTCCCCGGCTTCCGGAGGTCCCGAACACGTCCCGTACGGCAGCGGTCCGCCGGGGTCGGCCGCTCGGCCGATCGCGGGACCCGGGCCCGCCACGGGGGCATGGCTGCCCGCCTGCTCCGGCAGATCCCGAAATCATGGCGACACTGGTGCGGGCCGTGACGGGAGGACGAGGGGTGAACGACGAGGGTGGCGAGGCTCGGGAGTCGGAGGAGAAGGCGGACCGCAAGTGGACCGAGATGCTCCAGGAAGTGCGCGTCGCCCAGACCGGTGCGCAGATCCTCTTCGGTTTCCTGATCAGCGTGGTCTTCACTCCCCGGTTCACTCAGATCAGCCCGGCTGATCGCATCCTCTACCAGGTCACCGTGGTCCTGGGCGCCGTCGCCACTGGCACGCTGATCGCCCCGGTGGCCTTCCACCGCTTCCTGGCCGGCCACCAGATGATGCCCGAACTGGTCCGCGCCGGCGCCAAGATGATCACCCTCGGGCTGGTCCTCCTCGGTGTCACCGTCGGCGCCGCCCTGCTGCTGCTCCTGCACGTCGCCACCGGATCGCCCGGTGCCGTCGCGATCGCAGGCCTGGTCCTGGGGTGGTTCGCGGTCAGCTGGCTCGTACTGCCCTGGGTCGTCCTGCACCGCTCGCGTCGCTAGTAGGGCTTGGTCAGGTGTGTATGGGTGTGGGGATGTCGCGGGGCAGGTGGGGCAGGCGCCGGCCCAGGTGGCGAGGAGTAACTGCAGTTCGCGGACGATTTGGTAGAGGCTCAGGCCGGCGCCGCGTCTTTGGGGGCGGTTGCCAGTCTGCGCAGGGTGCAGAAGGCGTGGGCGAGGGAGACCAGGGTCACGTGGTGGTGCCAGCCGTTGAACGTGCGGCCCTCGAAGTGCGCCAGGCCGAGGGCTTGCTTCATCTCGCGGTAGTCGTGTTCGATGCGCCAGCGCAGTTTGGCCAGCCGGACCAGGGTGGTCAGCGGGGTGGTGGCGGGCAGGTCGGAGAGCCAGAACTGGGACCGGCCCTGTTCCCTTCGCGGGCCATTCGGCCAGCAGCCAGCACTCGGCGAGTTCCACACCCTCGGTGGCGTCGCGGATCTCCCGTCCGGCGGGACGGATCCGCAGGGCCACGAAACGCGAGTACATCCGCTTGTAGCCGGTGCGGCCGCTGCCGGAGCGGGACCCTTCGCACCACTGCACTGGCCGGGCGGAACCGCGGCCGGCGTCGATGACCAGGGCTTTGACCGAGCGGGCCGGGTCGGGGTACTTCGCCACCGGTGGCCCCCCGGTGCCGCTGTAGGGCGGCGTGATGGGGCGGGCCGAGGCCGGATGGGCGGTGGGTGTAGTGGAGATCCCGACCACGTAGTTCAGACCGCGCTGGTTCAGCCCGAGCCGGAACGCGGCACTGTCGCCGTAGCCGGCGTCCGCCAGGACCAGCGGGACGTCCACGCCCCACGAGCGAGTCTCATCGATCATGTAGAGCGCGAGCTGCCATTTCTCGACGTGCCCCAGGTCGGCCGGGATGCCACAGCGTTCCCGTCGGGCGACCTTGACCGGGTCCGCCAGATCCGAGGCCGGGTCCCAGGACTTGGGCAGGAACAGACGCCAGTTGACCGGCGCGGAGGCGTGGTCGCGGGCCAGGTGCACCGACACACCCACCTGGCAGTTGGTGACCTTGCCTGCGGTGCCGGTGTACTGCCGCGACACGCACGCGGAGGCGTCGCCGTCCTTGAGGAACCCGGTGTCGTCCACAACCAGCACGGTCGGGTCGATCTCCTCGTGTATCCGCCACGCCAGCCTCGCGCGCACATGGGCCCAGTCCCACGGGCTGGAGGTCACGAAGTGGGCCAGAGCCTGGCGATTGCCGTCCCCGCCCAGCCGGGCGGCCATCGGCTCCACCGACTTGCGCCGCCCGTCCAGCAGCAGCCCGCACACATACGCCTGCCCCCAGCGGTGCTGATCGGCGCGTGTGAACGCCTCGAACATCTCCGCCGTGAACGCCGTCAGATCCTCCCGGACCTGATCCAACTCCCCAGGTGTCACAACCATCAACGCGCACAGGCCCGTCAAGACACGCCACCAGCGCGTACACCTGACCAAGCCCTACTAGCCGAGGTCGTCGCAGAGGTTGTGGATAGTGCCGTGCACGAGCGTGACGGTCTTGAATCCCGTCGCGCTGAACTCGATCCGGTAGACGCCGTCGATGGTGTAGAGGCCGCGCGGCAGGTTGCTGAAGCCCGCGCGCACGCCCGCGATGACCGGCCCGACCACGTGCCAGACCATTGAGCCGTCAGTCCCGTATTCGATCACAGCGCTGCCACTGGCGTCCACGAGGGCGCTCGCGCCGGTGGCGGCGTTGCTGACGTTGAGGAACAGCGCACCGGTAGCCAGCTGCCGCTTGGGCTTGCCGTCCAGGTAGGTCTCGACGACCTTCGTGCGCACCTGGTTCACCGTCACGTCCCAGTGCACGGGGAAGTCGCACAGCAGCCCGGCGGGCGCGTCGTATGACGGCGGGAACGCCTCGGGTATCCAGCCGTCGTGCGACGCGGCAGACGGCGCGGACCCCGCGTCGGCGCTGCTCGCGGCGGCGGACACCGTGCCACCTGCGAGTAGGGCGGAAACGGACAGGGCAACCACCAGGAATCGACGCACGAGTACTCCTAATCCTCTGCTTCTGCTCACTGATAGTGAACGGCAGGGCAATGCCTGCCCGGCCGGGTTTCACTGTCCGCCCCCCGGATACGCGGCGCATATCCCTAGACCTAGGGGGAGCCTCTTGCGATACTCCTGCGGTGTCCCCCGCGCCCGCGCCGCTGCTCGTCGCCCACGCCGCGCGGCAGGCTGCCGCACGCGCCGACAGCCTGGCCGACCTCGGCGGCGAGCTGGCCCGCCAGCTGCACCGGCTCGTGCCGCACGACGGGTACATGCTTTCCGGTAAGGATCCGGTCACCGGCGTCGGCTGCTTCCTGGTCGAGCACCAGGGCTACAGCTGCGCCCACTTCCGCCGCATCAAGGCGGCCGGGCTGCTCGATCAGCAGCCTTACCCGCCCCGGCGACCCGCCGACCGGCCCACGAGCCGCCCAACTGTCGCGGTGCTGAACACGACGGCCACCGCGCCGCCGGGCATCGTGCCGCTGCTCGACAGCATGGCCGGCGAGGGCTGGGGCAGCGAGATGCGGCTCGACCTGGTCGATCGCGCCGCGCACTGGGGCACGCTGATCCTGCTGCGCGAGCGTCGCCGCCCGCCGTTCACCCCGGCCGACATCGACAACGCGCGGCAGGTTGCGGCGCCGCTGGCCGCCTCGCTGCGCGGTTACGTCGGCCGCGCCAGGCCGCATCCCATGCGCACCGCGATGCCGCCTGGCGTGCTCGTCATCAACGAGAACGACGGCCTCGCCTCCGCGACCCCGACCGGGCGCGAATGGCTCCGGCTGTGCTTTCCCAACATGATCCTCGACGCGGACGAGGATCTCTCGCTGACGCTCTGGAACGTCGCGGCCGCCGCCCGCCGCCAGAGCGAGCCCGTGCTCAGCCGCATCCCGACCGGCCACGGCTTCGCCGCGCTGCAGGCCCAACGGCTGACGGGCGCCCGACGCAGCGAGGTGGCCGTCACCGTCCAGGCGGCCGGTATCGGCCAACTGCTGCCCGCAGTCGCCGCGTGGTACGGCCTCACGCCCCGGGAACGCACGGTGATCGACCAGGTCCTGGACGGCCGCTCCAGCAAACAGATCTCCCACACCCTCGACCTGTCGCAGCACACGACCAACGACCATCTCAAGGCCATCTATCGCAAGATCCGGGTGAACGGCCGCGACGAGTTGCTCGCTACTCTCTCCTGCTAATCGGCCTATCTGTCCATGACGAGGTAGCCGTCGCGGTTCAGCACGACGCGAAACCGTCGTGCTCGGCGGCGACGATCAGCTGGTCGCGCTGCGCGGGCGTGAGCGGGAAGGCGTCGTCGTCCGCGCTGTCCTCGGCGATCCACAACCTCGACCGGCGTGTCACCGAACCCGGCGAACGTGCACGGTCACCGCACTCGCCGACACCCGGGGCGTAACCGGTCGGGCGCGGTGTGCGCCCGACCGGCGAGCATCACGTACCGGGGAGCGGGAACCGACGTATGGTGTCCGGCCCCCGGTCCGACGTCCGGCCCCAAGCGCCTTCCCGCCGTCCGCACCGGTGGCGGGAGGGCCGGCTACGGCCAGGGGTAGCCCAGCACCTCGGGGTTGGAGCCCCCGCACAGCTCCGCGCCGACCCGCGGGTCACCCGCTGTCAACCGTGCCTGCAGCCGGTCGGCCTGCACCAGCGGATCGTCCTCGCCGATCGGCAGGACGACCTCGAACTGCGCCCACGGCAGGTCGCCCTCGCCCCGACCCGCGGGATGACGCAGGATCAGCGAGATCTGCTCGGGCGTGCCGCGAGAAGACCAGACGCCCTCCACCTCGCACTCCCACCGAGCCAGCCAGTCCCCCCGCGCCCGCAGTTCCTCCTCCAACCGCATCGCCACCACCACCGCCGGCCACTCCCAGGCCCGGTCCGCCTCCGCGCGCCGCACCTCCGCCTGGTACCCGTCCGCGGCGAACCGAAAGGACGGCAGATCGAAATCCCGCCCGGACGGATCCCGCCACCCGCCCCAGACCACGTACTCCCCCTCCCGCGCCACCGTCACGTACAGCGCGGGACAACATCGCTCCTCACCGCACCCCGACCGCGCCAACCGCACCTCCCGAGGCACCTCGACCGCGTACAACGGCCCGTCCGGACAGAGAAGTTCACGCGGAGCCGCACCCACGAACCGGGGACCACCCGACGCCGCACTCCTCCTGGACAAGTCCCCCAGCAGATCGAACCCGCTGACGACCGGACGGACCTCCACGACGCCCTCCCCCGGCGGCGGGCACACGATATTCAGCCTGAGAACGTCCACATCCATGACCATCCGGCCAGCATCCCCCCACCACCCCGACCCGTCACCCGAATTAGGCAGTGCCCTACCCCGGGCACCGTCACCACCGCGGCCCCCGTGGTCGGGCTCTGCTCGTGAGTGCCGAAGCCACGCTCAGTCGTCTTCGGGCGGTTCGGGCGGGTGGAAGCGGACCGTCCCCGACCGCCAAGGTCCGTGCTCGGTCATCTCCGGCTCGATGACGACACCCTGACCTCAACAGGGCCCCGTCCTTCTCGCCTTCCTCGGCCCGGTCCCCCGGCTCCGCAGGCGCAGGCTCTCGACCTGGCGTGGTCAGATCGGCTGGTGATCTTCGTGGTGGCCTTGGGCAGTCATCCAGACGGCGATCTGGGTCCGTGAGGTGAAGTCGAGTTTGTTGAGGATGTTGCGGATATGGGTCTCGACGGTGCGCTCGGATATGAGCAGGCGTGAGCCGATGTCCTTGTTGCTCAGACCGTCGACCACCAGTCGCGCGACGGCGGCTTCGCGCTTCCCGAGGATTTCCGTGCTGTTGCGGTGGGGGGCTGCCGGGGCTCGGCGGGAGTCCTCGCGAAGTGCGAGCCGAACGGCGGCTTCGCGGCCGAGCTGCTGCCCCGCATGGAATCGCGTGGCGAATCCGGCGGAGCCGAGGGCGGTCGTGACCGACGTGGTGGCGTGCGCCAGGGAGGGTGCGATTCCCGGGTGGACGCTGGCACCCACGTCGCTCCGCATCTGCTCCATCGCGCCCAGCAGTTGCGCCGCGAGCTGTGGCCGGCCCGTGGCGGCCGCGCTGCATCCCAGCGCGCCGATCAGGTAGCACTGGGCGACGCGGTCGTCGAGTTGACGGGCGATTCGCAGTGCCTCGGTGAACCGTTGCTCGGACTCGCGGAGTTCTCCGGCGATCAGCCCGGCGAAGCCCTGGTTCATCAGCATCATGTCGAGGCTGTAGAGGTCGCCCGCCTCGCGGCTGAGCCGCGCACCCTCGTCGGCCGCGGATCGCGCCGCGTCGAGGTCGCCGTCGACGAGGTGGTTGAGCGACCGGGCCTGGTGCGTCGTGAGGACGGTGCCGAGATCGTCCAGGTCTCGGGCCACGTCGTGGGCCTGGTCGAGGAGTCGCTGGGCGGACGCGTGATCATGGGTCAGTTTCGCGGCGATCGAGGCCATCGCCAACGACTGTGCCAGCGCGACCGGCTGGCCTGCGCCGCGGGCCGCGGAGACCGCGCGGTCGAGTGCCGGTACAGCGGTTGCGGGGTCGTTGTGCAGCACTGCGAGGAATCCCCGCACGAAGTACGCCCACGGGTGGGCGACCGGGGCGCTGTCCCGGGTGAGGAGTTCGTCCAGCCAGTGCGCACCCTCGGTCGTCGCACGGGTAGCCCAGTACCAGATCAGGCAGGTCGCCAGGTCAACGCCGCGGTCGAGGTCCTGCCGGTCGGCGCATCTGCGCAGCACGGTGCGGATGTTGTCGACTTCCAGCTCCGTCCAGGACAGCCAGTGGAGCAGACGGTACCGTCCTTCCACCGCGAACTGCCGGCATTGAGCCAGGTAGTAGTCGGCGCATCGCCGTTCGACGGTGTCCTCCTCGCCGGCCTCGCGCAGTTTGAGACGGGCGTACTCGCGCATCGTCTCGTGCAGCCGGTAGTAGGCGGTGCCGGCGGCGTCCTCCTTGGCCAGCAGTGACTTGTCCAGCAGCGACGACAGCAGGTCCAGGGGGTGCGCCCCGGGCAGGTCGTCGCAGCACACCGCCTCGACGGCGTCGAGTGTGAACCGGCCGGCGAACACGCACAACCGTGCCAGCAGGGTGCGCTCGGGGGGCGTGAGCAGGTCGTAGCTCCACTCGATCGTGGCGCGGAGTGTCTGATGGCGCGGGAGCGCGGCGCGGCAGCCTCCGGTCAGCAGGTCGAACCGATGGCTCAGGCGGTCGCGGATCTGTTCGGGGCTCAGCGCGCGCGTGCGTACCGCGGCCAGTTCGATCGCCAGGGGCAACCCGTCGAGTCGGCGGCACAGATCGACGACGGCCGCCTGGTTGGCGGGGCTCAGTTCGAAACTGCCCGATGCGGCCGCCGCGCGCTCGACGAAGAGCCTGACCGCCTCGCTCTCGCCCTGCTGCGCCGATGGTCCCGGGTGCGGCGCGGGGAGTTGCAGCGGCGGGACGGGCAGCACGTGCTCGCCGTTGACCGACAGCGGCTCCCGGCTGGTCGCGATCACCCGCACGTCGGGTGCCGCGACCAGCAGTTCGCTGATGAGCCGGGCCGCCTCGTCGAGCAGGTGCTCGCAGTTGTCGATGACCAGGAGGAGCTGCTTGTCCCTCAGGTACGACCTGAGCAGGGTCACCGGCTCGGTCGCGGTCTGGTCGCGGAGGTCGAGGGCGGCGATGACGGCGTGACCGATGAGCGCGGGATCGGCGAGTTCGGCGAGTTCCACCAGCCAGGCGCCGCCCGGGAAGCCGCGTTCGAGTTCGCTCGCGCTGCGGATCGCCAGGCGGGTCTTGCCGACTCCACCCGGCCCGACCAGGGTGACCAGGCGGGCCGTGGTCAGCCTCTTCCTGGCCTCCGCCAACTCGTGGCGTCGGCCGACGAAGCTCGTCGCCTCCGCGGACAGGCCGGTGGACCGGTGAATGATCTTGGGCACCGGCCGACCGTACTACGCGGTGACGTTCCCGGACAGCCCCGCAGTCAGTACTGACTCAGTGGTGGCACTGATGGCGGCTCGCCGCGTGATCCCTAGCGTTGCCGTCATGGTGAAGGAACAGCCGACCCAGCGGGTCGAGGTCAGAATCGTCGGTAGGCCCCCGGTGCGGCGGATCGAGCAGGCGTCCGGCGTGAGCGAAGTCGAGTGCGACGGTCCGGTGGTGCGCTGCCGGGTCACGGGGAGCTTCCAGCCGTTCCTCGAAGCTCTGCGCGGCTACGAGGTCATCGCCCTGCAGTCGGTTCCGGCGACGTCAGGGCAGGAGGGTCGGTGATGGGTTTCAGCGCGAGTGTCCCGGCGCCCCGGCTCGCCCGTCTCGGCGGCGCACTGTACTTGATCAACATCCTCTGCGGCGCCTTCGCCATCGGCGTCGTGCCCGCCATGCTGATCGTGTCCGATCCCGCCACCACCGCCCACAACATCCAGACGCACGAGCTGCTCTACCGTGCCGGCCTCGCCGCACACGTCGTGGTCACGGTGACCAACGTCGGCATAGCAGCCATCTTCTACGAACTGTTCAAGGTGGTGAACCGCCGCCTCGCCCTCCTGGACGTCTTCTTCACCCTGGTCGCCACCGCCATCGAGGCCGCAGGCGTGGTCAACCAGTTCCAACCGCTGATCCTCACCGGCGGCGGCCCCTACGCGAACGCACTCCCGCCGGAGCAGCTGCACGCGCTGGCGTACCTGCCGGGTGACCTCGCGCAGGTCGACTACAACCTCTACGGGGTCTTCTTCGGCCTCGACATCATCTGCACGGGCTACCTCGTCCTCAAGTCGGGGTTCCTGCCACGAGCGGTCGGCATCCTGCTCGGAATCGACGGCCTGGCCTACCTGGCCTACGGCTTCGCGGACATGCTGTCCCCCGGGTTCGCCGCACATCTGGTGCCCTGGATCCAACTGCCCGCACTCGGCGAATTGGTGTTCGCCCTGTGGCTGCTCGCTGCGGGCGTGAACACCGAGCGGTGGATGCAGCAGCCGATCAGACCCAGCTGAGCCCCAGGACAGCGCCCAACACCCGGCCCCCGGCACCGACCCGCTCACGCCCGGGGCCGGGGGCCGGGCCCGGGCGTGAGCCGGCGGGGTTACGCCGTGCGCGGCTGGTTGAAACGCAGCATGTTGCCCGCCGGGTCCCGGAAAGCGCAGTCCCGCACCCCGTACGGCTGGTCCATCGGCTCCTGAAGGACCTCCGCACCCGCCGCACGGATCCGCTCGAACGTGGCGTCACAGTCATCGGTCCGGAAGATCACGCCCCGCAGCAGGCCCTTCGCCAACAGCTCCGCCGCCGCCCGCCGGTCCTCCGCACTGGCATGGGGATCCGCGAGCGGCGGCTCCAGAACGATCTCCACCCCCGGCTGCTCGGGCGAGCCCACCGTCACCCAGCGCATCCCCTCGAATCCCGCATCGTTGCGGACCTCGAACCCGAGGACATCACGGTAGAACGCCAAAGCCCGGTCATGATCGTCGACGGCGATGAAACACTGCGCGAGTTGAATGCCCATGCCCCCACGCTACGACACGGCGGGCCCACCCGAACCCGAGCCACCACGCCGCACCGGACGGGTCGCGACCTTCGCCACGCACGCCGGGATCGCCGCGCCCTCCCGGTGGTCACGCGCCCGGTAGGCACGCGGGCTCTCGCCCACCAACTCGGTGAACCGCGCACTGAACGAGCCCAATGACGAACAACCCACCGCCATGCACACCTCCGTCACCGACAGGTCCCCACGCCGCAACAACGCCTTCGCCCGCTCGATGCGACGCGTCATCAGATAGCTGTACGGAGTCTCGCCGTAGGCGGCACGGAAGCTTCGGGAGAAATGCCCCGGCGACATCAAGGCACCGGCCGCCAGCACCGGAACGTCCAGCGGCTGGTCGTACTCACGATCCATCCGATCACGAGCCCGACGCAACCGAACAAGATCATCAAGAGACACCCGAGCAGCCACACACCCACCCTAACCAACCACCCCGACACCCGACACGGACAGCACCCCCGGCACGAACGCGGTCACGTCGCCCCGGGCCCGAACCGGCGTTTGTAGGCGAGCGGGCTGATGCCCGTCTCGCGGCGCATCAGCGCGCGCAGGTTGGCGGCGGTGCCCAGTCCGCTGCGCCGTGCGACCACCTCGAAGCGCGACTCGCCGCGCTCGATCAGCCGGCAGGCCAGGGCGAGCCGCTCCCCCGTCAGCCACGTCAGCGGAGTCGTTCCCAGCTGCGTGCGGAAACGGCGGTGCAGCGTCGCCGGGCTGACCGCCGCACGCGCCGCGAGGTCGGCGATCGCGAGGGGTGAGTCGAGCCGTTCCTGTGCCCAGGCCAGGACGGGCGCCAGGGACTCGTCGGGCAGGTCGGGCATCGGGCGCTCGACGAACTGCCGCTGCCCGCCGTCGCGGTGCGCCGCGAAGACCAGTCGTCGGCTGACGGAGTTGGCGACCTCGGCGCCGTGGTCGCGCCGCACGACGTGCAGCCCGAGGTCGAGCGCGGCCGCGCTTCCCGCGGCCGTGAGGATGTCCCCGTCGTCCACGAACAGCACGTCCGATTCGAGGTGGACGGCGGGGAAGCGGGCACGGAAGGCCTCCGCCCACTGCCAGTGGGCCGCGGCCCGGCGCCCGTCGAGGACGCCGGCCTCGGCCAGCGTGAACGCACCGCTGCAGAAGCCGATCAGGCGTGCGCCGCGCGTGTGCGCCCGTCGGACGGCGTCCAGCACCGCGGGCCTGCGGGGCACCTCGACGTCGGGGCGGTTGGGGACGATCAGGGTGTCCGCCGCATCGGCCGCCTCCAGGCCGGCGACCCCGGTGAGAGTGAAGAAGCCGTCCCGCATCAGGGTGGAGGGCTCGGGGGAGCAGAGCCGGAAGTCGTAGAGGTCGCGGCCGATCTCCGGCCTGCGCAGCCCGAAGATCTCGGTCGCGCAGCCGAGCTCGAACGGGTTCGAGTTCTCGTCCACGATCACGACCACCCGGTGAACGCCCGCCGCGCGAGCCCGGTGCGAGGATTCTTTCGCCATGTGCGATTTCTAGCACTCCCGCCGCCCGGGCGAGGAGGCCGAGGATGGGGCCATGAGCAACCAGCCGATCTCCCTGTCCCAGGCCCTGGCCTCCTTCGACGCGCTGTGGAGCCCGCGCATCGTCACACGCGTCAACGACTACGACGTCCGGGTCGCCAAAGTCGAGGGCGAGCACGTCTGGCACGCCCACGACGACACCGACGAGTTCTTCCTGGTCCTCGACGGGGAACTGCACATCTCCTTGCGCGAGCCCGCGGGCGAGCGCACGGTCGTGCTGCCGCAGGGGGCGGTCTTCACCGTTCCCGCGGGTACGGAGCACAGGCCGGCCGCGCCGTCCGGAGCCGCGATCCTCATGTTCGAGCCGACCGGGACGCCGACCGTGGGCGACCGCCACGACGAGATCCCCGCCCACGTGGACGCGACGACCGGACACATCCTCGACACCTGAGCGCACCGGCGGACACCGGGCGGGACCACCCACGGGTGATCCCGCCCCCGGGCACCACGTCCTGGCCGAGCGTCAGGAGGAGGCCACGTGGGCGCGAGCGTTCGGCAGCCTCCCCACGAGTGCTGGATCGCGTTCCCGAGGCCGACGACGAGATTCGCCCGCTCGCCCCGCCTTCACGGCACCGCCCTCGGCCGCGCCCCCGAAGACGGGTACCACCGTCGCCGCCGTCAGGCGTCGAGCACCTGGCCGCCGCGCCTGACGACCGGCGGTTCCGTCGACCACGGGAAGTTGATCCAGTCGTCGGTCTTCTTCCACACGTACTCGCATTCCACCAGGGAATGCGACTTCTCGTAGATGACGGCCGAACGCACCTCGGCGACGTGGTCGAGACAGAAGTCGTGGACCAGCTTCAACGTCTTGCCGGTATCGGCGACATCGTCGGCGATCAGGACCTTCCGGCCCGAGAAGTCGATCGCGTCGGGCACCGGTGCCAGCATGACCGGCATCTCCAGCGTGGTCCCCACACCGGTGTAGAACTCGACATTCACGAGATGGATGTTCTTGCAGTCCAGCGCGTACGCCAGGCCACCCGCCACGAACACGCCCCCACGGGCGATACTCAGGATCACGTCCGGCTCGTAGCCGTCATCGGCGATCGCCTGCGCGAGTTCGCGCACCGCCCGGCCGAAGGTCTGATAGTCCAGCGTCTCACGCACATCGGTCACGGCATCCAGTCTCCCCGCCGCCCCGCCCACGGTCCAGCCGGCGCACCCGCCCCCCGCGCCGGACCGGCCCCTCCAGGCCGACCGGGCAGGGCCGACCTGCCGGGCCCCGGAGGGGCCATCTAGGGTGGAAACCATGATCCCCGCCCCCATAACCAGCCCCGCCCAGGCCCTGCGGGCACTCCTCGAAGGCAACGCCCGCTTCGTCGGCGGCAACCCCGAACACCCCAACCAGGACGCCAACCGACGCGCCGCGCTCGCCCCCGCCCAGCGCCCCTTCGCCGTCCTCTTCGGCTGCTCCGACTCCCGACTCGCCGCGGAAATCATCTTCGACCAAGGACTCGGCGACCTCTTCGTCGTCCGCACCGCCGGCCACGTCACCGGCGCCGAAGCACTCGGCAGCATCGAATACGGCGTCAGCGTCCTCGACTGCCCGCTCGTCGTCGTGCTCGGACACGACTCCTGCGGAGCCGTCGCCGCCGCACTCGACTCCCTCGAACAAGGGCGGCTCCCCCGCGGATTCGTCCGCGACATCGTCGAACGCGTCACCCCCAGCGTGCTCGCCGCACACGCCGCCGACATCCACGACCCCGACGCCATCGTCGACGAACACATCCGCCAGACCGTCGACCTGCTCCTCGAACGCTCCCAGGTCCTCGCCACCCGCGCCGGCAGCGGCCAGACCGCCATCGTCGGCCTCTCCTACCGCCTCCACGACGGCCAGGCCCGCACCATCGCCACCCACGGCCTCACCTGACCCGACGCCGCGAGGACACGACGGGCGCCGGCCCGCCCGCAGGCCGCCACCACCCGACGCCTCGCGGGCGGGGCGGCCGGGCGGTGTGTCAGGCGGAACCGCCGCAGGAGTCGCACACCCCGGTCGCCGGGAACTCGATGAAACATCTCGGGCAGACCGCCTGCACCCGCACCGAAGCCCCGGCCGCCGACCCGCCGGCCCCGGAACCGCCAGAACCGGTACCGCCGGCCGCGGAGCCCGCGGCAGCGGCCTTCCCCGACGCCTTGCGCGACAACGCCGCCCGCAGCTTCGGCGCCAACGCCGGAGTGCCCCCGTCCTCCGGCAACTCCGCACCGAAATGCCGGTAACACGCCAAGCGCGCCGCCGCCGCGTGCTCCTCCCGGTCCATCTCCCCCGCCAGCGGCGCGCTGCCCGCCACCGCCAGCACCTCCTGGTAACCCGCACCCACCCGGCCGTCCGCCGCACGCACCACCAACGCCGTCAACGGCGGATCCCCGCGCCGGTGCGCCTCCCGGACCAGCAGCCCGAGGACCTTCCCCATCCAGTAGCGCTGCTCCACCCGCGTCCGCACCCCCGACGCCTCCTGCACCGCCTCCGCGAGCTCCGCATGCGTGATCACCGCGTGGTAGTGCCCCGCCACCTCCACCAGCGCCGGATACGCCACCTTCGTCCAGGCCATCACCGCCTGCACCGCACTCACCGGCGAGTCGTCCTCCACTCGCCAGTACCCGCCCCGCGCTTCCACCATCGCACCCACCCCAAACCACAACCCGAACCCAAGCACCCCGTCCACCACCAAACTACCGCCCCCGACCTGCCCACAGCCCCTCGGACGGACCACGGGCGACGCTGCCCGCCCGTCGCAGTCACCACCCGGGTGGCGCGAGCCGATACGGATCGCCGAAGGGAACGGACCGGCGCAGATCGACGTACCACCTTCACATCGATGGCGGTCAGGCCCACGGGCTACCCCAACGGCAGGCAAAGAAAAAGCGGTGGGGGGGGGGCCCCCCCCCCAAGCGTGGGGGACCCACCACGCCCCCTCCGGCCCCCGGGCGTGGGGGGGTGGGAACGCGGGGGGGCGCCGCAGGCCCCGCGCCCGCCCGCGGGCC
>NZ_JBMVFA010000035.1:6016-72142 GCF_049543595.1 Kitasatospora sp. NPDC094028 | reverse complement strand
GTCCCCCCCCCCCCCCCCCCCCCCCCCGGCGCCCCCCCCCCCCCCCCCCCCCCCCCCCCCCCCCCAAACCCCCCCCCGGCCCCCCCCCCCCCCCCCCCCCCCCCCCCCCCACCGCGCACTCAGCGCCCGCCGGGCGTGGCGAGCGTCACACGGCGGCTGCCCGCCGACGTCCGCGCCCGGCCCGGCGGCCGGCCGGCGGGGTGGGGTCGGCGTTCCAGGCGGCGACGGGGTTGCCGAGCCAGCGGGTGGCGTCGGGCACGTTCTCGCCGCGCATTACGAGAGAGGCCGGGCCGACCGTCGTGTTGTCGCCGAGGGAGGTGTTGAGCAGCACGATCGAGTGCGGGCCGGTGGTGGAGCCCGCGCCCAGGTGCACCGGGCCCAGCCGCATGACGCGGTCGTGGAACAGGTGCGTCTGCAGCACGGTGCCGCGGTTGACGCTCGCCCCCGCCCCGACCGTCACCAGGTCGCTCTCCGGCAGCCAGTGTGTCTCGCACCACGCACCGCGCCCGATCTTGGCGCCCAGCGACCGCAGCCACAGGTTCAGGTACGGGGTGCCGGTGATCGCGCCGCCGCCAAACGGCATCGCGAGCTCCTCGACGAACGTGTCGTACAGCTCGTTGCGCCAGACGAAGGACGACCAGAGCGGGTGCTCCGCCACCCGGAACCGGCCCACCAGCAGCCACTTGGCGACCGTCGTGACGGCGCAGGCGACCACGGCCGCGGCCACCAGCACCAGCCCAGCGGCGCCGACCGCCACGCCGAGCCCGTAGTCGTCGCGCAGGGCCTGCAGGGCGGCGAACACCAGGTCGCCGAGCATGGCCGCGACTATCACCGGCAGCAGTCGGCAGAACTCGACGCCGGCGCGCGCCCACATCAGGCGCTTCGGCGGGTCGTAGGTGCGGCCCTCGCCGCCCGTGTCGGCCACGCGCGGCAGCGCGAACGCGGGCCGGCCCAGCCAGGAGGAGCCCTCGGGAGCGTTCGCGGGGGTGTCGGACAGCACGCCGACCAGGGAGTTGTCCGGCAGGCTGCGGCCGGGGCCGACGATGCCGGAGTTCCCGACGAAGGACCGCCGCCCGACGTACGAGGGGCCGACGTGCAGCCAGCCGCCGCGCAGCTCGTACGGCGCCACCAGCGTGTCGTCGGCGAGGAACGCGCCGTCGTCCACCCGCATCAGGCTGGGCAGCGACAGCACGGTCGAGGCCTCGACCCGCCGGCCGACCTTGGCGCCGAGGACGCGCAGCCACACCGGGGTGAGCAGCGACGCGTAGAACGGGAACAGGCTGCGCCGCGCGGTGTCGCTGAGGCGCGAGACGCCCCACGCGCAGAACGCGACCCGCCCGATTGCCGGGTGGAAGCCCGGGCGCAGCGACAGCGAGAGGATCCGCACCAGCAGGGCTATCAGCGCGGCGTGGCAGAAGATGGTCAGCACCGCGAGCGGGACGGTCAGCGGCAGGAGCTGCAGCAGGGCGGCCATCAGGGTGCGGTCGGTATCGACCAGCGGGTAGATGATCAGCAGTGCGGGCAGTGCGGCGAGGATCGGCACCAGGCCGAAGAGGGCGAAGCCGACGCCGTAGGCGAGGTTCCAGACCCGCGACGCCTTCGCCGGCTTGGCGGGCCACTGGGTGCGGGCCTCGGTGGAGGGGCGGGCCGGCGAGCCGTGCCAGTGCTCGTCGGCCGGGACGGCTCCGGTGACGCAGGAGCCGGGCGCGATCTCGGCGCCGGCGCCGACGCGGGCGCCGGGCATCAGGGTGGCGCGGTGGCCGACGCTCGCCCCTTCGCCGACCTCGATGTGTCCCAGTTGCAGGGTGTCGCCGTCGAGCCACCAGCCGGCGATGTCGACCTCGGGTTCGATGCTGGCGCCGGCGCCCAGGCGGGCCAGGCCGGTGACCGGGGGCAGGGTGTGCAGCTGGACGCCCTTGCCGACGCGGCAGCCGAGCCAGCGGGCGTAGCGGGCGGCCCAGGGGGTGCCGGCCAGCGCGCCGGTGCCGAACATCGCGGTGTAGCGCTCGGCGGCCCACAGCCGCAGGTGGACGTGGCCGCCGCGCGGGTGGCTGCCGGGGCGGACCCCGGCGGTGATCACCCGGGCGCCGGCGGCGGCGAGCAGGGTGCGGCCGGGGGCGCTGTAGAAGAGGAGCAGGCCCGCTATCACCGGCCACCACGAGCTGTGCGGCGCCCAGGCCAGGTGGTTGCCCATGAGGTTGTCGAGGGCGATCAGGACGACCACCCAGCGCAGTCCGGCGAGGCCGAACATGCCGAGCAGGATGAGCGTCTGCCACAGGCCCGCGCTGCGCGGGGTGCGGCGCACCGGGCGTACGGGGGTGGCGGGGCCGCTCTGCTGGGCGGCCGCCGCGCCGGGGGCCGGGGCGAGGCCGTCGAGGAAGCCGGCGAGGTCGCCGAGGACGGGGTGGGCGTACAGGTCGGCGACGGAGACGCCGCTGTGCCGGGTGCGCAGTTCGGAGACCAGGCGGGCGGCGGTCAGGCTGGAGCCGCCGAGGGCGAAGAAGTCGTCGCCGGCGCCGGGGGCCATGCCGAGCAGCTTCTCCCAGTGCCCGGCGAGCCAGCCGGCCGTCCCGTCCAGGGCTTCGGCGGGGGCGGCGGCGGTGCCGGTGGTGGCGAGCGGCCAGGGCAGGGCGTTGCGGTCGACCTTGCCGGAGGTCTTGGTGGGCAGCGAGTCGACCAGGGCGAGCACGGGCACCAGCGGCGCGGGCAGGCGCTCCAGCAGCTGCTGGCGGGCGGCGGCCAGGTCGGGGGCGGCGCCGGGCTGGGCGACGAGGTAGCCGACCAGCAGGTCGGCGCCGGCCGGGGTCTTGCGCACGGCCGCGGCGGCGGCGCGGATCCCGGGCAGGGCCTGCAGGGCGGCGTCGATCTCGCCGAGCTCGATGCGGCGGCCGCCGAGTTTGATCTGGTCGTCGGCGCGGCCGACGAACACCAGGCCCTCGGGTTCGTTGCGGACGAGGTCACCGCTGCGGTAGACGCGCGGGGAGGCGAAGACGGGGTGCGGGCTGTACTTCTCGGCGTCCTTGGCGGGGTCGAGGTAGCGGGCGGTGCCGACGCCGCTGATCAGCAGTTCGCCGGTCTCGTACCAGGGCACGGGCTGGCCGGCCTGGTCGACGACGGCGATCTCCCAGCCGTCCAGCGGTGCGCCGATGCGCACCGGCTCGCCGGGCAGCATCCGGGCCGCGGTGGCCACGACGGTGGTCTCGGTGGGGCCGTAGGTGTTCCAGAACTCACGGCCGCCGACGGCCAGGCGCTCGACGAGTTCGGCGGGGCAGGACTCGCCGCCGACGATGATCAGGCGCACCTGGTCCAGGCACTCCTGCGGCCACAGGGCGAGCAGGGTGGGGACGGTGGAGATGGCGGTGATGCGCCGCTCGACCAGCCAGGGGCCCAGGTCGGTGCCGGCCTTGACCAGGGCGCGGGGGGCGGGCACCAGGCAGGCGCCGTGGCGCCAGGCCAGCCACATCTCCTCGCAGGAGGCGTCGAAGGCGACGGAGAGGCCGGCGAGCACCCGGTCGCCGGGGCCGAGCGGGCGGTTCGGCAGGAAGATCCGGGCCTCGGCGTCGACGAAGGCGGCGGCGCTGCGGTGGGTGACGGCCACGCCCTTGGGGCGGCCGGTGGTGCCGGAGGTGAAGATGATCCACGCGTCGTCGGCGGGCGAGGGCCAGGCGGGGCGGCCGGAGGGCCGGGCGACGGGCCCGGCGAACAGCTGGCGGCCGGCGCCGAGGACGGCGCAGACCTGGGCGTCCTGCCAGATCATCTCGGCGCGCTCGTCGGGGTCGTCGGCGTCCACCGGCACGTAGGCGGCGCCGCAGCGCAGCACGGCGAGGATCGCGACGTACAGGTCGGCGGTGCCGGACGGGATGCGCACGCCCACGCGGTCGCCGCGGCCGATGCCGTGGCCGGCGAGGACGCCGGCGAGGCCGTCGACCTCCTGCATGAGGGCGCGGTAGTCGAGGACGGCGTCGCCGGTGTCGAGTGCGGGCGCGTGCGGGTGGGCGTCGGCGGTCGCGGCGATGATGTCGAGCAGACTGCGCGGGTGGGCGGGTTGGGCCACCGGCCAGCCTGCCGCGAGCCCCTGGTGGGGGCGGTGCAGCGTGCCTGGGCCGGCCGTGTCGTGGCGTGGGTCCATGGGGTTGGGTTCCTCGGCTCCGGATTCCTTGGGGCACGTACGGGTGCTACATGCCGTGACGTCGGTGTCACCTGGTGGGACGCGCCCACTCACCATGACTCTGCTGGGAGTCCGCTGGATGCAGCGAAGGTGCGGTCAAAGGAAATTCTCATCATCAATGCCGTATGGGGCGACACCGGATCGAATCGAATGTGGTTTCGGTCGTTTTAGGTCGTATTCGCTGGTGAAGCGTAGTCCCCGCAATCGGGAGGGGAGTAACGGGAGGGGGAAGAGTGATGAACACCATCGCGTCCGGAACGGTACAGGTAGTGAGGGGTTCACTACCGAATCGGGGGGTTCCGGTCGGATCATCGACTCATTCACGACGTTCGCCCGTTTGTGTGGGACCATGCTCCGCCCCTCCCCCGTGCGAAGGTTTCCGGTGCGTTCCGTGTGCGCGCACGCCGGCCCCGCCGGCGCGTGGACGACGACCCCGCCGGTGCATGAACGAAGGCCGGGCCGGCGCACGAGGCGCCGGCCCGGCAGGGTCCCGAATGCGGACGGGGATCAGGTCCGGGTGGCCGCGTTCCGGGTGCGGCGGGAGACGGAGTCGAGCACGACGGCGGCGAGCAGGACAGCGCCGGTGATCATGTACTGGATGGCCTGCGCGGCGTGGACCATGTCGAGGCCGGTGGTGATGCTCTGGATGACCAGGATGCCGAGCAGGGCGGACCAGGTCTTGCCGCGCCCGCCGAAGAGGCTGGTGCCGCCGATCACGGCCGCGGCGATGGCGCTCATCAGGACGTTGCCGCCGCCGAGTTCCTTGTCCGCCGAGCCCTGCTGGGAGGCGTAGAAGAGACCGCCGAGGCCAGCCAGGAAGGCGGACAGCACGAAGACGGAGATCCGGATCCGGGCGACGTCGATGCCCGCGCGCCGGGCCGCCTCGACGCCGCCGCCGACCGCGAAGACCTGCCGGCCGTAGCGGGTGCGGCGCAGCACGAGGTCGGTGGCGAGGACGACGGCGAGCAGGACGACCAGCGGGAGCGGGAGGCCGCGGTCCTGGTTGAGGGCCCAGGCGGCGGCGACGGTGAGGACGGCCAGCCCGGCGGCGCGCAGGGCGCTGTCGGCGGTGCCGCGGGCGGGCAGGCCGGCGGCGGTGCGGCGGCGAGCCGTGCGCAGTTGGGCGACGAGGTAGAGGGCGGGGGCGAGGACGGCGAGGCCCCAGGCGTAGGCGATGTCGCCGTCGCCGAGGTAGGTGGAGTCCAGGCCGGCGACGATGCCGTCACGGCGGTTGTTGACGGTGCCGATGTCGAGGACGTACTGCTGCAGGCCGCTCCAGGCGAGCATGCCGGCCAGGGTGACGACGAAGGCGGGGACGCCGACCCGGGCGAACAGCAGGCCGTGCAGCAGGCCCATGGCGCAGGCGGTGGCCAGGGCGGTGAGGATGGCGAGCCATTCGGGCAGGTCGTGCCGGGTGGCGAGGACGGCGGTGATCGCGGCGGTGGCGCCCGCGACGGAGCCGAGGGAGAGGTCGATCTCGCCGAGGATGAGGACGTGGACGACGCCGACCGCGATCAGGCCGGGGCCCGCGATGAAGCGGGTGATGTTGGTGAGGTTGTCGGCCTGGAGGAAGTGGTGCGTGACGCTCTGGAAGACGATCGCGATGACCACCAGCCCGACGACGACCGGGAGGGCGCCGAGTTCGCCGCCGGCCAGCCGCCTCCTGGTGGCGTCGAGCCGGCCGGCCCAGCCGGTGGGCAGGGCGGGGGTGTCGGGCGTGCTCATGCAGCCTCCTCCTCGTCGCGCCCGGCCCGGCGGGCGCGACGGCGGGTGTGGGCGTTGTCCGTGGCGCCGGTGATGGCGGCGACGATCTGCTCCTGGGTGGTGCCCTCGACGGGGAAGACCCCGTTGTTGCGGCCCAGGCGCAGCACGGCGACGGTGTCGGCGACGGCGGTCACATCGGCCATGTTGTGGCTGACGATGACGACCGCGAGTCCGCGTTCGCGCAGCCGCTCGACGAGGTCGAGGACCTGGGCGGTCTGTTCGACGCCGAGGGCGGCGGTGGGTTCGTCGAGGATGACCAGGGCGGGCTCGCCGAGCATGGCCCGGGCGATGGCGACGACCTGGCGCTGGCCGCCGGAGAGCGCGCCGACCGGGGCGCGCAGGTCGGGGATGCGAATGGCGAGGGTGTCGAGCAGCCGCCGGGCGTGCTGTTCCATGGCGACGTCGTCGAGCAGGGCGTGGCGCAGCCGCTCGCGGCCGAGGTGGAGGTTGGCGACGACGTCGAGGTTGTCGCAGAGCGCGAGGTCCTGGTAGACGGTGGCGATGCCGAGGGCGGCGGCGTCCTGGGGGCGGGTGAGCCGGACGGGTTCGCCGCGCCAGTGGATGGTGCCGGTGTCGACGGAGTGGACGCCGGCGATGGTCTTGACGAGGGTGGACTTTCCGGCGCCGTTGTCGCCGACGAGGGCGAGGACCTCTCCGGCGTGGACGGTCAGGTCCACCTGGTCCAGGGCCTGGACGGCGCCGAAGCGCCGGCAGACCGATCGCAGTTCGAGAACGGGTGAGCCTGTCACGCGAACCCTCCTGGGATCGTGGCTACTTGATGCCGGCGGCCGCGCAGGCGGCGGCGTAGTCGGCGGTGCAGATGTCGGACGCCTTGTAGAGGCCGTCGGCGATGACGGTCTGGCTGATGTTGGCCTTGGTGACGACCTTGGCCTGCAGGAGCTTGGCGGGGATGTTCTTGTCGGTGGGGCTGTCGACGCCGGCGTCGGCGACGGTCTTGACGTCCTTGCCCTGCGCGAGGTCGACGGCGAGTTCGGCGGCGGAGTCGGCGAGCGGCCGGTACGCCTTGTAGACGGTGTAGGCCTGGTCACCCGCGATGATGCGCTGGATCGCGTCGAGGCCCGCGTCCTGGCCGCCGACCGGGACGGTGATGCCGGCGCCCTTGAGCTGGGTGATGATGGCGGCCGCCATGCCGTCGTTGGCGGAGTAGACGGCCTGGAAGCCGGTCTTGCCGTACTGGGTGACGGCGGCGGAGATCTTCTGGCCGGCGATCGTGGGGTTCCACTGGCCGGACTGCTCGTAGACGACCTTGCGGATCTTCCCGTCGAGGACCTTGTGCGCGCCCGCCTTGAACTGGGCGGCGTTCGGGTCGGCCTCGTCGCCGTTGATCATGACGATGTCGGAGTCGGCGGCCTTGCCGCCGAGCGCGTCCAGCAGGGCCTGGCCCTGGAGTTCGCCGACCTTCTCGTTGTCGAAGGAGACGTAGGCGGAGACCGGGCCGGTGGCGAGGCGGTCGTAGGCGACGACCTTGACGCCCTTGTCGGCGGCCTCCTTCACCCAGCCCGCGGTGGAGGCGGCGTCGAAGGCGTCCAGGATGATCACCTTGACGCCCTGGGTGAGCAGGGTGTCGAACTGCTGCTTCTGCTTGGCGGCGCTGCCCTCGGCGTTGTTGTAGAGCACCTTGCAGTCCGCGCACAGGGCCTTGACCTTGGCCTCGATGAACGGCCGGTCGAAGGACTCGTAGCGGGTGGAGGAGGCGTTCTCGGGCAGCAGGAGGCCGATCGAGGCGGGGCCCTTGTCGGCGGTGGCGCTGTCCTTCTTGGCGCCGCCGGCCTTGCCGCAGGCGGCGCCGGTCAGGGCCAGTGCGGCGGCGGTGACGGTGGAGACGACGGTGCGACGCAGTGCGGCGTTCATGCAGCGGGTGCCTCTCCCTGAGTTCGCCGCGGCGGCTTCGCGGCGAGGTGCAGGGAGTCAATCTGATCGTGCACATGGCGTCAAGAAGTAAAACCAGACACCCGCGAACACACCCCAATCCGTTACCTTCGTGAACGCTCGGAGTGCCCACAAACACGGTCGGCGAAGGGAGTTGACGGTGGATCAGCCGGCGGCGGCCCGGTACCGGCCGGGGGTGGTGCCGAACTGCCGGGCGAAGGCGTGCGAGAGCGCGTACGGGCTGCCGTAGCCCACCTCGCGGGCCACCGCCTCCAGCGGGTCGGCGCCCCGGCGCAGCAGGGTGGCGGCGCGGGTCATCCGCCACCACGTCAGGTAGGCCATCGGCGGCCGCCCGGTGCGGGCGGTGAAGCGGCGCACCAGCGTCGCCCGGGACACCCCGGCGTGCTCGGCCAGCGAACCGACCGTCCACGGGTGGGCCGGGCGCTCGTGCACGGCGGCCAGCACGGCCGCCACCACCGGGTCCGCCAGCGCCGCGCCCCAGCCGTCCGCGCCGCGGCGCGTCGTCCAGGCCCGGACCAGGTAGACCAGCAGCAGGTCCACCAGGGCGGGCACGGCCAGCTCGCCTCCGGGCTGCGCCGAGGCCACCTCGGCGCCCAACAGGTCGACGGCCGCGCGCAGTTCGGGGTGCTCGCCGGACCGGGTGGAGAACCGGACGACCTCGGGCAGCTCGCGCATCAGCGGGTGGGTGAGGCCGTGGTCGAGCCGGTACTTCCCGCACAGCAGCTCGGCGCTCCCGCCGTCGCCGGCCTCGGCGAGCGCAGGCGCGGGCGCGGGCGACGGCGACGGCGACGGCGCGAGGGCGAGGGCGAGCCCGGCCGCCGGCGGGGCGTCCAGTTCGGGCAGCCGGGCGGCCCGGCCGGGCGTCAGTTCCCGGTCGGAGAGGGCGTGTCCGCCGCCGTGCGGGAGCAGCACCACGTCTCCGCGCTCCAGGCGCAGCGGCTCGCCTCCCTCCGGCAGCAGCCAGCAGCCGCCGGCCAGCACCACGTGGAAGCCGGCACCGGCGTAGCGGGGCATGCGCGCGCCCCAACGGCCGCCCACCCGCAGCCGGTTGGTGGAGGGCCGGCCGGTGCGCACGGCGGCGATCGCATCGCTGACGACGTCCATCCGGCCATCGTAGCCCCGGCCGGTGAGCCGATCGCGTATCGAGCAGAGCGGATCACGCATTGAACGGCTCAACAGGGCTTCCTAGGCTCGGCGGTGAAGGAACGAACGACGGCAGGACGAGACGAGAGCGGGAGGCGACCGTGCAGCGGTTGGTGCTGGGGGATGTCGAGATCGTGCGACTGGTGGAGTACCAGGGGCCGTTCGCGCCGGCCGGGGCGATCGTGCCCGACCTGGCCGAGCGGGCCTGGCAGGCGGAGGGCGCCGGCCTGGCGCCGGACCACTACGAGGCCGCGTCCGGCTCCTACGTGGGGGCGCTGCAGACCTTCGTGCTGCGCGGCGGCGGGCGGACGGTGCTGGTGGACACCGGCGTCGGCGACGGGCGCGAGCGGCCGGGCACACCGATGTTCCACCGCCGCGAGGGCGGCCGGTTCCTGGACCTGCTGGCGCGCGCGGGGGTGCGGCCGGAGGACGTGGACGTGGTGGTGAACACCCATCTGCACGCCGACCACGTCGGCTGGAACACCCGCGAGCGGGACGGCGCCTGGGTGCCGGCGTTCCCGAACGCCGACTACTACCTGCCCGCGGCCGACCTGGCGTTCTTCGACCCGGCGGCAAAGCACCCGGCCCGGGCCTCGGGCGGGCCGGCGCCCGAGCAGTGGACGGAGTGGGACCGGGTGTTCGCGGACAGCGTGGCGCCGGTCCTGGCGGCCGGTCAGGCGGTGCCGTGGTCCGGGCGGGTGCGGCTGGACGGCGCGCTGGTGCTGGAGGAGGCGCCCGGGCACACCCCCGGCTCCTCGGTGCTGCACCTGGACTCCGGCGGCGAGCGGGCCGTCTTCGTCGGCGACCTGCTCCACTCGCCGGTGCAGCTCGCGCACCCCTCGTGCTCCAGCTGCTTCTGCCTGGACCCGGTCCTGGCGGCGCGCAGCCGGCAGCGGGTGCTGGCCCGCGCGGCGGACGAGCAGGCGCTGGTGGTGCCGGCCCACTTCGCGGGGCCGGGGGCGGCCCGGGTGCGCGGCGAGGGCGCGGGCTTCGCCGCCGAGTGGGCCGACTGGACGCCGGCGGAGTAGCGGCGCCCCGGCCCCCGACCCCGCACGGGAGCCGGGGGCCGGCTGCCCGCTCAGAGCTTGGCGGCCGAGAAGGTGTCGCACTGGGTGAGGTCCCCGGTGCGGTAGCCGGTGGTGAACCAGGCCTTGCGCTGCTCGGAGGAGCCGTGCGTCCACGCCTCCGGGTTGATCTTGCCGGTGGCCTGCTTCTGGATGCGGTCGTCGCCCACCGCCGAGGCCGCGTCCAGGCCCTGGGCGATGTCCTGGTCGGTGAGGGACTTGATCAGCGGACGGCCGGTGGAGGGCTGCGGCGTGGTGGTGGCGTGGTGCGCCCACACCCCGGCGTAGCAGTCGGCCTGCAGCTCCAGCCGCACCGAGGCGCTGGTGGCGCCCTGCCGGTCGTTGCCGACCTTCTGCATCTGGCCGGTGAGCGTCTGGATGTGGTGGCCGAACTCGTGGGCGACGACGTAGGACTCGGCGAACGGGCCGCCCTTGGCGCCGAAGCGGGTGGACAGCTCGTCGAAGAAGCCGAGGTCGAAGTAGGCCTTCTGGTCGCCGGGGCAGTAGAACGGGCCCACCGCGGAGGTGGCCGCGCCGCAGGCGGTGGACACCCGGTTGGTGAACAGCACCGTCTCGGCGGGCTTGTACGCCACCTTGGTGCGCTTGGGCAGCTCGCCGCTCCAGAAGTCCTGCAGGCTGTTGGTGACCGCGACGATCCGGCAGTCCTGCCGGCTGTTGGCGTCCGCCCCGGTCTTGCAGGCCTGCTGGACCTCGCCGGCGCTGCGCGAGGTGGACGAGCCGTTGCCGCCGCCGGAGGACAGGCCGAGCAGCTTGGGGTCGACGCCGAGCAGCACCGCGAACAGCACGGCGACCAGGCCCACCGCCCCGCCCCCGATGGCCACCTTGCCGCCGGGGATGCCCCGCCGGTCGTCCACCTGCGAGGTGTCGAGATCTCCCTGGTCGTCGAACTGCATACCCTTGCCCTCGATCAGCCGCTGCCCACGAAAAACCGGGGCCCACGGCGGGCCTCGGCCGGACCCACCCTACGGCCACCCGGCCCCGGGGCCCGCCGACACCCCCCGCTGGTCAGGACCGAACGGACGGGCGGCGGCGCGTCAGCTCCCCTCCCCCGGTGCCAGGACGGACGTTCAGCGCCGCCAGGCGGGGGCGACGGCGATGGCGGTGAGCTGCTCGGTGGTCAGCGCCGGGGTGCCGGGCCGCGCGTTCGTCTCGTCGCTGCCGTTCCACACGCCGACCGTCACCTCGGTGTCGTCCGGGTGCAGCGCCGCCACGACCCAGCGCAGCACCGGCCCGTCGCCGGCCTTCGTCTCGTGCATCTCGCGGACCTGCACGAAGGTGCCGTCCGGTGTACGGGCGGCGGCGGGGCCGGCGCCGCCGTGCTCGTAGTCCGCGCGGATGCGGGCGGCCGAGGCGGCGTCGGCGCGGCGCGGCTCGGTCTGGACGGAGAGCATGCTGGTGCGCCCGTCCAGGGTGACCGTGAGGTGGGCGCGGCCGGTGGTGTGCTGGGCGGCGCCCGGATCGGTGCGGGTACCGGCCGGCAGCAGGGCGGTGGCGGTGGCGATGATCTGGTCGGCGGACGGGCCGCCCGATTCGCCCGGGGCCCGGGTGACGACGGCGCCGGGGGTGAAGAGCGGGTCCCAGGCGTTGCTGGTGGCGGCGGCGGTGAGCTGCTGGGTGGTCAGCGGCGGGGTGGGACGGCTCAGCGGCGGGCCGTAGCTGGTCGAGTTGACCTCCCAGACGCGCACCTGGCGTCCGTCCGTGCCGGTGTAGGTCACCTTCCACTCGCGCACCTTCATCGGCTCGACGGGGGCGAGCTTGTCGACGACCACGATGCCGCCGCCGGGCAGGACGGTGCGCTCGCAGCCCTCGGTCGGGGTCTCGACCGGGTCGGCGCACTGGGTGCCGCGGGTGGTGTCGGCGATCGGCAGGGCGACGCGGTCGACGTCCAAGGTGACCAGGCCGGCGCCCTGGCCGTCGTCGTAGAGCAGGTGCGCGGACGGGGCCAGGCCGGGCACGGCGCCCTCGTTGGTGCCGTAGCCACCGGCGGCGGTGATCTTCCCGGGGGGCAGCAGGGAGGTGAAGGTGCCGGTCATGAAGGTGCCGGTGATCTCCGCGGGCCACCCCCCGGCGGGGGCGAGCTTCGTGCTGCCCGCGCCGGGGTCGGCGGCGGGCAGCAGTCGCACGCCGAGGGCGGCGACGGCGACGACGGCGGTGGCGCCCGCGATCGCGGCGGTGCGCCGGCGGCGGGCGCGCAGGTGGCGGCGGCGGGCCGAGTCGGCGAGGTCGGCGGCGGGCGGGTCGGGGGCGAGCTCGGCGGCGTCGTGCAGCAGGGCGGCGAAGCGGTCGTCCAGGGGCATGCCGGTACTCCGTGGTTGGACGGGCGAGGGGCAGGGGGGCTCAGGAGCGGGCGAGGTCGTCGAGCTCGCTGCCCAGGACGGCGCGCAGCCGGGTCAGGGCCCGGGAGCTGCGGGAGCGCACGGCGCTGTCGCTCAGGCGCAGGGTGTGGGCGGTCTCCTCGACGCTGCGGTCCTCCCAGAACCGCAGGACCAGCACCGCACGGTCGTGGGCGGGGAGTTCGCCGAGGGCGCGCAGCAGCGTCAGCCGCAGCGACGGGTCCGGGTCGGTGACCGGGGTCTCGGCGAAGACGTCGGTGACGTGCTCGCCGGAGGCGCGGCGGCGCCGGTGCGAGAGGAAGGTGTTGACCAGGACGGTCTGGGCGTAGCCGGCCGGGTTGTCCATCCGGGCGACCTTGCGCCACTTCCCGTAGAGCTTGCCGAGGGCTTCCTGGGCGAGGTCCTCCGCCAGGTGCGCGTCGCCGCCGGTCAGCAGGAAGGCGGTCCTCACCAGGTGGCGGCCGCGGGTCGCGGCGAACTCCCCGAAGTCCTGCGTGCTTGTTCGCTCCATGACCTTCTAACGCGGTGGACGCCGGGTTGCGTCGCACCCCTGTCGCGGGCGCGTTCCCGGGCGGCTCACGCCGCGAGGGCCCCGGCCAGGGCGTCGAGCGAGCGCAGCACCCGGATGCCCTCTCCCACCGGGGTGCCGGAGGCCGCCCGGTCGAGCCAGAAGGCGTGCAGGCCGGCGTCCCGGGCGCCCTCGGCGTCCAGGGCGTAGTTGTCGCCGACGTAGGCGACGTGGTGCGGGGCCAGGCCCAGCCCGGCGCAGCCCGCGTGGAAGATGCTCGGGGCGGGCTTGGGCTCGCCGTGCTGGTCGGAGCAGACGAGGACGTCACCGACCCGGTCGAGCAGGCCGATCGCGCGCAGTTTGTCGCGCTGGTGGTCGGCGGAGGAGTTGGACACGATGCCGAGCCGGTACCGCGGGGCGAGTTCGGCCAGGGCGGGGGCGGCGTCGGGGAAGGCGGCCCGGGCGGCGTCGCGGTGGGCCGCGTAGCCGGCGAACCAGGCGGCGGCCGCCTCGTCCGACAGCCGCTCGGCGCCGGCCTCGCCGAGGCGGGCGAGGAACTGCCGGGTGCGCTCGTGCTGCTGGCCGCGGAAGGTCAGTTCGCCCGCGAGGAAGCGGGCGTACTGGGCCTCCATGACGGTGCGCCACAGCTCCACGGCCGCCTGCGGGCCGGGGAGGCGGGCGAGCAGGCCGAGTTCGCCGAGGTGGGCGAGGATGCCGGTCTCCTCCGAGCCCGAGTAGTCGAAGAGGGTGTCGTCGACGTCGAAGAGCACGCCTCGGATCGGCGGGTGCGGCATGCGGCGGTGATCTCCCGTGGTGTCGTCCGCTGGAGTCGGCGGGCGGCGGCGGGAGGCGGCCCGGGGACCGCCTCCCGCCGGGTGTCAGGCGCCGAGGACCTCGCCGACGAGGGTCCGGGCCTCGGCCTGGACCCTCGCGAGGTGGTCGGTGCCGTGGAAGGACTCGGCGTAGATCTTGTACACGTCCTCGGTGCCGGACGGGCGGGCCGCGAACCAGGCGTTCTCGGTGCAGACCTTGAGGCCGCCGATGGCCGCGCCGTTGCCGGGGGCGTGCGAGAGCACCGCGGTGATCTTCTCCCCCGCGAGTTCGCCGGCGGTGACCTGCTCCGGGGAGAGGCGGGCCAGCCGGGCCTTCTGCTCGCGGTCGGCGGGGGCGTCCACCCGGGCGTAGGCGGGGTCGCCGTGGCGCGCGGTCAGCTCGCGGTACCGCGCGCTGGGGGTGGAGCCGGTGACGGCGGTGATCTCGGCGGCGAGCAGGGCCAGCAGGATGCCGTCCTTGTCGGTGGTCCACACTCCGCCGTCGCGGCGCAGGAAGGACGCGCCGGCGGACTCCTCGCCGCCGAAGCCGATCGAGCCCTCCAGCAGGCCGTCGACGAACCACTTGAAGCCGACCGGGACCTCCACCAGCGGCCGGCCGAGGTCGGCCGCGACCCGGTCGAGCATGGAGGAGGAGACCAGCGTCTTGCCCACGCCCGCGTCGGCCGGCCAGTGCGCCCGGTGGCGGTAGAGGTAGTCGACGGCGACCGCGAGGTAGTGGTTGGGGTTCATCAGGCCGCCGTCCGGCGTGACGATGCCGTGCCGGTCGGCGTCGGCGTCGTTCCCGGTGGCGACGGCGTACTCGTCCTTACGGCGGATCAGGGAGGCCATCGCGGACGGCGAGGAGCAGTCCATCCGGATCTTGCCGTCCCAGTCCAGGGTCATGAACCGCCAGGTCGGGTCGACGTCCGGGTTGACGACGGTCAGGTCGAGGCGGTGGGTCTCGGCGATCCGCGCCCAGTACGCCACGGAGGCCCCACCCAGCGGGTCGGCGCCGATCCGCAGGCCGGAGGCGCGCACCGCGTCCAGGTCGAGGACGGACGGCAGGTCGTCGACGTACCCGGTCAGGAAGTCGTACCGGCCGGTGGTGGCCGCGGCCAGCGCCCGCGCGTAGGGGACGCGCTTGACGCCGCGCAGGCCCTCGCGGATCAGCTCGTTGGCGCGGTCCTGGATCCACCCGGTCGCCTCGGAGCCGGCCGGCCCGCCGCTCGGCGGGTTGTACTTGAACCCGCCGTCGCGCGGCGGGTTGTGCGAGGGCGTCACCACGATGCCGTCTGCCAGCGCCTGCGGGCTGCGCCGGTTGTGGGCGAGGATCGCGTGCGAGACGGCCGGGGTCGGGGTGTAGCCGTCCGCGGAGTCGAGCAGCACCCGCACGCCGTTGCCCGCGAGCACTTCGAGCGCCGTCACCCGGGCCGGCTCGGACAGCGCGTGCGTGTCCGCGCCGAGGAACAGCGGCCCGGCGACGCCCTGGGCCGTGCGGTACTCGCAGATCGCCTGCGTGGTCGCCGCGATGTGGTCCTCGTTGAACGCCACGTCGAGCGAGGACCCGCGGTGCCCGGAGGTCCCGAACACGACCCGCTGCGCGGGCTCCCGCACGTCGGGCTTGAGCGCGTAGTACGCCGTCACCAGCCGCGCCACGTCCACCAGGTCACCGGAACCGGCCGGCTGCCCGGCCCGTACATCCACCATTCGCCAACTCCCACGAGACAAAAAAGCCGAAACCCACCGAAGCCCCCGCCCACCGATCGTAGCCACCGCACGGCGTCCCGAAGGACACGGGACGCCGCGGGCGGGGCCGGTGGGGCGGGCCGGGCTCAGCCGGGCAGTTGTTCCCGGTGGCCGTCGAGGGCGGGGGCGGTGGTGGTCGCCACGAACTCGGTGATCCGGTACTCGGTCAGGCCCTCGCGCACGAACGGGTCGGTGGCGGCCACGGCTTCGATGCCGGCCCGGTCCGGGCCCGCGGCCAGGATCACGCCGCCGTCGCGCGGCACCTTGCGGCCGGAGGCGAGGAAGGTGCCGGACTCGTAGTGGGCGGTCAGCCACGCGATGTGCTCCGGCAGCACCGCGTCGATGCGCTCCAGCGGGGCGGTGTACGTCAGCTCAAGTACGAACATGCGACCAGGCTAGCCGGGTGCCGTGCCCGCTCGGCTGCTGGGGTGCGGCCACCGCCGCAGGAGCCCCCGGCAGTGTGTCGACCCCGATCCTGCCGGCTCGGTGGGGGTTTCGGTAGGACTCGGCACACCCTGCTCGAACCTTGCCGCGGGCCCCGGGCACGCCGCAGACTCGTCGGCAATCCCACCCATCGCCTCAGCGGCCGACGCGCCGCCGCCCCTCCCGGGCGGTCGCCGCACACATCCCGGCCGACGCCCCGGCCTATCAACGACGGCTCCGGGAGCGCACGGTGGCCGAATCGACGGCCCGGGACGGCCGGCCCGACCCCGGGCTGCGGTGACGGCCCGCCCGGCCCGCCCGGCGCGGTCGGCACGGCCGCGCCGGGACACGCGGCGGACGGACGAACCACCGGTGACCTGCGGCGGACGGCGTCGTTGACGGGGCATGACCGCCACCACACGCCGCACCGCCCTGGCCGTGCTCGCCGCCGCGCTCGCGCTGGGCGCCGCCCCGGCCTCCGCCACCACGCACACCCGGCACCTCGACCCGCCCATCACCGCCCAGCAGTGCAAGGACGACGACGGCTGGGTCGCCACCGACATCGTCGAGCAGCGGGAGATCTGCGCCAGCGAGGGAGAGCTCGACGACCACTACGTCACCCGGTAGCGGCCGCGCCCGGGCCCGCACGCGGCTGGGCCGTCCCACCGTACGGCGGGACGGCCCAGCCCCCTCCCGGGGTGGTTCAGACCAGGCGGTGCATGCCGATCGAGTGCGGGGCGGTGGGCACGAAGCCGAACCGGGAGTAGAGGCGGTGGGCGGGGCCGTCCGCGATCAGCGAGACGTACGCCCCGGGCACGGCGCGCTGCTCCAGGGCACCGGTCAGCTCGGCCATGATCCGGGCGCCGAGGCCGCGGCCCTGGTGCTCGGGGAGCACGCAGACGTCCGCGATCTGGTAGACCGTGCCGCCGTCGCCGACCACCCGGCCCATGCCCACGATGCCGGCCTCCGGGTGGTGGACGGTCACACCGTGCCAGGTGTTGGCCAGGCCGACCGCCACCGCCTCGGCGGGGCGGTCCGTCATCCCCGCGCCGGTGCGCAGGGCGCGGAAGGTCGCCACGTCCGGAACACCCGCACGCAGCTCGTAAGGGTCATTCACATCATTCATAGCTTACATTGTAGAGCACCGAACAACTCAAGATCAGCGGGGCCCCCGGATGCTATCGATGATGCGGGTCCAGTTGTCGCCGCCGTGTCCGTTCTCGATCGCCCGCCGGTAGTGGCCCTGGACGGCCAGCGGGAGCGCGAGGTCGAGGCCGAGCGAGGTGCCGGTCTCGACGATGTGGTCGGCGGTCGCGCCCATCATGGTGACCGTGCTGAGGTCGCCGGGGTGCTCCCCGGCGTCGAGCGCGGCGCCCGGGTTCCCGCCGGCCGTCAGGATGTCGCCGATCGAGTCGGCGGCATCGAGCAGCTCCGGCAGCGCCTCCCCGGCCTTCATCCCCGCGGCGCCCAGCATCGCGGTGGCCTGCATCAGCCCGGACAAGGTGGTGAGGAACACCGCCAGTTGGGCCTGGTACATCATCTGGGCGAGGCCCGGGTCCTCCCCCAGGTACTTCGGCGCCCCCAGCAGCGCCAGCGCCGCCCGGTGCGCCTCCAGATCCCGCTCGCGGCCGCTGTAGTAGACGTAGGCCGCCTCCGTGCCGACCATCGGCGCGGGGACCATGACGCCTCCGGTGAGGAAGGCGGCGCCGTGGCCCGCCGCCCAGGCGGCCGCCTCGCGCGAGCGGTCGGGGGTGTCGGAGCTCAGGTTGACCAGCGTGCGCCCGGCGAGCGATCCGGTGGCGCCGCCGAGGATGTCGTACATCGCCCGGTAGTCGGTGAGGCTGAGGAGGACCAGCCCGCTCGCCCCGACCGCCTCGCGGGGGCTCGCCGCGAGCGCCGCCCCCGCGTCGACGACGTCCGCGGCCCGGGCGGCGGTGCGGTTCCAGACGGTCACCGGGTGGCCGGCGGCGAGCAGGGTGCGGGTCATGGCCTGCCCCATCGGGCCGAGTCCGATCACGGTGACGGCGCTGTGCTGACGGGTGGTGGGATTCTGTCGTTCGTTCACCCCTCCATGGTCGGAGAGCGCCGCCACTCCCGGAAGTACCTACTATTTACTGCGGTACTTACCTTTCCGTCAGGGGGAGTTCAGCGATGGCCAAGGCACCGAGGCGCGGGCCCTACATCTGCGGCATCGACGCCGCGCTCGACGTGGTGAGCGGAAAGTGGAAGGGGCTGATCCTCTGGGAGCTCCATGCCCACGGCGTGCGCCGCTTCGCGGAGCTCCGCCGCGGCCTGCCGGGCGTGAGCGAGAAGATGCTGACGCAGCACCTGCGCGAGATGGAGGAGGACGGCCTCGTCCACCGCGAGGTCTACGCCGAGGTGCCGCCGCGGGTGGAGTACTCGCTGACCGAGCACGGGCGCACGCTCAACCAGGCCCTCGGCCCGCTCGGCGCCTGGGGCACCGAACGGGTCCGTCGCGAGGGCTTCGGAGCGGTCGCCACGGCCGAGACCCCGCACGGGTAGCCGCCCCGCGTCACCGGCTGCGCCCCACGACGGAGGACGCGGTGGACGGCACGGCGGACGCCGCGTCCGGCCGACCCGGCCACCGCCCCCGGCGACCCCCGCCGGCCGTGTAGCGTCGGGCATGAACTCGCGCGCTCGGCGCGGTTCTTACGGTACGGACGGGACGGGGGCGACTGGTGGGAAGGGGTGGCAGGTGTGGGACGAGCACGCGTCATGGCGCGGATGATCGAACACCCTGGTGTGGAGGACGTCAGCGTCCAGCAGGTACTTGAGGCACTCGCCGACCCGGCACGGCGCAAAGTGGTCCGCACCCTGGCGAATTCGGCCACCCATCTCAGCTGCGGCTCCTTCGACCTGCCGGTCGGCCGCTCCACCTCCAGCCACCACTTCACCGTGCTGCGGCAAGCCGGACTGCTGCGCCAGTACTACATCGGCACCACCAAGATGAACGCGCTGCGCTCCGAGGAGCTCGAACGCCGCTTCCCGGGCCTGCTGAGCGCCGTCGTCGCCGCGGCCGACGCCGAGGCCCACCAAGGCGCCGGCGCCGCGCGGGGCGGCTGACGCGGGGCCTGCGGGGGCAACGGGGAGCACGCGGCGCCGACCCGGCCACGTGCCCTCGATCACCCCCCACGGACGGGAGCGGTCCGGCCCGCCGAGCGGCCGGCCCGCACCGGCTCACCCCGGCCCGCACCGGCCCGCACCGGCTCACCCCGGCCCGCACCGGCTCACCCCGGCCAGCGCTGCTCCACGCCCTCCGGGGAGCGCCGCCGCAGCGGCGCCAGTTCGCGTTCCAGCGTCCGGACGTCCCGGGCGATCCGGGCGGCGATCTCGCCGGGGCCGGTACCGACCGGCAGCAGGCGCGACCAGGAGCGCGACTTGGCCGCGCCCGCGTGCACCATGTGGAAGTTGAGCCGCACCACGCCGGCCACGTCGACCAGGCCCACCAGCACCCGGGTGTCCGTGAGGTCGATCGTCACCTCGTTCCCGATGCACGAGCACGCCACCAGGCCGGTGATCTCCTCCTCGGCCAGGTACCTCGCCAGCGGGACGGCCCTGCCCCGGACCAGAATCGGACGCTCCACCGGATCCACCGGACCCGCCTCCTCCGCCACCGACCACTGCCCGCCCGGCCGCGGCGCGGACGCACCACGACAGACCGGGCACGCCCATGCTCCACCACGGCCCGGCCATGCGCCAAGTCCGTGTCTCACCAAGTGACTTGGGCGAACGCACCCACCCGGCGCACCGGCGCACGCCGGGGCGCACCGAGCGCTCCCCCGGCGGCCGTCCGTACGGGCACGGTCTGAGTACGGATACTCTGGCGCCCGGGGCCACCGCCTGCCAGCCTTGCCCGCATGAGCCGACCGGACCAACACCCAGCCCCCGCTTCCGTGTTCCGCCGACTACGACAGCTGCGACGGCCGAAGCCGTCGCGGGCCGCCGACATCGCCCTCGGCGTGACGCTCCTGATCGTCCTCGCGGTCGTGTACCTCGGGGGGATGTTCAACTACGGCATGATCCAGTGGGGCGCCGCGAGCGACTCCGGCTCCGCCGACCGGACGCTCGAACACGAACAGGCCTTCGTCCGGGGCCTGCTGGCCGCGGCCGTCGCCGTCGCGGCCCTGGCCGCTCTGCTGCGCGCCCGCTGGACGGCGGGGCTCCAGCTGTTCGCCGCCGCCGCCCTGTTCGCCATCGCCGTACAGCTCGGCCACACCTACGACAGCAACCACCCCGCGCCGCCGCCACCGCCCAATCCCGCGTACGTGCCGTGCTACAGCGGCAGCGGCCGCTGCGACTGACGGCCGGCGGGCGGATTTGCCTCCGGGAGGGCGTCCGGCCTAGTTTTGAACAGATTCAAAACAAGGCCGAGGGGGCGCGCGATGACGCGACGCGCATGGATCCACTTCCCGCCCGGGCGACGGGCCCGGCGACTCGCCGCACTGGCCGGCGCCAGCTGGCTGCCGGGCATCGGCGCCGCGCTGCGCTCCGACGACCGGAATGCCATCGCCGTCTGCTTGCTCCTCGCCTTCGCCCTGGTGACGCTGCTGCCGCTGGCCACCCCGAGCATCATCGACTTCCACCACCGGTGCCTCGTCATCGGCTGGGCGATGCTCGTCCTCCAGATCGCGGTCTCCCTCCCGTTCGCCCTCATTCCGCTGCCGGTCTTCGTCCTCTACCTGCCCGCCGGCGTCCTCCTGCTGCTCGCGGCCCGGTGCACCGGCGGCATCCCCGAGACGGTGGTCGCAGCCATGCTCACCGCCGTCCCGTACCTCGTCGACCTTGCCGGGCTGGTGGGCTGGCCGGCCTCCGGCTGGGCCTGACGCCGGTGCGCCGACCCCTCGCGGAGTCGGCGCACCGGACGCCCGGTCAGCACTCGGTCAGCGCTCGGTCAACTGCCGGTCAGCGCAGGACGCCGTGGACGGCCTCCGGGTCGGTGGGCGCGAGCCGCGCCGCGCCGGGGTCGGCGGTGAGCGCCTTGGCGGTGGCCGGCGGCGGGGTCACGTAGACCGGGGCCGGGTCCGCCTCGGGCGCACAGGTCTTGGCGATCCGCCCCTTGCCCTCGGGCAGGCTGCCGTCGCGCAGGTAGGCGGTGAAGGTGTCGTCGAGACAGGGGTTGTCGTGGAACAGGATCTCGTGGAAGCTGCCGCCGTTCTGGACGACCAGCTTGGAGCCGGGCAGCGCGTCGTGCATGGCGAGACCGCCCTCGTACGGGGTGGCGGCGTCCTCGGTGGCCTGGAAGAGCAGCACCGGGGGCAGGCCCTTGCCGGTGATCTTCAGCCGGCCGGCCTGGTTGCCCTGGTAGGGCCAGAACATGCAGGCGGCGTTGTACCACATGTTGTTGTACGTGTAGAAGGGCGCGGTCGCGTTGACCTTGGCCTGGTCCTTCTTCCAGACCTCCCAGTCGCGCGGCCAGGCGTTCTCGGTGCACTGGGCCGCGTTGTAGGCCGGGAAGGTGCCGTCGTCGGCGCCCGGGGCGGCGTACCTGTTGTACGCGATGTTCAGCGGCCGGGAGTCGTGCTGGGTGACGTAGGCGGAGAGCACGGTGGCCATCCGGGGCCAGCGCAGGAAGTTGTAGCCGCCACCGTAGAAGGTGTCCTCGAACTCGGCGGGGCCGATCTTCCCGGGAGCGGGGGCGGCGTCGACGGGCTCCTTGCGCAGCGCGTCCTCGACCTGGGCGTAGGCCTTCTCGACGGCGGCGGCGTCGGCGCCGAGGTGGTAGGTGCTGTCCGCCTTGGCGGCCCAGGCGGCGAAGGCGTCGAAGCGGCGCTGGTGCTCCTTGTCCTGCAGGATGTTGTGGTCGTACCAGCTGATGGTCGGGCCGACGATGCTGTCGAGCACCATCCGCCGCACGTGCGAGGGGAACAGCTGGCCGTAGGTGGAGCCCAGCGAGGTGCCCCAGGAGCCGCCGTAGAAGTTGATCTTCGGCACGCCGAGCGCGCGGCGGATGCTGTCCATGTCGCGGGCGTTGTCGACGGTGGTCATGTGCGGCATCAGCCAGGACCAGTCGGCCGTGCAGTCGGCGGCGTAGCCGGCCGCCTTCTTCAGCCAGGCCTTCGAAGTCCCCTGGCTCACCTGGTAGTCGGGGCGCTCGCCGTCGAAGTAGTGGGCGTCGCACACGACATGGGGGTCACTGCCGTTGGTGCCGCGCGGGTCGAAGCCGATCCAGTCGTAGGTGGAGGCGACGTCCGCCGGCACCTTCCCGGAGATGTACGCGGGCATCCAGAGCCCGGAGTCGCCGGGGCCGCCGGGGTTGAGCAGGATCGGGCCCTGCTGCTTGTCCTTGGGCGCGGTGGCCGGCAGCCGGTTCACCTTGATTTTGATCTTCCGGCCGTGCGGGGCCGCGTAGTCGACGGGCACCTCCAGCATCGCGCACTGCAGCGCGGGGGTGTTGGCGTCGTTGCAGGACGACCAGGCGAGGCTGCCCTGGCCGGAATCCTCCAGGGTGAGGCTGTCGGGGCCGGCAGCGGAGGCCGATCCGACACCGAGGGCGGCGACGGCGGCCGCGGACGCGAGGAGGGCGATGGCTTTTCTCATGGGGAGCATGATGTGACATGTGCAATGGCACATCCAGAGGGCCGACCGGACTTTGCCAAGGCTTGACCATCGGGGCGGCGTGCGCCCGGTGGCATGACGCCCCAGATCCGGACACATCGTCAGACGTGGCGGGTGGAACCGAGTTGGGACACGACCGCCCCACCCGGCGAGGCGATCCGCTCTCCGGGATTACACATGTCGACGGAGCAGCGCAGACCGACGATGGCCCAGGTGGCCATGACCCTGGCCGCGATCGCGGCGACCGCCGCCCTGCCCGGCCCGCACGTCTACGCCCAGCCGGGCAAGCCCAAGCCGTTGAACGGCTACTCGTCCCCGGCCGGCCCGCAGGCCGAGTTCCGCTACAAGAAGCTGTGACGCGGGCCCACCGGAGCACCGGGCACCACCGCCCCTCCGGGAGCGTCCGGCCCGGGCGGCACCGATCGCGGTGCTGCCCGGGCCGGACGGAGACGGCGTCAGACCAGGCAGCCGACGTGGGCCAGCGCCCGCTTGAGCAGCGCGCCCTGGCCGCCGGGCATGTCCTGCTGCACCAGCACCGAGGCGGCCTCCTCGGGGCTGAACCACACCAGGTCCAGCGCGTCCTGCCGGGGCCGGCAGTCCCCCGCCACCGGGACGACGTACGCCAGCGAGACCGCGTGCTGGCGCGGGTCGTGGAACTCCGTCACCCCGAGTGTCGGGAAGTACTCGGCGACCGTGAACGGCTGCAGCGAGGCCGGGATGCGCGGCAGCGCGACCGGCCCCAGGTCCTTCTCCAGGTGCCGCAGCAGCGCGTCCCGGATCCGCTCGTGGTGCAGCACCCGGCCCGACACCAGGGTGCGGCTGACCGTGCCGTCCGGGCCGATCCGCAGCAGCAGGCCGATCTGCGTGACCTCCCCGGACTCATCGACGCGGACCGGCACGGCCTCGACGTACAGGATCGGCATCTTGGCCCGCGTGGTCTCCAGCTCCTCGGGGGCCAGCCAACCGGGCGTGGTTTCCGTCAAGTCAGACATTCACCGATCGTACGGGCCCGAGCCCCCGTCCGGTGCCGCTGTCCACCGAGTCGCCTGCCGCCGTGCCGGAACAACGCCCCGCCGGTACGGCCGTTACGCTCCGGCCATGGCCCGCTTCGTCCTGACCCGCCGTTCGCCGCTGCCGCCCGCCGAGTGCTGGCGGCGGCTCACCGACTGGCCCCGGCACGGGGACCGGGTGCCGTTCACCCGGGTCGGCGTCGTCCGCGGCGACGGCCGGTCCGGCGATCTGATCGTCGCCCGGACGCGCATCGGGCCACTGCGCTTCGACGACCCGATGGAGATCGTCGAGCTGACGGCCCCCGCCCCCGGCCGGGACGGGCACTGCCGGCTCGTCAAGCGCGGCCGCGCCGTCCGCGGCGGCGCCGTGCTGCGGGTGCGGGCGGCTGCCGGCGGCGGCAGCGAGGCGAGCTGGGCGGAGGAGTTGCGGATCGCCGGCCTGCCCGCGCTGTTCGACCCGGTGGTGGCCCGGATCGGCCGCGCCGTCTTCGGCCGGCTGCTGGACCACCTGCTGGGCACGCCTACGGCACGGCGGTGTCGTACGCGCGCGGAGTGACGACGGTGGGGTGGTGGGCGTCCTTGACCACCATCCGGTTCTCCGGCCAGCGTGTTCCGGTCCTCCGAGGCCGACGCCAGGGAGCCGCTGGCGCCGACGTTCCGGGCGATCGTCTTCGGCGGGCCCCGGCGCCGCGAATCACCCGGAAGGCTCGACGCCCTCGCCGTCCAGGAGTTCGCCGATCCGCGCCGTGAAGCGGCTCAGGATGCCGAAGGGGAGCGCCCGGTCCGCGGCGAAGTGGACGAACGGGAGCTTCCCCTCGTCCTCGTCCTCGTCCTGGCGCATGGCGACCACGGTGACGGCGGCGGGCCCCGGCATGAAGTCACCGCCGGGGCCGGTCGTCCAGCCGGCCGGCGCGGCGCGGGCCTCGCTCAGTTCGAAGTACCGTGAGCCGTCCACCAGTTCGGTCGACTGTAGGCAGTAGTGTTCGCCGTCGAACTCCCAGACCTCCAAAGCCATGCCGGGATCTTGTCACACGGCGCGCCGCCGCGGGCCGACTTTCGCGCCGGAGGCCGGGCACCGCCCCCGGGGCGGGGAACCCACGCCGCGCCGGGCACAGTCGGCCCGCTGGTGCGCGCCTCGACGGGACCGGCCGGGAGGCGCCTCCGGGCGGCGGCCCTCACTCCCCGGGCGGGCCGGTCAGGTCGAACCTGCGGCGTCGGCGGACGGCCGGCGAACCACTGCCCTCCCTCAGGCCCGGCTCCCGGGCGACGGCCCGCTCGTACCACCGTCCGTACCGGTCGGAGAGCGTCACGGCGGACACCCCGTGCAGCAGGATGCTCAGGCCGACGGTGACCGCGACCACCCGTCCGATCAGTTCCACCCCCGGCACGTGCTGCTCCACGACCAGCAGCCCCAGCACGATCGAGGCGAGGCCGCGCGGCCCGAACCACCCGATGTAGGCCACGGTGGGCAGCCTGAGCCCGCTCCCGGCGAGGGAGAGGGCGACCGGGACCATCCGGACCACGGTGAGGCTGAGCACGGCGTAGACCACGACGCGCCAGCCGAGGTGCTCCAGCGTCGGGCCGAGGATCACGGCGCCGAAGACCAGGAGGCTGAGCAGGGCCAGCAGGCTGCCCAGGTACTCGGCGAGGTCGGCGGTCCGGTCGTCCTCCGGCACCGGTGCCCCGGCGCCACCGCGCTCGGCCGCCGCGAAGGCGAACCCCGCCACCCAGGCCGCGATGAAGCCGCTCCCCTGGGTGGCCACCGCGAGACCGTAGGACGCCGCGGCGACCGCGAGGACGTGGAGCCGGCGCCACTCCCCCGTGATCCAGCCCCGCCCGCTCGACCACCGCAGCAGTCGGCCGCCGCCCCCTCCGACCGCCAGACCGAGGACGGTGCTGAGCAACAGGGCCCGCCAGAACGTCCCGGCCTCGCCCTCCTCGGCGTACGACGTGCCCGGGATGGCCGCCAGGAACAGGACGAAGAACGGCAGCACCATGCCGTCGTTCAGGCCGCTCTCCACGTTCAGCCCCTGGCGCACCAGGGCCGGCACCCGCGGGTTGGCGATGGCGCTGCTGCCGAGCGCCGCGTCGGTCGGCGCGAGGACGGCGGCCACCAGCGCGAGCTCCCAGACGGTGAGCCCGGGCAGCAGGGGCCAGGCCAGCAGCCAGCCCAGCACGATGCTGAGGACCAGGCCGAACCCGAGCAGCCGGCCCGGCAGGGCGGCACCGGTGCGGAGTTCTCGGGGGCGAACGGCCATGGCGTCGGTGAAGAGCACCAGCGTCAGTGCGGCTTCCAGGAGCGTGAGGAGCGGCCCGCCCTCGGTGTCCAGGCTGATCAGGTCGAGGCAGACGGGACCGAGCAGGACGCCGGCCGCGGTGAACACGATGGCGCCGGACACCGCCGTGCTCGCCAGGCGTCGCGAGGCGAGCGCGTACGTACCGGTGACACCGGCGACCGCCACCCCGGCCCAGGTGGCATCACTCACCGGGGCCCGGCCTGCTCGACACGGGAGGCTCCCCCGTGGTGGCGGCCCGCCCGGAGGCGGCGAGCAGTGCGAGGACGGCCAGCACGGCGAGGAGCACCAGGACGAGCAGCAGGACCGTCTGCACGGTCGGGTGGTTCCAGAGGGCGAACACCAGGGCCACGACCAGCAGCGCCGCGAGGACCAGCCAACGGCGGTGGGCCTCGGTCCAGGTTCCGGCCCGTCCGGTGCGCACACCGTGGGCGTCGCCCCAGCGGGCCGCGAAGTCCGCGGCGGCGTCCGCCCGGCCGCGAACGGCACGGGGGAACCGCCCCGCTCCGGACAGGTAAGCGCCGAGCGCCACCAGCACGCCGAGGACGATCGCGGTGCGCAGGCTGATCCGCAGGAAGCGGAGCAGGGTGTCGAAGACCGCCGCCGCAGCGGCCCGGGACTGCACGGCGGGTGGCAGGTGGTCGAGGTAGTAGTGCCGGGCGATCACCAGGGCGACGGCCACCACCAGGCAGCCGCCGGCCGCGCCGAGCGCGGTGGTCACCAGGGCCCGGCGTCTGCGCCGGGCCAGCAGGACGCCGATCGCGCCGATCAGCACGGTGAGGACGGGCATCCAGTTGCCGACCACGTCGAGCGCGTGCGCGGCGCCCCGGATCTTGGCCAGCTGGTCGGACTGGAAGAGCACCAGCTGTTTGTTCACGTCCGGGATCTTCGCGGCCGGCGACACCCCGGCCGCCACCAGCTCGTCCTTCAGCCGGTCGACGGCCGCCCCGATGTCGAGGGTGACCGTGCCGTCCGTGACGGCGACCGCGCCCCGGCCGTGGCCGGTGAGGGCGTGGACCACGGCCGCGTGGGCCGAGCGGTTGGCCTGCGTCCACACCGTCGCGAAGGCCTCGCTGTGCACGACCTCGGTCGCGGCCTTGGTGACCACCTGATTGACCGCGTCGTCCAGTTTGGGCCCGAGTGCCTTGACGGCGGAGGCGGCCCTGGGGGGCAGCCCCTGCGACTGGAGCCAGGTGGCCAGGTCGGAGGCGACCGCCGGGCCGTCGACCCGCACGTCCACCGCGTGGGTGAGCCGGACGACCGCGGCGTCCTGGACGGCCGGGTCGGTCGCCAGCGGAGCGACCGTGGCGACGTAGCGGTCGGTGTCCAGCGCGATGTCGTGCACCCAGACGGTGAGCAGCGAGACCGGGACCAGGACGCAGGCCAGCGTGATCAGCACGGCCGAGACGGTGCTCATGGCGATCCGTGCCGCCCCGGCGCGGCGCTTGGCCCCGGCCGGCGAGTCGCCGTTGCCCGCCCTGCCCGTCCCCCGCGTGCGTGGAGGCCCCGGCGGCTCGTTCATCGGATCTCCCGGCACTCCGCGCGGCCCGGCGCCGCTGAGCACCATTGCCCCGTAGAGCACGGCGACCGGCATCCCGGGGTGGTCCGTCCGGACGAGACACCGACCGGTTGCGCCGAACGACAGGCCGCCCGAGGTGCCGCACGCCGTCCCGTCGCCCAGGCTCGGACGGGATCCGGCGCACTCGCACCGGCGCCGGAACCGCGGCGGCGGGCGGAGTGCCGGCCTCGGCCGGAGGGAGGCGGAGTGACGCAGCAGCGTGGTCGGCCGGGCCGAACCCGCCGGCTCCGGGCCGGATCCGCCTGGTTGCGGGGACGGACCGCCACACTGCGCGAGGCCCCGTTCCCACGCCGGCTCGCAGCCCAGCTGGTCCACATCCACGTCCTGGACACCGCCACCCGTCTCGCGGCGCAGGCGTTCCTGACCGCCGTCCCGGTGCTCTTCGTGATGGCCGCGTTCATGCCGCACGAGGTGCGCAGCAGCATCTCGGAGTCCGTGCGCACCGCCCTGGGACTGCGGGGCGCCTCGCTCGACGAGGTCAAACAGGTGCTCGAGACCAGCCAGAGCACGACCGCCGACACCTTCGGCGGCATCGGGATCCTGGTGACCCTGCTCTCGGCCACGAGCTGCAGCCGTATCCTGCAACGCCTGTGCGAACGGAGCTGGCACCTGCCCCATCTGGCGGGGCGTCTGGCGGCGTGGCGCTGGCTCGCGTGGCTGCTGGTGTGGCTCGCCGCCCTGACCGTCCAGGGGCAGGTGCGGGCCGGATTCGGGGCGGGCGACGGCTTCGGGGTCGTCCTCTACCTCGGTACGGGCAGTCTGCTCTGGTGGTGGACGCAGCGCCTGCTGCTCGGCGGCCGGGTCCCCTGGCTCCCCCTGCTTCCGGGGGCCGTGCTGACCAGTGCCGCACTGACGGCGCTCTCGTGGGGATCGCAGTTCTACGTCCCCCGTTCGCTGAACCGCAGCATGGCGCAGTTCGGCCCGCTGGGCCTGGTCTTCACCCTGCTCAGCTGGCTCATCGTGGTGTTCACGGCCGTCACGCTCGGAATCGGCGTCGGGTACCTGGTGGCGGGCCAGGGCCGGCTGGCGGGGCTGCTGGGGACTCCGGAGCCGGCCGCGGCGGACGACGGATGAGGGCCCCGCACGGCCGGCAGCCGTACGGGGCCGGGACGGTGGCTCGCCTGCGCCGTCATGCCTCCTTCCGGGTCGTCCCCGCGCACAGCGCCCAGATGACGAAGGCGTCGATCGCGATCAGGACGACCGCCCAGAACGGGTAGTACGGCAGCCACAGGAAGTTCGCGATCATCGCCAGCGCGGCGACGATGACGCCGGTGACGCGGGCCCAGACGGCGCCGCTGAACAGCGCCACGCCGGCCATGACGACGACGATCCCGATGATCAGGTGGATCACTCCCCATCCCGTGGTGTTCATCGAGTACACGTAGTGCCGGGTGACGACGATCAGGTTGTCCTTGAGGATGCCTGCGATCCCTTGGAAGATCGCCATGATGCCGCCGGCGGTCAGCATGACGGCGGCGTAGATGGTCCACCCGGTCGCGAAGGGGCGGTGTTCGGGGGGCCCGGTGGCGTGGGTCGCTTCGGTGACGCTGCTGGTCATGACGTGAACTCCTTCGGGTAACGGAAGCCCTACGCCCACCGTAGGAGCGGCTTCCGCAGCCGGTCTTGGGCCGCACGGACCGCGTCAGTGGTCCGCACGGCCCCGCCCCGAGGCCCCGACCTCGCACCGGAGTGCTCCCATGACGCACGGTCCTCTCGTCGTCCGGCCCCCGATGTGTGGGCCGGACGGCCCATGCCGCCGCGCCCCTGCTCTGTGAATGGTGGAAGGGAAGGACGGTCCCACCGCATCGACCGAGGGAGATGAGACGAATGCCCGGCATCCACCTCCAGGCATCACGTACCGCCATCGGGCCGGGACCCCACGAGCTCGGCCGCGTCGTCGAGAGCACGCGGGCGGCCGCGAGTCCGACGCACCTGCAGGTGCGGACATGACCGCCCACAGCACCGGGGGCACGCGATCGGCGCGCGGCGACCCCGACCGGGTCCAGCCGATGGCCGCCGAGTCCGTGGCCGCGGGGCGGCAGGCCCGCAAGCACGTGCCCCGCTCGGCCCACGGGAACTGGGCCCCCGCACCCGACCGGCGCGACCCCGTCGACGTCCTGGAGCGGCAGGCCGCCTCCCGCGTCCCGGAGCTGGTCCCGATCCGGTACGGCCGCATGGCCGCGTCCCGGTTCGCCTTCCTGCGCGGGGCGCCCGCGGTCATGGCCGCGGACCTCGCCGCCGTCCCGAGCACCGGGCTGACCGTCCAGCTCTGCGGGGACGCGCACCTGTGCAACTTCGGCCTGTTCGCCTCGCCCGAGCGCGCCCTGCTGTTCGACCTCAACGACTTCGACGAGACCCTCCCGGGCCCGTTCGAATGGGACGTCAAACGCCTGGCCGCCAGTGTCGCCGTGGCCGCGCGCCAGAACGACGAGCCGGAGGCGTCCGCATGGGCCGCCGCGCTGGCGTCCGCGCGGGCCTACCGGAACGCCGTGCGACGGCTCGCGGGCCTCGGCGAACTCGACGTCTGGTACGAGCGGGTCGACACCGCCGACCTCCTGCCGCAGGTCCGGGAGCCGAAGTACCGCAAGCGCGTCGAAGGCGCCCTGGCGAAGGCGCGCGGGCGGACCAGCCTCCAGGCCCTGGGCAAACTCACCGAGCCGGGCCCGGACGGGGAGCGCCGCATCGTCCACGACCCGCCGCTGCTCGAACCGGTGGACCCGCAGGACGTGCCCCGCCTCCAGCAGATCCTCAAGGACTACCGCGCCACCCTTCCCGACGAACGAGCGGCGCTGCTGGACCGCTTCGAGCTGGTCGACGCCGCCCGCAAGGTCGTCGGCGTGGGCAGCGTGGGCACCCGCTGCTACATCGGTCTCTTCCGGGGGCGCCTCACCGGCGAACCGCTCTTCCTCCAGGTGAAGGAGGCGGAGCGGTCAGTGCTGGAGCCCTGTCTCCCTCCCAGCCTCCACCGGCACCAGGGGCGGCGGGTGGTCGACGGACAACGCAGGCTCCAGGCCTCCGGTGACATCTTCCTGGGCTGGGCCACCGGCCCGGCGGGCCGTGACTTCTACTGGCGCCAGCTGCGGGACATGAAGGGCTCCGCCGTCATCGACGGCATGCCCCGGCCCCTCCTGGAGCAGTACGCCGACCTGTGCGGCCGCACGCTCGCACGCGGCCACGCACGCTCCGGGGACCGCGTCGCCATCGCCGCCTACCTGGGTGCCGGTGACGTCTTCGAACGGGCCGTGGCCGACTTCGCGCTCGCGTACGCCGAGCAGACGGTCGCCGACCACGCCGCGCTCACCGCGGCGATCGCCGCCGGTCGGGTCACCGCGAGGGCGGACACGTGAACGGGCCCCACACCCACGAAGCGGCCGGGCGGCCTCCCGCAGGCGCGGCGGGTCGGTGGAAGACGCTCTACATCCTCGGCTTGGCGCAGTTCCTCATGGTGCTGGACGCCTCGGTGATGAACGTGTCGATCAGCCGGCTGGTCAGCGACTTCCACACCGAGGTCACGGCGATCCAGGCGGTCATCACGCTCTACACCCTGGTCATGGCCGCCTTCATGATCACCGGCGGGAAGCTCGGCGACATGTTCGGGCGCCGCCGCGTGTTCGGTGTCGGCCTCGTCGTCTACGGCGTCGGATCGGCACTGACCGCCGCCGCGCCCACGCTCTGGGTGCTCGCGCTCGGCTGGTCCGTCATCGAGGGGTTCGGGGCCGCCCTGGTCCTCCCGGCGCTCGCCGCCCTGGTGGCCGGCACCTACCGGGGCCGCGACCGGGCCGTCGCGTACGGGGTCATCGGGGGCCTCGCCGGCGCCGGGATCGCCGTGGGCCCCCTCCTCGGCGGCTGGGTGACCACCTACCTGACCTGGCGTCTGGTCTTCGCCGGCGAGGCCGTGCTCGTCGCGGTCCTCCTGCTCCTCATGCGGTGGATCGCGCCGCAACCCGCGCCCGGCGAGCGGCCGCGGCTGGACGTCGGCGGCGTGGTCCTGTCGGTCGCCGGACTGGCGCTGGTCGTGCTCGCCGTCCTGCAGAGCAGTTCCTGGGGATGGCTCCACCCGCGCAACCCGCCCTTCACGGTGTTCGGGTTCTCCCCCACGGTCTTCGTCATCGCGCTGGGCCTGGTGCTGCTCTTCCTCTTCCGCTGGTGGGAGGCGCGCCGGACGGACCCGCTCGTGCGGTTCGGCCTGTTCGGCGTCCCGAGCCTGCGCTCGGGCCTGCTCACTCTGTTCAGCCAGAACGTGATCCTGCTGGGCCTGTTCTTCGCCATCCCGCTCTACCTCCAGGTGGTCCAGGGGCTGGACGCCTTCGAGACCGGGCTGAGACTGCTGCCCGTGTCGGTCACGATGCTCGTCGCCGCGATGAGCGGTCCCCTGCTGGGCAGGTTCGCGTCCCCGCGCACCGTGGTGCGGGTCGGCCTGCTGGTGCTGTTCGCCGCGACCCTGTGGCTGCTCGCCACCATCAAGCCCGAACTCGACGACCTGTCCTTCGCCCTGTCGATGGCGCTCCTGGGGCTCGGCATGGGCCTGCTCGCGTCCCAACTGGGCAACGTCGTGCAGTCGAGCGTCGGCGAGGCCGATCGCAGCGAGGTCGGCGGACTGCAGTACACCGCCCAGAACCTCGGCTCCTCCCTGGGCACGGCGCTGATCGGCGCCATCCTGATCGGCGCCCTGGCGAGCGCCTTCACGGCCTCCCTGGCCAAGGACCCCGCGGTCTCGGACACGGTGCGCCAACAGGCCGGAATCAGCATCGAATCGGGCCTCCAGTTCGTCCCGGCCGACCAGGCCGCCGCCGCCCTCGCCCGGACGTCGATCCCGCCGGACGAGGCGAACGCGGTGGTCGCGTCGTACCGGGCCGCCCAGCTCGACGGCCTGAAGGTCGGGGTCCTGGCCGCGGCCGGGATCACGCTGGGCGGCTTCGCCTTCACCGGCCGGCTGCCCGCCACCCGGGCCACCGGCGGCGCGCCCGCGCCCCCGGCCCGCCCCGGTGAGGGCCACGATGACCACCGATCTACCAATCCCCCTCCCATTCAAAGGAGTTGACATGAGCAATCCTTCCGATGGCGAACTCAACGAACTCGGCCCGATCGACTACCTGGTCGTCGAGTTCCCCGGTACCCGCCTGACCGGTGAGGGCATGCCCCTGCTCCTCGACCTGGTCGACCGGGGCATCATCCGGATCCTGGACCTGTCCTTCATCAGGAAGGAGCCGGACGGCTCCTTCACCGCACTGGAGGCCGCCGATCTGGACGGCGACGGACAGCTCGACCTCACGGTGTTCGACGGCGCCTCGTCGGGGCTGCTGGGCGACGACGACATCAGCGAGACGGCGAAGGCCCTGGAGCCCGGGAGCTCCGCGGCCGTCCTCGTCTACGAGAACCTGTGGGCCGCTCCCCTGGCGGCCGCGCTGCGCCGCGCCGGCGCCCAGTTCGTCGCCGGCGGCCGGATCCCGGTCCAGTCGGTGCTGGCGGCACTGGAAGCCCTCGACGTCGTCGAGGAACCCGCCTGACCCCGCACGTCCCCACCGACGAAGAAGGAGGAGGATCCCATGCCCGGACTGCTTCGAGGAGTGGCCCGCACCGCCGTGGTCGCCGGAACGGCGACGGCCGTCTCCAACCGCGTGTCGCGACGGCAAGCCGGCCGGTGGGCCCAGCAGGACGCGATGGCCGCGCAGGCCGCCGGCTACCAGGCGCCGCCGCCGGCCGAGGCCCCCGGCAGCGCCGACGACACGATCGACCGGCTCCAGAAGCTCGCCGCCCTCAAGGAACAGGGAGTGCTGACCGAAGCCGAATTCGCCGCTCAGAAGGCGAGGATCCTCGGCGTCTGACCGTCCGAGGTCCTTCAGCCCCGGCCGCGGCGACGCGGCCGGGGCAACCTGCGCAGGCCCGCCGTGAGCGACAGACCCCGTTCGCGCCACACGATGCCCGTGACGGCTCCCAGGATGATCACCACGCCGAGGGCGATCAACCAGGACATGAAGAAGAACACCACCCCGATCGGCCCGTACTTCGCCGTGTTCGACGTGACGGTGTTCGAGCCGGTCAGGGAGAAGACCACCCGCATGCCGGTGTAGCAGATGCCGGTGACCACCGCGGACGGCAACAGGTCCCGCCACGGCACCCGGCCCGCCAGGAGGACCCACATCAGCAGCCACCACAACACCGTGGAGACGACCAGCACGACGAGGTCGACGAACACGGGTCCGCCGAAGTCCTGCACCGCGGGCAGGCCCCACGCCGCCAGGAGCGCGCCCGCCATCAGCAGGGCCAACCCGAGCACCTGGTGGGACGTGTCCCGCACGCCCCGGCCGGGTAGTTCGAAGATCCGCTGGTAGAGCTGCTGCAGCGCCGAGGCGGCGGCGATGCCGCCCATGACGAAGAACACCGAGGCCGCGCCCGTGACGGCGTTGCTCGTGGCACTCGACGAGGCGAACAGACTGCCGACGTCGGCGGACGCCTCCCGGTCCAGCCCCAGGTGCCGCACCAGCGCGGTCACCGTCGAGCGGCCGGCCAGCGCGTTCGTCACGATCATGAACGGGAAGAAGCAGAGCAGCAGCGTGGCCGCGAACTGGAGGCCCTGACTCATGAAGTCGATCGCTTCCAGCCGCTTCCACAGCGCTTCGACCCACGACCCGGCGTACCGCTGCGCGCCCGACTCCGCCATCCGCTTCACGTGCCGCACGCCCCGGCGATCGTCAAACCTCATGCGCCACCGCTCCTCCGGCCGGACCCGCGGGAGCCGTCCGGGCTCCGCCGCGCGGACCGAGTCGCAGGGTCAGAACGTAGGCGACCACGACCGAGACGATCACCAGCGGCATGACCGTGAGACCGGCTCCGCCCAGCAACAGGGTCGCGAGGAGCACGGAGGTCATCGGGAGCCGCAACAGGGCGACGGACATGGCGCCGATGCCCATGGCGAACGCGGCCGTCAGGGGCAGGCCCGGCAGGTGGGAGAGCGCCATCCCCCCGGCCGCCCCCACGAACATCGCCGGGAAGACCGGGCCGCCCCGGAAGGCGCCGAGTGAGGCGCAGTAGGCCAGCGCCTTGCACGCGACGAGGAGGACCAGAGCGCCCACCGAGTAGCCGGCGTGTCCGCTCAGCAGCGGGTCCATCGCGTTCTGCCCGGAGTAGAGCACTTCGGCCGCGCCCTTGCCGGTGGCCTCGGAGTACGCGATGGCGAGCCCGGCGACGGCCAGGCCCAGGACGACCGTCACGGGCATCCGGTGCCGCTCGGCCCGCGCCCGCAGCAGCAGGGCGAGCCGGCGGATGCCCGCACCGAGGAGTGCCGCCGCGATCCCGATGACCAGGGCCCAGCCGAACTCGGCGACGTCCGGACGGTCCGCGTGCGGCACGTCCGTCAGGGCCAGGGAGTACGTGCCCAGGCCGGTCCAGCTGCCGAGGCCGAGGAAGACGAGGGAACCGATGCCGGCCGCGAGCAGACCGGGCACCAGGACCACCCCCAGCAGGGGACCCGCGAGCCCGGACGCCTCCATGAGCAGGAAGGCGCCCAGCAAGGGCGAACCCAGCAGAGCGCTCACGGCCGCGAAGCTCCCGGCCGCCCCGACGACGGCGACGGCCTGCGGGGCGACGTCCCGCCCCGGCCGCTGGACGGCGAGCACCGCCAGCCCGCCGCCGAGCGCGATCAGCGGTGCCTCCGGCCCGAGGACCGCGCCCAGGGCGAGGCTCGCCAGCGCTGCGAGGAAGACGCCCGGGAGTTCGCCCGCACGCGGGGCGCCCTGGGCCGCGAACCCCTCCGTCGGTTCGTGACCGCCGTTCCCCGGGAGGTACCGGACGGTCGCGCCGACCAGCAACCCGGCGACACCGAGCAGCGGCAGCGGCCACCACGCCGGCGTGCCGTGGAAGCCGAGACCCTTCGGCAGGTCCGTGTAGGTCATCGACTGGAGCTCGGAGACGAGGGCGAGAAAGCCGTAGGCCGCGGCGGAGACCAGTACGCCGAGGACTGCCGCCAGTGCCAGGATCTTCAGGTAGCCGGAGGTGCGGACGAGGCCCGCCGGATCCGGCTGCGCGGCTCCCCGCTCCGGGAACCGACCGTCGGCCGACAAGCGCATCGCCTCCTGGACCCCGCCCGCGCGGGGAAACGTGGCGGCGGACGCCGCTCGCCTGACGTCCTATCACGAACCACCCCGGAGCAGCGGGGTCCGCCGGGCGCAGCCGATCGGTGGTGCGGGGACCGTCATCCGATCGGACCACGCCCGTCCCGCGGCGCCGCGTCGCGCGGCCTCTGGTCGGTGCTGGTGCAGCAGGCGGTGGGGGCGCCGTCTACGTGCTTGCCGAGGGTGGCGGCGTCGGACTTGACGACGTAGACCTCCCAGGGCTCCTTGCCGGGGCCCGTGACCCAGACCTTGTCCTGGACGGCGTAGCAGCAGGAGGTGTCGTTCTCCTCGAAGGTGGCAAGTCCCGCGTCCTTGAGGCGGGTTGTGGCGGCGATGACCTGCCCGGTGCTCTCGACCTCGACGCCGAGGTGGTCCATGCGGGTGTCCTCGCCGGGCTCGCCCTCGATGAGAACGAGCTTGAGCGGCGGCTCGGCGATGGCGAAGTTCGCGTAACCGGGCCGGCGCTTGGCGGGCTCGGTCCCGAAGAGCTTGGAGTAGAAGGCGACGGAGCCTTCGAGGTCGGCGACGCGCAGGGCGAGCTGAACGCGGGACATGGCGGTTCTCCCCGATCCGAGGTCTTGATTCGACAGTCGTCGATATGGTCGACGTTGCCACCCACATAGATGACTGTCAACATAGACGTATGTCGAATCTGGAACTTCAGGTGCTCGGGCAGGACGACGCGGCCGCGTGCTGCTCGCCGATGGTCCGCGAGCCGCTGGGCGAGGACGCCGCCGCCGACCTGGCGAAGATGTTCAAGGCCCTCTCCGACCCGGTGCGGCTGCGGCTGCTGTCGCTGATCGCCTCGCACGACGGGGGCGAGGCCTGCGTCTGCGACCTGACCGGCCCGTTCGACGTGTCCCAGCCGACGATCTCCCACCACCTCAAGGTCCTGCGCGAGGCCGGCCTGGTCGGCTCCGAGCGCCGTGGCACCTGGGTCTACTACTGGGTCCTGCCCGCCGCGCTGGCCAAGCTGTCCGCCCTGCTGCAGGCGCCGGCCGTTGGCGGGTCCAGGTGACCGGGACGGCTCCGTTGGGCCGCCGGGCGGCGGTCGAGTTCGTGGGGACCGGCGCGCTGGTCGCCGTCGTGGTCGGCTCCGGCATCCAGGCCAGCAAGCTGTCCCAGGACGTCGGCGTCCAGTTGCTGGCCAACTCGCTCGCGACCGTGTTCGGCCTCGGCGTGCTGATCCTGCTGCTCGGCCCGGTCTCCGGCGCCCACTTCAACCCGGCCGTGACCCTGGCCGCCTGGTGGACCGGCCGCCGCGGCGGCGAAGGCCCCGATCTGCGGGAGGTCGCGGCCTATGTCCCGGCCCAGATCGCCGGCGCGGTCGGCGGCGCGGTGCTGGCGGACGCGATGTTCGGCGAGCCGCTGGTGCGCTGGTCGACGCACGACCGCTGGGCGCCGCACCTGTGGCTGGGCGAGGTCGTCGCGACCGCCGGCCTGATCCTGCTGGTCCTCGGCCTGGCCCGGGTCGGCCGCGCGCACTTCGCGCCGGTCGCCGTCGCCTCCTGCATCGGCGCCGCCTACTGGTTCACGTCCTCGACCAGCTTCGCGAACCCGGCGGTGACCATCGGCCGCGCGTTCACCGACACCTTCGCCGGTATCGCTCCCGCCTCCGTGCTGCCGTTCGTCGCCGCCCAGTTCGTCGGACTGGCCATCGGGGTCGCCCTGGTCGCGGTGCTGTTCGGCCGCCCGACGCCTGCCGCCGAGGACGTCGTCGTCCCGCACGACGACCACCACCCGGCCGCGGCCGGCCGCTGACCTGCCTCCTTCCACCCGTCCCCGAGATCAAGGACCCACTTTCGTGAGCACTCCCGCCGTCCCGTCCGTGCTGTTCGTCTGCGTGCACAACGCCGGCCGGTCCCAGATGGCCGCCGCCTTCCTCACCCGCCTCGGCGGCGACCGGGTCCAGGTCCGCTCGGCCGGCTCCGCCCCCGCCGAGACCGTGAACCCCGCGGTCGTCGAGGCCCTGCGGGAGGTCGGCATCGACATCTCCGCCGAGATCCCGAAGGTCCTGACCGTCGAGGCGGTCCAGGCCTCCGACGTGGTGATCACCATGGGCTGCGGCGACGCCTGCCCGTACTTCCCCGGCAAGACCTATCTCGACTGGAAGCTGGACGACCCGGCCGGCCAGGGCGTCGACGCGGTCCGCCCGATCCGCGACCAGATCGCGCAGCGGATCCGCGACCTGCTCGCCGACCTCGACATCGAGCCCGCGAAGTGACCGCCGCCGAGCCGGTGAAGGTCACCGGCATGCTGCCCGAACACGCCGAGCAGGTCCTGGCGATCTATCAGCTCGGCATCGACGGCGGCGACGCGACCTTCGAGACCGCCGCCCCCAGCTGGGAGGCCTTCGACGCCGCCCGACTGCCGGACCACCGCCTGGTCGCCGTCGACCCGGCGGGCCGGGTGCTCGGCTGGGTCACCGCTGTCCAGGTCTCCGACCGGTGCGCGTACGCCGGCGTCGTCGAGCACTCCGTCTATGTCCATCCCGACGCCCGCGGCCGCGGCGTAGGGGCTCGCCTCCTGGACGCACTGATCGCCTCGACCGAGCAGGCCGGGATCTGGACGATCCAGTCCGGGATCTTCCCCGAGAACACCGCCAGCCTCGCCCTGCACGAGCGGGCCGGATTCCGCCGGATCGGGGTCCGGGAGCGGATCGGCCGCCACCACGACCGCTGGCGCGACGTCGTCCTCCTCGAACGCCGCAGCCCGACGATCACCTGACCGTGCGGCCTGCCGGCCTCACCCGATTGCGTCTCCTCAGGAGGGGCGTAACCGGGCGAAATGTCCGGGAGCCGCGACACTTTCGCGGGCTGGGCAGACACTCTCCGCGCGTGTCAGCTGGTGCGAGGGCCGGTACGGCAGTGGGCCGGGCCCCGCCGGCCCGCCGCGGGCGGCGCTACGCGGGGCGGCGGGCCCGGGTGGTGATCATGCCGGGTGGCAGCTGGGCGAAGCCGTCCGCGCCGAGGTCGGTTCCCGGCGAGCCGCTGGACCACGCCTCGATCAGCCGCGGCGACCACGCAGCCGACACGCTGGCGGGCTTCCTCCGGGCGCTCCACGTGGAGGCGCCCGCCGAGGCGCCGATCTCTACGGACTTCGGTGCCCATCCCAGGGACTGCACGGGGGGCTTCGACCACTTCTTCCAGGCTGTTGTCCCCGACGACATTGCTGCCGACGTCCGGGCCGTCTGGGACGACGCCGGGGCGGCCCACGCGTGGGAGGGGCGGCCGGTGTGGGTGCACGGCGACCTCCAGCCCGCGAACGTCGTCGTCTCAGACGGAACGCTCTCGGGCATCGTCGACTTCGGTGCCGTGTTCGCCGGCGATCCGGCGTGGGACCTCGCCGCCGCATGGGTGCTGCTGCCCGCGGGCACGGCCTCACGGTTCTTCGACATGTACGCGCACGCAGACGAGGCGGCGATCCGGCGCGCCCGCGGGCTGGCTGCTATGAAGAGCCTGTTCCTGATGCTCATGGGGAAGAACGGAGATCGGGGCCTTCCCGGCGGCAAGCCGCACTGGGGACCTGCAGGCCGGGCGGCACTTGATCGTGTTCTGAAGGGCGTTTGACGCACGCTGTGGGCGTACTGCCTTCGGTGCAGAGGTGCGTACGGACAGACGTGCAGAGCTGGTGACCTGTCAGTCTGCGTTGGGATTCACGACCGGTAGATCGTTTCGTTGTCGTCCTGGTCATACAGCTCGACGGTATAGGACAGTCCGAGAGCGGCGAATGCGGACAGAAGATCGTCAATCCGTTCGGGAACCACGACACCCCCGAATCTCACGGGTGTCTCGGGGAACAGCTCCAGCTCGGCGTAGGTGTGCCCGACCTCGAACTCGGTCCAGCTGGACTTGCGTACCCGCCAACCTGCCGCATGGAAGGCCTGTGCGACGTCCAGGGCGCTCACCGCTGACGGGAGAAAGCCGTAGACGTTGTTACCAAGGCTCAGGTCGTACCTGTCCTGGTCAAATCGCGGGCCGCGGGTGCCGCCGGAGGTGAACTGCATAGTGGTCATTATGGGCGGCGGGCGGGGACCGGCGAGACTGCGGGTTCGTCAGCCGACCTCGCTGGGCCAGGTCCGCCGGACCTGTGCCACTGGAAGAGGTAGCGCCCCAGGCGGGCATCAGCAGGCTCGACCACCTTCACCTTGTCGGCCGGGGCGACCCGGGCGACCACCTCCGGCCGGCGCAGGAATCGCCGCCCGGGAGGAGTGGGCACCGCCCAGGGGACGCGCCTGTCGGCGTCAGCGCGTGATGCGGTCGATCACCAGGCGCTCGAAGAGGTCCTCCGGCAGTTCGTCCCGGTACTGCTCGACCGAGCGGTGCGCAGCGGCCGCGTCGCCGTGCCAGCGGCTGATGACGTCCTCGTTGAAGTCGATCAGCCGGCGCACGTCGTCCGGGGTCAGCTCGGGGTGGAACTGACATCCGAAGACCCGCTCGCCGTAGCTCAGCGCCTGGACGGAGGTGTGCTCGTTGCGGTACTCGATGCGCACGCCGTCCACTTCCTCGATCTGCGAACTGATCGCCTGGTAGTGGAACGACGGCACGACACCGACGCCCTCGCGGTCGCCGACCCGGTTCACCTCGGTCAGGCCGACCTCGATGCCCGAGGTGTCGATGATCGAGCCCGGACGCAACGCCTCGGCGATCAGCTGCGAGCCCAGGCACACGCCGACCACCGCGGGGCCGGTGTCGCCGTCGCGGCCGTTCGCGTCGGCGACGAGCTCCCCCATCAGCTTGATGGTCGCGCGCATCCACGCGGCGTCGGAGTGCACCGAGGTCTGGCCTCCGGTGAACACGTACGCCAGGGCCGGCTGTGGCCGTCGCGTGGTCAGATCGCCTGCCTCGGTCACCAGGTTCAGGCGGCCGCAGCTCAGGCCGGCCCGGGTCAGCCGCTGCTCGATCCGGTCGGCGTAGTCGAGACCGTCGTAGATCAGCCCGTCCGCGACGCAGATCTGCACGTCCACCGGCATGATCCCCACCCCTCTTACTCGAAGAACCTCGACCACAGGTTGAGGGCCGAGTCGACGCACTGGACGAAGCTCAGGATAGCCACGATCGTCACTGCGAGATTGACCTTCGTCACCCGACGCATCTGGTCGTGCTCCAGTTTGCGTTCCACCGCGCGCCGGGCCATTTCGAGCAGGGTGTCGGTGCGCTCGCGCACCTTTTCGGTCTCCCACGCCGCCAGGACGCTGTCGCGCAGCTTGAGCACGTGGAAGTCGTAGCTGAACGTGGGCCGCACCAGCGCCTGGTAGTCGGCGCGCAGCCGTCGTTCCAGGGCGATGAGCAGCTCCGGGTCCTCGTCCAGTGCCATGTCGCGGACGATCCGTTCCGCGGCGCCGGCGGAGCGTTCGAGCCGGGCGTAGTGCACGTTCAACTGGCCGAGAAGGTGTTCGAGTTGGCCGAGCGTGTCGCCGGGGTCGTCCCGGGAGGCCAGCAGGAAGAAGGCGTATCCGGGGTAGAAGAACTCCTGCGGCCACGTTGATTCGGAGGGGATCGGCGCGGCGGAGCGGGGGTAGATCAGGTGCCGCAGCGCGTCGGAGAGAGTCGCCCGGCCGGGTGCCGGGTGGGTGGTGCCGCCCGCGTAGGTGAGGTTGAAGTAGGGCAGGACCGTGGGACACGGCGGCCCCTGTCGGCACCGGTCGGACATAGCGGTCAGGGCCGGCAGCAGTTCGTCCCTGATTCGCGCGGTGAGGTCGTCGCGGCCCTTCGGCCCGAAGCCGTCGATGAGCTGTTCCCGCCGCCTCCCGGTCCACCCCTCGGCGGCGCGCATGTGCACGGCCACCGACCCGTAGCCGTCCGGGAACAGGATGCCGGTGACGTGCAGCTCCACCGGTAGCGCCGTCGTCTCCCGCACGATCGCCGTCAGCCGCGCGTCGAACTCCTCCGACCCGGCGAAGTGGGTGAGCAGGTCGACCGGCGGATTGCCGAAGGTGAGCGAGCCGCGCAGGAACTGGTCCAGGGACCGGTGCACCAGCGTGAGCCGCCCGTCCGGATCGAGTCGGCCGTCCGCCGGTACGGCGAAGCCCGGTGAGTCCGCGAGCGAGACCGGCCCGGGGAAGAAGGGCCCGGTCAGCAGGAGCAGGGCGTCGCCGCAGAAGTCGACGTCGCCCGACTCCGCGGGCGGCGGCGCAGCAGCCTCACGCGGATGCGGTATCAGCACTCCGCCCGGCAGTTCGGCCTTGCCCTGGACAGGTCCAGCGCCGTCCATGCGACCGCCCCCCAGGCGAAATCAGGCGTCTCCGGCCTTTGCCGACTTCCGGGATCCCCATGACAGGCGTCCGGCGAGCCGTCGGGTTCGCAGCTCCGCTTCCGATTCACCTTCGCGGGCTGTCCCGTCGGCGAACACGCACATCAGTCTGGGTGAGGAGTGGTGACAGCGCATCCGGCCCGACGCAAGAAGGGGCCGGGATTCCGGTTCGCGAGATGGCTCTCTGGCTGCTCAGGACTGCAGGGTCCACAGGTGCAGCGCGTCCCCCGCCTCGGAGACCGTGTACCAGGTGCCGTCGCCGAGTGCCTTTGGGCTGCCGGAGATCGGGAACGGATAGTCGATCCGGGCGGTCACCCGCATCCGAGCCGTGTCCACCAGCCAGTGCAGTTCGGTACCAACGTCCGAGTCGGTCGTCCCGATGACGACGGTCTGCGCATCGAGGAAGCCACCGTCGTAGTCCCACCACACGTCCTCCGGATCGTCGTAGGACGGAGCGACGGTCTCAGCCGCCACCTCGGCCACGACCGAACCATCCGTGACCCGGTGCAGAGCAAGTGTGTCCTGCTCATGGCCGACCGTCAGCATCCGGTCACCCGACGGACTCAGCGCGAGCAAGATCCTGTCGCCCGGGCCCAACCGATCAACGGCCAGTTCGGTGCCGTTCCAGTGACCCCACAGTATGGGTTGTGCTTCCTCGCCCTCGTTGACATCCATTCCCATCCGGTCGGGTGTCGGGGGCGGCATGTGCCGTGAAGAGTAGGCCGTGGTCTGAGTGTCTGCCCGCCCCAGCACCCGTCCGTCGGCGGCGTCCAGAACGAGCCACTCGTCGGTGGGCTCCTGCGGTCCCTCGTCCGTCGCGAACTGCTTGCGGATGTGGGCCCAGACGACCGATCCGTCGGCAGAGAACGTCGCCGACCCGCTGTCGGGGTACCTGTGGTCATGGGAGCGCGCGTAGTCGTCGAACGACGTGTGCAGCGCACGACAGCGGCGCTCCCAGCAGCCGTGCCCGATCTCCCAGCGCACCGTGCCCGTCGCGTCCACCGCCCGCAGGGCGTGCCTGCCGAGGAACACGGCGAGATCCCGCTGCGGCGCTACCGTCGCCGTGCCGAACCGGCGCGGCCAGGGGGCCGGGAAGCGCGTCACCGTCGGCTCGCCCGTCCCGCTGGTCAGCTCGTCCAGGTCGTAGGCAATGAGCTCGGAGTCGCTCTGCTGCACCAGCAGTCGTCGGCCCGGCCGGCACAGGACGGACGGGGCATCAGCCTCGGCCGGGTCCAGTGGCGCGGCCAGGGTGGTGACGAGGCGAGCGCTGGTGGTGGTGGTCATCACGTCTCCGGTACGGGGTGCTGTTGCGTGCACCCTACGCTGGGTGGCCGACACAGCGTCACGGCGTGGTGCTGAGGGTGGACCAGAGGGTGTCGGCCGTGAGGGTACGGGCCAGGCGGGTGGCCCAGGTGGTCTCGTCGCCGTCCTCGTCGCGCCAGGACCAGAGCCGGGTGGTGGCGAGGTGGAGCGGGTGGAGCTTGGTGAAGCCGATGGCACCGTGCAGCTGGTGGGCGATCCGGGCGATCTCGGCGGCCGAGGCGGAGGCCTGGGTCTTCGCGCAGGCGACGGCGAACCGGGCGGCCGCAGGACCGGCGTCCAGCGGGGCGGCGGCGGCCCGGACGGCGGCGCGGACCATCGCGGCTTCCTCGATCAGCTTCGCCTCCTCCTGCTTGACGGCCTGGAAGCGGTTGAGCGGGCGGCCGAACTGGGCCCTCGCCGTGGTGTGCGCGACCGTCAGCTCGACGCAGCGCTCGCCGGCTCCGGCGATCAGGGCCGCCCGGGCCAGGGCCGCCCGCGACTCGGCCTCCGCCAGGAGCTCGCGGGGGATCCGGCGGACCCGCGTGGCGGGGATCTCGACACCGGCGAGGTGCAGGTCGTCGCGTGCTTCCTCGGCCAGGTTGGAGCCGGCGGCGAGGACCGCCTGGTCCGGGGCGAGGGTGAACAGGACGGGGCCGAAGGGGGCGTGGGCGAGCACCACCACGGCGGTCGCGGTGCGGGCCCAGGGGACGCGCCGCAGGGTACCGGCGACCAGCAGGGTGTCGTCCTCGCCCACACTGCCGGCCGAGCCGACCGCGGAGGCGGCCGGGTGCGCGTGGCGGATCGTCAGCTCGGGGGCGATGGCGTAGGTGAGCGGCCCTTCGGGCACCGGCAGGTCGGCACGGCGCAGCAGCGGGCGGGCGACCAGGGCGGTCTCGGCGAACGGGCCGGGGACGGCCCGGCGGCCGGCCTCCTGGACGGCGGCGAGGAGCTCGGCGGTGCCGGCGTCCGGACCGGGCAGGGGCACGGCCCGGGAGTCGGCGGTGTTGGTGACGGTGGCGATGGCGTCCGGGTCGGCGAAGAAGGCGGTGGTGTCGTAGTCGTCGGCGGAGATGGCGGCGGCGCTGGTGTCGACGGTGTGGGTGTTCATCGGTGCTGCTCCAGTCCACGAGTGATGATGCCGCGAAGGATTTCGTTGGCGCCGCCGCGCAGGGTGTAGCCGGGGCTGTGCAGCAGGGCGAAGGCGAGCAGTTCGGCGTGGCTGCCGGGGGTGGCGTGCGGGTCGGCCGGGGTGGGCAGGATGCCGCGGACGACCTCGACGAGCGCGCCCTCCAGGCGGGTGCCGAGGTCCTTGACCAGAGCGGCCTGCGTGTCGGGCGAGGCGCCGGCGTCGAGGGCGGCGGCCACTCCGAGGGAGAGCCGGCGGATGCTGTGCAGGCGGGCGGTCAGGAGGCCGACCTGGGTGAGCTGTTCGGCGGTCACGGCGCGCTGGTCGAGCTCACGCAGCAGGGAGACCAGCAGCGGGAAGGTGGACAGGTAGCGCTCCGGCCCGCTGCGCTCGAAGGCGAGTTCGCCGGTGACCTGCTTCCAGCCGTCGCCCTGCTGTCCGAGGAGCATGCCGCCCGGGACGTGGACGCCCTCCAGGTGGAAGGCGTTGAAGCGGTGCTCGCCGCTCATCAGGTGGATCGGCTCGATCCGCACACCGGGGGCGCGCAGGTCCACGAGGAACTGGCTCAGTCCGGCGTGCCTGTCCTCGGCCTCCTCGGTGCGGGCCAGCACGATGGCGTAGTCGTTGACGTGGGCGCCGCCGGTCCACATCTTCGTGCCGGTCAACCGCCAGCCGTCACCGGTGCGTTCGGCGCGGGTGCGGACGGAGGCGAGGTCGGAGCCGCTGCTCTTCTCGCTCATCCCGATGGAGAAGAAGCACTCGCCGGCGGCGATCCGGGGCAGGAAGAAGCGGCGCTGCTCCTCGGTGCCGTGCTGCAGGATGGACGGGCCGACCTGCCGGTCGGAGACCCAGTGCGCGCTCACCGGCGCGCCGGCGGCCAGGAGTTCCTCGATCACCACGTAGCGCTCCAGGAAGCCGCGCCCGGCGCCGCCGTACTCGGTGGGCAGCGCCATGCCGACCCAGCCCCGTTCGGCGAGCCGACGGGTGAACCCGGGATCCCAGCCGGCCAGCCAGGAGTCGGGGCGGCCGAGCACGGTGCCCCGGGCACGCTCCTCGTCGAGGAAGGCGCGCACCTCAAGGCGCAGCTGCCGGGCCGATTCGGGCAGGACGGCTTCGGCCAGGGTCGTTTCGAGAAGTCCGAGTGGGGACATCGTCGCCGTGGACATGGTTCGCTCCGTATGGGTCGATGGGGAGTAATGGGCCGATCGGGATTCGGTCGTGGGAAATCCGGTGGGTCAGTGGGCGGAGTGCAGCAGCGCGGGGTCGAAGCCGACCTCGCCGAGGACTTCCTCGGTGTGCTGGCCGATGGCCGGGCAGGGCCGCAGCGGCGGCTCGGGGTCGGCCGAGTAGCGGACCGGGCGGCCGATGACCCGGTAGCGTCCCTCGGTGGGGTGGTCGGCCTCGTGGAGCAGGCGCCCCTCGCGGGCGTAGGCGGTGGTGGCGGCGGACTCCAGGTCGAGCACCGGGGCGGCGGCGATGCCGACCCGGTCGCAGAACTCCTGCCACTGGGCGCTGGTGTGCTCCGGCGCCAGTTCCGCCATCAGCCGGTAGAGCTCGTCCGCGTGGTGGGCCCGGTCGGGGCCGGTGGCGAAGCGCGGGTCGGTGGCCAGTTCGGGACGGGCGACGAAGTCGGTGAAGTCCCGCCAGTTGCGGTCGCTGTGCGGCAGGATGCACATCCAGCCGTCCGCGGTGCGCTGGGCGCGGCGCTGCGTACTGAGCGAGCGGGTCGCGCCGAAGGCGCCGTCCGGCTCCAGACTGGCGGCGCCCAGGTGCTCGACCAGGTTGAAGGCGAGCATGGTGTCGACCATCGGGACCTCGATGTGCTGGCCGGCGCCGCCGTGTTCCCGGTAGTGCAGCGCGGCCAGCACCGACTGGGCGATCTGCATGCCGCAGATCTTGTCGGCCAGCACGGTCGGCACGTAGTGCGGCTGGCCGGAGACCTGGTGGTTGAGCCAGACCAGGCCGCTGGCGGCCTGGACGATGTCGTCGTAGGCGGCGTGGGTGCCGTGGCTGCTGTCGGCGCGGAAGCCCTGCGCGTTGGCGTAGATCAGGCCGGGGTTGACGGCCGCGACCTCGGCGTAGTCCAGGCGGAGCCGGGTCAGCGCCTGCGGGCGCAGGTTGGTGATGAAGATGTCGGCGGCGTGCAGCAGGGCGAGCAGGGCGTCGCGGCCGTGCGGGGCCTTGAGGTCGATGGCGACGCTGCGCTTGTTCCGGTTCAGGTTGAGTGCGGCGCCGCCCATGCCGGGGTGGCGCAGCGGCGGGTAGTGGCGCGTCATGTCACCGGACGGCGGCTCGACCTTGATCACGTCCGCGCCCAGGTCGCCGAGTTGCTGGGCGGCGTACGGGACCATGATCACGCTGGCCAGTTCGATGACGCGGACTCCGGCGAGGAGTCCTCGCCCGGACGGACCGCTGGGCTGCTGGGTCATCTGCCGGTACCTCCTGAGGTGTCGGGTGGGAGGCGGGCGGCGCGCCGCGTCGTCTCGTTCCGCAATCCAGGAAAGCCCCGGGAAATCGGCACCGTCCAATACGAGTTGGGCTCCCGATCGATAGGGCGGAGGATATTCACGCGCCGCCGCCTCGGGTCATATGGGCCCGGATATCGGTGATTCGGGGAATCCGTATTGGACGGTGTCGCGCCGGACCGGCTGTTCTGGTGGAGGCCGCCCGACCGGGTCGGCTGCCGCGGCGGACGCGGCTCGTCGTCTCCGGGAGGAGAGCCGGACATGGCAATCGATCAGGCTCAGCGGACCAGTGCGGCGTACGGGGCCCTGGCGGGCCTGTACCGCGAGTTGGGGATCACGGCGGCGGAGGCGGGCGGCAGCGTGGTGATCGAGGGGGCCGACCCGGTGACGCCTTCGGTGCACCGGATCGGCGACGCCGCGGCGGCCGCCCTGGCCGCCCTGGGCACCGAGGCCGCCGCGTTCCACCGGGAGCGCGGCGGCGCGGCGCAGGACGTCACGGTCTCGGTGACGGCGGCGGTGCGCCAGCTGATGGCGGTGTTCCACACCCGGATGCGGGGCGTGCCGGTCACGCGCTTGCAGGAGGATCCCAAGCTGCTCGGCTGCAGTGACTTCTACCGGGCGGCCGACGACCGGTTCGTCTACGTGCTGCTCTCCTACCCGCACCTGCGGGACATCGCCTGCCAGGTACTGGACTGCCCGCCGGGCCGGGAGCGGATCGCCGCCGCCGTCGCCCAGTGGGACGCGCTGGAGCTGGAGGAGGCGGTCTGCGCCCGGGGCGGCACCGCGATCGCGGTGCGCACCCGGGAGGAGTGGCAGCGGCATCCGCAGGGGCGGCTGCTGCGGGACGGGCCGCTGATCCGGGTCGAGAAGATCGGAGAGAGCGCGCCGGAGCCGTTCCCGACCGGGCTGTCCGGCGCGACGGACCGGGGCCTGCCGCTGGCCGGGGTGCGGGTGCTGGACAACACCCATGTGATCGCCGGCCCGATCGCCGCCCGGATCGCCGCCGAACTGGGAGCCGACGTGCTGCACATGTCCTCGCCCGACCACCCGGACCCGGTCGGGATGATCGTCGAGACCGGCATCGGCAAGCGGGCCGCCTTCTGCGACCTGCTCGACCCGGCCCAGGCCGCCGCCTTCCGGTCCGTGCTGGCCGGCACCGACCTCTACGTCTGCAACTATCTGGGCCTGGACGCCAAGGGCTACGGCCCGGCGGCACTGGCCGAGCAGCGGCCTGGACTGGTCGTGCTGGACTTCCTGGGCTGGGGGGCCGAGGGGCCGTGGGCGGCGCGCGGCGGCTTCGACCAACTGGCCTGCGCCGCGACGGGACTCGCCGCCGAGGAGGGCTCGTTCGACGCGCCCCGGCTGCCCCCGACCTACCTGCTGAACGACTACCTCGCCGCGGTGATCGGCGCCGCGGGTGCCCTGGAGGCGCTGCGCCGCCGGGCCCGGGAGGGCGGCAGCTACCGGGTGCACGTCGACCTGGCGAAGGTCTGTATGTGGGTGCAGGGGCTGGGCCTGCTCCAGCGCGCGGACGTGGTCGAGCTGCCCGCCCCCGACCCCGCGCAGGACGAGGCCGAACTGGTCACCGTGCGGGGGCCGTTCGGAGAGGTGTGCTACCTGCCGACCCAGGTGCGCTACTCCTCGCTGGTGCCGTGCCTGTCCCGCACCGCGGAACCGCTGGGCGCGTCGGAGCTCGCCTGGTGACCACCGTCCCGCGCGTCGGCCGCCTGCTGCGGGTACACCGCCCCGGGGCCCTCGATCTCGGGGCGGTGGCGCTCCATCAGCTCCAGCAGGGTGGCGACGGCCGGGTCGGCGTCCGGGCGGCTGAGCGCCGCGACCGTGGTCACCAACCGGTCGCCGCCCTCGATCGCGACGAAGCGGATCATCGGGTGACCGAGCGCCGCGACCCGCTCCGGGACGAAGCAGACGCACAGCCCGGCCGCGGTGCAGCCGAGCATGCTGGTCAGGTCCTCGGCCTGGGCGCGGGTGCGCAACTCGAAACCGGCCTCGCGGCAGGCGTCCTCGATCAGCGCGCGGATCCGGGGCATGGCCGGCTGCGCGGCGGTCACGAACTCCTCGCCCCGTAGCCGGGCGAGCGGCACCGGCCCGGCCCCGGCAAGCGGATGGCCGCACGGGACGGCCAGCACGGTGCCCTCCTCGGCAGCCTCTCGTACCTCCAGCCCCGCGAGGTCGGAAACCGGCAACCGGACCAGCGCCAGGTCCACCGCCCCTTGCCGGACCTGCTCGGACAGTTCGACGGAACTCCGCTGACGGACGTTCAACCGCACGCCCGGCAACTCCCGGGCGGCCATCGCGAGCAGCCGGGGCAGGTGCCAGTAGCCCAGGCTGCTCACGTACCCGAGCTGGACCGTGCCCTCGACGCCCTTGGATATCCGTCGGACCCGGGCCACGGCCGCCTCCTGCGCCTCCAGCATCCGCTTGGCGTCGGCCGCGAAGGCCGCCCCGGCCACCGTCAGTCGCACTCCCCTGCTGGTGCGCTCGAACAGCAGCACTCCGAGGCCGCGCTCCAGACGCTGGATCGCCTGACTGAGCGGCGGCTGACTCATCGACAGACGCCGGGCGGCATGCCCGAAATGCTGCTCCTCGGCGAGGACCACGAACTGTTCCAGCAGGCGAGGGGTGAGCTCCATGACCGTCAACCCTAGGACGCGGCTCGCACCGAACGACACCAGGGGCAGGCCGTGAGCCGGCCCTCGGGCCGACGACTCCAGGACCCGGCTGTGGCACCGCTCGCTGAGAGCACCCGTCGCATCGGCCCGCCCGGCGAGATGGTCGCGCAACCGTCGTGTCGCCGTGGCCGGTTCGGGCGGGAAAACGGCGGCGGACCTCGGCCCGCCGGACCTCCCCGGCGGGCTCAGGTGGGGCTACTTGACGAAGCTCTCGACGACCTTGGGCGGCCAGACCCCGACCTTGAGAGCCCCCATGGAGTAGGCCCGGGAGACCAGGGCCGCACGGTTGGGGACCCGCAGCTTCCGCAGCAGGCACGTCACGTGGTACTCGACGCCCTGGCGGCTGAGGTACAGCCGGGCGGCGAGCGGCACGGTCGAGACGCCGGCCGCGATGCCTTCGAGGATCTTCGCGTCGATCTCGCTCAGGAGCTTCCTCTGGCCGCCCACGACCTCGGACCCGCCCGCCTCCGGACGCCCGTCGGGCATCATCACGAGGATCGACGACTCGTCGGGGAGCCCACCGCGCACCATGACGGCGGTGAGCGGAACGGTGAACGTCTCGTCGTCCGGACCGACGGCGATGACATCGGTGGCGAAGCGGTCGCGCCGCCCCTCGATCAGGCCGGAGAACTGCCGCAGGAGCGGCTGCTGGACGCTCGGGTGCACGAGGTCGCTGAAGGTCCGGCCGCACAGGTCGGTCGAGGACCGCCCGAACTGCCAGAAGAAGGCCTCGTTGGCCTGCCGGATGGTCAGGGCCCGGTCGAGCTGGGCCATGGTCAGGCCGGGCTGCCCGGCCTGCGGTTGGTGCTGCGATCCCGCGCCGCCGTCCTGGGCGCGGTCGGGCCCGATGGTCCCTGCGGCACCGGCCTGGGTTGCATAAGAAATCGCCACGAAAGTCGGATCCCTTCAAGGCACGAGTGCGGTTCAAACTCCTCGGAACACCCCCCGTCCCGTTCTCCTCCGGCGGGAACCGCAGCGAACTCTGCGCGGATTCCCGGGCGCCGTCGGCAAAATCGGTCGACTACGGCCGGCACTCGGATTCCGGTCCATTCCATCGGGACTACGGGGGAGAGGTCCGATGGGATTTCCGATATTCCGAGGCCTGCCCGGAACGAACTGAGTAACGGCTGACAGGGAGTCATCGTACTCACGTCCCCCGACCCTGAGTATATGGAGCCCGTCAAGAAGACCGCAGGTATTCGAACAATCCTCGCCCGGCCTGCGTCGAACTCCGAACCTGGTGGACGGCCGACCGATTCCCCGGGTGTGCCGTCGGGAAACACATGGAGGAACCATGAGTTCCCCATTGTCGGCCGGCCTCCGGTCCGAAACGGGACAGAAGAGGACGATCGGACCGAATCCCGGGGCGGCCGGGCCGAGGACTAAGGAATTCCCGGTTCCGGGCGTGAGACCAAGGTGGGGTGCAGCCCCGACCGTCCACCCCGAGGGAGTCCGATGAGCACCGCGCAACGGCCGATCCTGTTCGTCAGCCTTCCGGAGAGCGGGCTGCTCAACCCCCTGCTGGTGCTGGCCGGCGAGCTGGCCCGCCGGGGCGTGCCCGACCTCTGGTTCGCCACCGACGAGCCCCGGCGGGCGGACGTCCTGCGCCTCGCGGACCGATCGGCGGTGGAGTTCGCCTCGCTCGGCGAGGTCTTCTCCGAGCTGTCCGCGGTCAGCTGGAGCGACGAGGTGTACCGCCAGGTCACCCAGCCGTCCCGGTTCAAGGCGCACCGCGCGGTGATCCGCCAGTCCTACCGGCCCGACCTGCAGGCGGAGAAGTACCGCCGGCTCGCCCGGGTGGTGGACAAGTGCGAGCCGGCCCTGATGGTCATCGACTGCGTCAGCGCCTTCGCCGTCGACCTGGCCCTGACCCGGGGCATTCCGTTCGTCCTGAGCGTGCCGTTCCTGCCGAGCAACGTACTCACCTCGCACAGCCCCTTCGGGCCCTCCTACACGCCGAACGATTTCCCCGTCCCGCATTCCGGTCTGCCCTACCCGATGAATTTCGGCCAACGTCTGCGCAACCGGCTCTTCAAGCTCCGCACGCTCGCCCTCTTCCTCCACCCCGCAATGGGCAAGGTCCTCTCCGAGGACGCCAGGCTGCGCAAGGAGCTCGGCCTTCCCAAACCCAGCGCGATGACCAGGATCGACCGCGCGGAAATGGTTCTTTGCAATTCTGTGCGGGAACTGGACTATTCGTTCGAAATTCCCGGGAAGGTGGAGCTCGTCGGGGCGATGGTGCCGCCGCTGCCGGAGGCTTCGCGGGCCGCGGACGCGACCGGTGTCATGGACTGGCTGGACGCCCAGTCCTCCGTGGTCTACATGGGCTTCGGTACGATCACCCGGCTCACCCGGCCGCAGGTGGGCGACCTGGTGGAGGTCGCGCGGCGGCTGGACGGCCGGCACCAGGTGCTGTGGCGGCTGCCGGCCGAGCAGCAGCACCTCCTGCCGCCGCGCGACGAGTTGCCGGGCAACCTGCGGATCGAGAGCTGGCTGCCGTCCCAGCTGGACGTGCTGGCCCACCCCAAGGTCGGGGTCTTCTTCACCCACGGCGGCGGCAACGGCTTCCACGAGGGTGTGTACTTCGGGAAGCCGCTGGTGGTCCGGCCGCTGTGGGTGGACTGCTACGACCAGGCCGTGCGCGGACGGGACTTCGGGATCAGCCTGACCCTGGACCGACCGCAGGAGCTCGACCCGGACGACGTCGTGGACAAGCTCACCCGCGTCCTCGGGGACCGATCCTTCCGCGAGCGTGCCGAACGCATCGGCACCGCACAGCGCGCGGCGGGCGGCCGGAGCGCCGCGGCCGACCTCCTGCTCGGCCTGCCGGCCCTGGCCTGACCACCCGCCGCACCGTCCCCGGGCCGACCCGCGAGGCGGCGAACCCGTCGCGTGGCGCCCCGTCACAGAGTGAGGACCCCATGCCCTTCACCATCCCCGTGTCCCGGCCGAGCCTCGACGGGCGGGAGCTGGAATACGTCACCGGAACGATCGGCGACGGCTGGATCTCGTCCCAGGGGCCGTACGTCCGGCGCTTCGAGGAGGCCTTCGCCGCGTACAACGGCTCGGCCCACGGTGTCGCCTGCTCCTCGGGCACCGCGGCCCTCACCCTGGCGCTGCGCGCACTCGGGGTGGGCCCGGGCGACGAGGTCATCGTGCCGGAGTTCACCATGATCGCCTGCGCCTGGGCGGTGACCTACACCGGCGCCACCCCGGTCTTCGTCGACTGCGCGGACGACCTGAACATCGACGTGACCCGGATCGAGGAGCGGATCACCCCGCGCACCAAGGCGATCATGCCGGTGCATGTCTACGGCCGCCGGTGTGACATGGCGGCGGTCATGGAGATCGCCCATCAGTACAACCTCCGGGTCGTGGAGGATTCCTCCGAGGCCCACGGCATCCGCCCGGTCGGCGACATCGCGTGTTTCTCGCTGTTCGCCAACAAGATCATCACAGCCGGCGAAGGCGGCATCTGTCTCACCGACGACCCCCGCCTGGCCGGCCAGCTGGCCCACCTGCGGGCCATGGCCTTCACCGCCGACCACAGCTTCCTGCACAAGAAGCTCGCCTACAACTTCCGCATGACGGCCATGCAGGCCGCCGTCGCCGTCGCCCAGACCGAGCGGCTGGACGAGTTCCTCGCGGCCCGCAAGGAGATCGAGCGACGCTACGACCAGGGTCTCAGGGACGTCCCCGGGATCACCCTGATGCCGCCCCGGGACGTGCTGTGGATGTACGACCTACGCGCCGAACGCCGCGGCGAACTCCGGGAGTTCCTGACCGCGGAAGGCATCGAGACCCGGCTGTTCTTCCAGCCGATGAGCCGCCAGCCCGGCTACCTCGACCCGGCCTGGACCGACCTCAACGCGACCCGCTTCGCCGCCGACGGCCTCTACCTGCCCACCTACACCGCTCTGACCGTCGCCGACCAGGACCGCGTGATCGAGCGGGTCCGCGCGTTCTACGGCGCGTCCTGACGCCGCGCACCACGCCCGAGGGAGACCCGACGACATGACGAACGCCGAACCGCGGGTGGTCGACTTCCCGCTGCGCAGGCCCGGCGAGGCCTTTCCACCGCCCCGCTACCAGGACTACCGCGAGCAAAGCGGCCTGGTGGTGTGCCACCTGCCCAACGGGAACCGGGTGTGGCTGGTCACCCGGCACGAGGACGTCCGGGCCGTCCTGACCGACCGCAGGATCAGCTCCAACCCCGACCACCCGGGGTTCCCCAACGTCAGCCAGACCATGGGCGTGCCCCGCCAGGAGCAGATCCCCGGATGGTTCGTCGGCCTGGACTCGCCCGAGCACGACCGTTTCCGCAAGGCGCTCATCCCCGAGTTCAGCGTCCGCCGCGTCCGGGAGCTGCGGCCCGCGGTCGAGCAGACCGTGGACCGGTGCATCGACGCCATGCTGGCCGGCGGCAACGAGGGCGACCTGGTCGCCGACTTCGCCCTGCCCGTCCCCTCGCTGGTCATCTCGGCCCTGCTCGGTGTACCGCCGGTCGACCGGGACTTCTTCGAGTCCCGCACCCGCACCCTGGTGGCGATCCGCTCCTCCACCGACGGGCAGCGCGACACCGCCTCGCGCGAACTGCTCCGCTACATCAACCGGTTGGTCGCCATCAAGCAGAAGTGGCCCGGTGACGACCTGATCAGCCGGCTGCTGGCGACCGGCGCGATCGAGCCCCGGGAGATGTCCGGGGTGCTCATGCTGCTGCTGATCGCCGGGCACGAGACCACCGCCAACAACATCGCGCTCGGCGTGCTGACCCTGCTGAACAACCCCCGGTGGATCGGGGACGACCGCGTCGTCGAGGAGACCCTGCGCTTCCACTCGGTGGCCGACCTGGTCTCCCTGCGGGTCGCGACCGAGGACATCGAGATCGCCGGCCAGCTGATCCGGGCCGGCGAGGGCATCGTGCCGCTGGTGGCCGCGGCCAACCATGACGAGCAGGCCTTCGCCTGCCCGTACGCCTTCGACCCGGCCCGGACCGAGCGCCACCACGTCGCCTTCGGCTACGGCGTCCACCAGTGCCTGGGACAGAACCTGGTCCGGATCGAGATGGAGATCGCCTACCGAAGGCTCTTCGAGCGCATCCCGGGCCTGCACCTGGCGGCGCCGACCGAGGAACTGCCGTTCAAGTACGACGGCGTGCTGTGCGGCCTGCACGCGCTGCCGGTCCGCTGGTAGCCCCTGTCCACGACACCGCCCCAGGAGAGATGTCCATGCGTGTCACCGTCGACACCGCGCGCTGCGTCGGCGCGGGCCAGTGCGTGCTCAACGCCGGCGCCGTCTTCGACCAGGACCACGACGGCGTGGTCGAACTGATCGACCCCGACGCGGCCGCCACACACCCGAACGCGGTCGAGTTGGCAGCCACGCTCTGTCCGTCCGCCGCCATCACCGTCCACCGGGACTGAATCCCGCACCGAAAGAGGATCGACCCCGTGACCAGTCCCGACACGCCGAGTACGCTCTGGCTACGCCGCTTCCACCCGGGAGCCGGGCACCCCGTGCGCCTGGTGTGCTTCCCGCACGCCGGTGGCTCCGCCAGCTTCTACCACCCCGTCTCCGCGGCCCTCGCCGCCGACACCCAGGTGATCGCCCTGCAGTACCCGGGGCGGCAGGACCGCCGTCTGGAGCCCTGCGTCGAGGACATCGACACTCTCGCCGACCGGATCACCGACGAGCTACTCACCCTGGACGACCTCCCCACCGTCCTCTTCGGCCACAGCATGGGCGCCGCCCTCGCCTTCGAGACCGCGTGGCGGCTCGAACGGAAGGGCACCCACGCGCCCCGGGCCGTCATCGCCTCCGGCCGCCGGGCGCCGGCCACCACCCGGACCGAGACCGTGCACCAGCAGGACGACGAGGGCGTCATCGCCGAGCTCAAGCTGCTCAACGGCACCAGTACCCAACTGCTCGGTGACGATGAGATCCTGCGCATGGCGATGCCCGCGATCCGCGCCGACTACCGCGCCATCGAGCGCTACACCTGCGGGCCGGAGCGCGTCCTCGGCTGCCCGATCACCGCGCTCACCGGGGATGCCGACCCACGGACCACCCTCGCCGAGGCCCGGGCTTGGCAACACCACACCACCGGCGCCTTCCGGATCCAGGTCCTCCCCGGGGGCCACTTCTTCCTGGCCGAGCAGCAGACGGCGGTCCTGCGGGAGATCGCCTCCGAACTCGCCGCGCTCCGCTGACCAACCGCCGGCCCCGCCCGGTGGCACCGGCAGGACAAGGACCCCTGATGCGCACTCTCCTGGTCGACAACTACGACTCGTTCACCTACAACCTGTTCCACTACCTCGCCGAGGTCAACGGGCGGGAGCCGGAGGTCGTCCGCAACGACGACCCGTCCTTCCGGCCCGAGCTGCTCGACGCGTTCGACAACGTCGTGCTCTCCCCCGGCCCCGGCACCCCGCACAACCCCGCCGACTTCGGCCACTGCGCCGGGATCGCCCGCGAGGGCCGGCTGCCCGTCCTCGGCGTCTGCCTCGGCCACCAGGGCCTCGCCCTCGCCCACGGCGCCACCGTCGGCCGGGCGCCCGAGCCCCGGCACGGGCGCACCTCGGACGTTCGGCACACCGGCACCGGGCTCTTCCACCACCTGCCCAACCCGCTGGAGGTGGTCCGCTACCACTCGCTCGCGGTCACCTCCCTCTCCTCTGCCCTCGAACCGATCGCCTGGGCCACCGACGACGGGGTGGTGATGGCGCTGCGCCACCACGAACTCCCCCTGTGGGGCGTGCAGTTCCACCCCGAGTCGATCGGCACCGAGGCGGGCAGACAGCTGCTCGCGAACTTCCGCGACCTCACCGAACAGCACGGCCGCCCGCGCCGCGCCGCCCCACCGCACCCCCGTACCTCTCCCGAAGCCGACGCCGCACCGCGGCCGGACACCCGCCACCTGGCCGTCCGGACCCGGCGGCTCGACACCGAGTGGGACGCCGAGACCATCTTCGACCGCGTGTTCCGCGCCGGCAGCCACCCCTTCTGGCTCGACAGCAGCCGCCCGGGCGGCCGGCTCGGGCAGATCTCCGCGATGGGCAACGCCTGCGGGCCGCTCGCCCGCGTCGCCACCGCCGACGTGCGGAGCGGCACCGTCACGGTGACGGCCGGCGGCAACACACAGGTGCTGGAGGAGGAGTTCCTGCGCTGGCTCGACGAGGACCTGAAGTCGTTGGACGTCGACGTGCCCGAGCTGCCGTTCGACTTCGGGCTCGGCTGGGTCGGCTACCTCGGCTACGAGCTCAAGGCCGAGTGCGGCGGCGAACGCGCCCACAGCTCACCCGACCCGGACGCCGTCATGGTGTTCGCCGACCGCGCGCTCGTCGTCGACCACCGCACCGGCACCACGCACCTGCTCGCCCTCACCGAGGACGGCCGGGAGGCCTCCGCCCGTGCCTGGCTGGACGACACCGCCGCCCTGCTCACCGGGCCCGCCCCTCACACCGGCCCGCCCTCGCACACCCGGCCCGGCCCCTCCTCGCCCGCAGGGCGGACCGGCCTGCGGCTGCGCCACCCGCGCGAGTCCTACCTCAAGCTCATCGACGCGTGCCAGGACGAGATCGCGGCCGGCGAGACCTACGAGGTCTGCCTCACCAATATGATCGACGCCCCCACCGATCTCGACCCCTGGCAGGCCTACCGCGCCCTGCGGCGGATCAGTCCGGCCCCGTTCGCCGCCTTCCTCGGCTTCGGCGACCTCGCCGTGCTCAGCTCCTCCCCCGAGCGCTTCCTGCGGATCGGCCCGGACGGCCTGATGGAGTCCAAGCCCATCAAGGGCACCCGGCCGCGCGGCGCCACCCCGCAGGAGGACGACCTGCTGGTCGCCGACCTGGCCACCAGCGAGAAGGACCGGGCCGAGAACCTCATGGTCGTCGACCTCGTCCGGCACGACCTCGGGCGGTGCGCCGTGACCGGCTCCGTCGTCGCCGACCCGCTCTTCGACGTCGAGACCTACGCGACCGCCCACCAGCTCGTCAGCACCGTACGGGCCCTGCTGCGCCCCGAGTGCAGCGCGGTCGACGGCGTCCGGTCGGCGTTCCCCGGCGGCTCGATGACGGGCACACCCAAGCTGCGCACCATGCAGATCATCGACCGGCTGGAGAACGGACCGCGTGGCGTCTACTCCGGCGCGATCGGCTACCTCTCGCTCACCGGCGCCGCCGATCTGAGCATCGTGATCCGCACCGCCGTGCTGAGCGGAGGCCGGCTGCGCTACGGCGTCGGCGGCGCGATCATCGCGCTGTCGGACGCCGAGGCCGAGTTCGACGAGACGGTGGTCAAGGCCCGCCCGCTGCTCGCCCTGCTCGACGCCTCGCTCCCGCAGGAGGAGCAGCCCGCCCCGCGTCGGCGCCGTACGTCCAGGGCTTTCCCCGCCGTCTCCGGCTGAGGACGGCCTCCGCAGCCGCCCAGCAACGTCCTCGGGAGTGAACGTGCCCATCCACAGCGATGACTACGCGATCGATCCGGTCGCCGGTTCCCCCCGCGCGCTGGGCGGCCACACCCTGCCGGGGGTGTTCGCGGCGGCGGTGGCCCGCGCGCCGGAGGCCGTCGCCCTGGTCGACGGCGATCGGGAGCTGACCTGGCGCCAGTGGGCGGACGACGTCGCCGCACTGGCCCGAGCGCTCCAGGAGCTGGGCGTCGTGCCGGGCGACGTGGTCGCCGTCCAGCTGCCCAACTGCCCGGAGTACCACACCGCGCACGTCGCCGTCGCGACCGTGGGTGCGGTGCTGCTTCCGGTCCACGCCGGGCACGGCGCCGCCGACGTGCGCGCGCTGCTGGCCCGGTCGGAGCCGGTGGCCGTCATCCTCCCCCCGGAGGCGGCGGACACCGCGCCGGAACTGCTGGCCCACGTGGCGTCCCTGAGGGCGGCGCTGGTGGCCGGTCACCCGGACGAGCTGCCACGGGCGCCGCACGTCCACGCGCTGGACCGGCTGACGGCCGACTGGGCGGGCCACGCACCGCTCCCCGTCGAGGTGCGGCCCGAGGACCCACTGGTCCTCATCCCGTCCTCCGGCACCACCTCGGCCCGGCCGAAGATCTGCCTGCACAGCCACGACGGGCTGCTGTCCAACACCGCGTCCGTCGCCCAGGAAGGCGGCGCGGCCTTCGCCGACGCGATCCTGACGGCCTGCCCACTGACCCACCTCTTCGGGCTGCAGTCCCTGCACACCGCGCTGTTCCGGGCTTGCCGGCAGGTGCTGCTGCGCGGCTGGGACCCCGAGCGATTCCTCGCGCTGGCCCGGCGCACCGCCCCCAGCGCGGTCTTCGCCGTCCCGGCGCAGCTGCACGACATCGTCGGTGCGCTGGCCCGCACCGGAAAGCCCGCCGGATTCCGGCCGCACCAGGTGCGCACCGCCGGGGCGGCGATCCCCGCCGCGCTGGCCGCCGACGTGCGGGCGGCGCTCGGCGGCGAGCTCGTGGTCGTCTGGGGCATGTCCGAGCTCGGCACCGGCACCCGGACCTCGGCTGCCGACCCGGCCGGCACCGCCGTGCGCAGCGTGGGCCGGCCCACGGTCGGAGCGCGCGTGCGGATCGTCGGCGAGGACGGACGGGAGCTGCCGCCCGGCGAGGCGGGCGACCTCCAGTACCGGAGCCCGAGCATGTTCCGCGGCTACTACCGGGATCCCGAGCTGACCCGCGCGGCGATCACGCCGGACGGCTGGCTGCGCACGGGCGACCGGGCGAGCCTCGGGGAGGACGGGCAGTTGCGCTTCCACGGGCGCGCGGCGGAGCTGATCAACGTGGGCGGGCGGAAGTTCGACGCGACCGAGGTCCAGGAGCTCCTGGCGGCGATGCCGGGCATCGGCCCGCTCGCCGTCGTCGGGCGGGCGGACGCGCGGCTCGGCGAGATCCCGTGCCTGGTGCTCACCCGTGCGGCGGATCCGGCGATCGGGCTGCGGGCCGTGACCGGTTTTCTCCGTCAGCGGGAGGTCGCCGAGTACAAGATGCCGCTGGAACTGGTGACCGTCGACGACCTCCCGCGCACCCCGGCCGGGAAGCTGCACCGACGGTCGCTGGAGGAACTCGTGGCCCGGGAGGCGTCCGTCCGCGGTCCGTCCGTGCTCGACTACCACGACGCGCTGGACCTCGTGCGCTCGTGCGCGGCGGAGGTGATGGGGCGGGGCCCGGACGACGAGGCGATCGGCGCCGACACGGCGTTCCGCGCGTACGGGCTGGACTCGGTGCGCACCATCCGGCTGCGCAACCTGCTGGCGGAGGAGACCGGCCGTCCGCTGCCGGTGAGCCTCGGCTTCGACCACCCCACCCCGGCCGCCGTCGCGTCCCTGCTGTCGGGCGCAGTGCCGGACCGACCGGACGAGGGCCCGTACGACGCCTCCGACGAGCCGGTCGCGATCGTCGGCATGGCCTGCCGCCTGCCGGGTGGGGTCTCCTCCCCCGACGAGCTGTGGACGCTCGTCGCCGATGGCACCCACACCGACTCCGCCTTCCCCGCCGACCGCGGGTGGGACCTCGACGGCCTCTTCCACGACGACCCCGAGCACGCCGGGACGTCCTACGTCCGCCGGGGCGGATTCCTGGACGGCGCAGGGCGGTTCGACGCCGCCTTCTTCGGCTTCTCCCCGCGCGAGGCCCTGGCCGCCGACCCGCAGCAGCGGCTGCTCCTGGAGACCGCCTGGGAGGCGCTGGAGCACGCCGGCATCGACCCGACCGGGCTGCGCGGAAGCCGCACCGGCGTCTTCACCGGCGCGATGTACCACGACTACGGTGCCGGCGCCCCTGCGGAGTTGGAGGGACTCCTCGGGATCGGCACCGCCGGCAGCGCGCTCGCCGGGCGGATCTCGTACTGCTTCGGCCTGGAGGGCCCGGCGCTCACCGTCGACTCCGCGTGCTCCTCCTCGCTCGTCGCCCTCCACCTCGCCTGCCGCTCGTTGCGCTCGGGCGAGTCCTCGCTCGCCCTGGCCGGCGGCGTCGCGGTGATGGCCACGCCGAGGTCGTTCGTCGAGTTCTCCCGGCTGCGCGGCCTGGCCCCCGACGGCCGTTGCAAGTCCTTCTCGGACGACGCCGACGGCGCCGCGTGGTCCGAGGGCGCGGGCCTGCTCGTCCTGGAGCGGCTGAGCGACGCGCGGCGCGACGGGCACCCGGTGCTCGCCGTCGTCCGCGGCTCGGCCGTCAACCAGGACGGCGCCTCGAACGGCATCACCGCGCCCAACGGCCCTGCGCAGCAGCGCGTGATCCGCCGCGCACTGGCCGACGCGGGGCTCACCCCCGGCGACGTCGACGCCGTCGAGGCCCACGGCACCGGGACCTCGCTCGGCGACCCGATCGAGGCGCAGGCGCTGATCGCCGTCCACGGCGCCGCACGCCCGGCGGACCGCCCGCTGTGGCTCGGGTCCGTCAAGTCGAACATCGGGCACGCCCAGGCGGCGGCCGGAGTGGCCGGCGTGATCAAGACGGTGCAGGCGCTGCGGCACGGCCTGCTGCCGCGGACCCTGCACGTCACCGAGCCGACCACCCGGGTGGACTGGTCCTCCGGCGCCGTCCGACTGCTGACGCAGGCGCAGCCGTGGCCCCGGGAGGCCGGTCGGGCGCGGCGCGCGGGCGTGTCGTCGTTCGGGATCAGCGGGACCAACGCGCACGTGGTGCTGGAGGAGGCTCCCGCGGAACCCGCGGATCCTGAAGGCTCCGAGGATCGTCCGGTGCCGCTGGTGCTCTCCGCCCGCAGCGAGCCGGCCCTGCGGGCCCAGGCCGGGCGGCTGGCCGAGCACCTCACCGCCGAGCCCTCGTACGCCCTGCCGGACCTCGCGCACGCGCTGGCCACCACCCGGGCCGTCCACGGCCACCGGGCGCTGCTGGTCGGCGCCGGCCGCGCCGAACTCGCGGATGCGCTGCGGCGGTTCGCCACCGGGGAGCCCTCGCCGGTCGCCCCGGCGACCGGTCGGCGCGACGGCGGCGGGCGGCTCGCCTTCGTCTTCGCCGGGCAGGGCTGCCAGCGGCCCGGGATGGGGCGCGAACTCGCCGCCGCCTTCCCGGAGTTCGCGACCGCCCTGGACGAGGTGTGCGGCGTCCTGGATCCGCTGCTGAAGCGGCCGCTGCGCTCCGCCCTGTGGGACGACGATCTCGAACCGCTGCTCGACCGGACGGAGTTCGCGCAGCCCGCGCTGTTCGCCCACGAGGTCGCGCTCCACCGGCTGTTGGAGTCCTGGGGCGTGCGCCCCGACCTGCTGGCCGGGCACTCGGTCGGCGAAATCGCCGCCGCGCACGTGGCCGGGGTGCTGTCTCTGGTGGACGCGTGCACGCTGGTCGCCGCCCGGGGACGGCTCATGCAGGCCCTCCCGGCCGGTGGCGCGATGCTCGCCGTCCGGGCGACGGAGGACGAAGTCCTGCCGCTGCTGGGCGAGTTCGTCTCGCTCGCGGCCGTCAACGGGCCGTCGTCCGTCGTCGTCTCGGGCGCTGAGGGCGCCGTCGCGGGGATCGAGGCCCACTTCGCCGGCCGGCGGACGGCGCGGCTGCGCGTGTCGCACGCCTTCCACTCGCCGCTGCTGGAGCCGATGCTGGCGGAATTCCGCGGCGTGCTGGAGGGGTTGTCGTTCGCCGCGCCCGCCGTGCCGCTGGTCTCCGGCGTGACGGGGCGCCCGCTGACCGCCGTCGAGGCCGGCGACCCCGGCCACTGGGTGCGGCAGGCCCGGGAGCCGGTCCGATTCCGGGACGCCGTCTCGCGGCTGGAGGCGGAGCGCGTCGACGCCTACCTCGAACTCGGGCCCTCCGCCGCGCTCGCACCCATGCTCGGTGAGTGCCTGGCCGCCGGGGACGCCGGACCGTCGGCCGCCGTCATCGCGAGCGGCTCGGCGGACCAGGCGCACGAGACGCGTGCCCTGCTCGCCGCCGCCGGTCGCCTCCACCTGCACGGTGTGCCGGTGGACTGGGGCGCCGTCCTGCCCGGCGCCCGGCCCGTGCCGCTGCCGACGTACCCGTTCCAGCGGCAGACGTACTGGCTCGCGGCCGCCGCCCCGACGCCGCCGGCCGTAGCCGTTGCCGAGGTGCCGCTCTTCGACGACCGACTCGCAACAGCGAGCCCCGAGGAGCACGACGCCCTCCTCCTCGAAATCGTCCTCACCGAGACCGCCGCCGTGGTCGGGCGCGGCGCCGAAGACCTCGATGCCGCCGACGCGTTCGCCGACCTCGGCGTCAACTCCGTCAACGCGGTCGAGCTGCGCGAACGCATCGCCGCCGCCACCGGCACCGCCCTCCCCGCGACCCTCGTCTTCGACCACCCTTCCCCGGCCGCCGTCGTCCGCGCCCTCGGCGCCCGGCTCGACCGGGGAGCCGCACCGGAGCCCACCGCCGCCGGCCTGGTCGACCGGCTCGCCGCGCTGCTCGCCGCCGGCACCGCCCTCGACCCGGCCACCGCCACCCGGCTGCGCGACCTCGCCCGGCGCTGCGCCGCACCCGCCGGCCCGGCCCGCCCAGGCCCAGGACCCGACCTCGACACGGCCACCGACGAAGAGCTCTTCCGCCTGATGGACGCCGTCGACTGACCCCCTCGGCCGACAACCCTGCGAGCCCCCTGCCGATCCCCCGTACGGAGACCCGACCATGCCCGCCCGTACCGCCCCGCCCCCGCCCGCCGCGGCCGACGACGACCTCGTGATCGAGGCGGTCGACGTCGGCATGACCTTCGGCACCGTCCGCGCCCTCGACTCGGTCAGCCTCGCCGTCCCCCGGGGCAGCGTGCTCGCCCTGCTCGGCCACAACGGCGCCGGCAAGACCACCCTCGTCGGCGTCCTCACCACCGCCCTCGCGCCCACCACCGGCCGGGCCAGCGTCGCCGGGTTCGACGTCCGGCGCCGTCCCGCCGAGGTCCGCCGCAGGATCGGCCTCACCGGCCAGTACGCCACGGTCGACGGGCGGCTCAGCGGGCGCGACAACCTCCTCCTGCTCGCCGGGCTGCTCGGCGCAGGCCGCCGCGCCGCGCGGACCCGCGCCGACGAGCTCCTGGACCTGTTCGACCTCGGGCAGGTCGCCGACCGGCCCGCCAAGACCTACTCCGGCGGCCTGCGCCGCCGCCTCGACCTCGCCGCGAGCCTGGTCGGCCGACCCGAGGTGGTGTTCCTGGACGAGCCCACCACCGGCCTCGACCCGGTCAGCCGGCTCGGCCTCTGGGAGATCGTCGAGGGCCTCGTCGCCGAGGGCACCACCGTCCTGCTCACCACCCAGTACCTCGACGAGGCCGATCGGCTCGCCGACGCCATCACCGTGCTCTCCGGCGGTGGCGTCGTCGCCCACGGCACCCCGGCCGAGCTCAAGGCCCGGGTCGGCCGGCGCACCGTCACCGTCGTCCTCGACGGGCCTGCCGGGAGCGACTGCGAGCGCGCCGCCGAGGCACTGCGCCGAGCCGGGCTCGCCCCCGTCACCGGCCGCGAGGGCGCCGCCCTCGTCGTCCCGATCGAGGCCACCCGCGACATCGCCGCCGTCGTCCGGGCGCTCGACGGGGTCGGGATCGAGGCCGCGGAGCTCACCTTCGGCGAGCCCGGCCTGGACGACGTCTACCTCGCCCTCGCACATCGCGCCGACCGCCCCGGCCACCCCGCCCGCCTCGTCAGCCCGGAAGGACCCGCTCGGTGACCACCACGCTCGACACCGGCCGACCGCCCCGCACGTCGATGCCCACCGCGCCCGCCTGGCACGGCAGTTCGCGGCTCACCCAGGTCCGCATCCTCACCGGCCGGTCGCTGCGCGCGCTCGTGACCGACCCTGCGGTGCTGCTCTTCGGCCTGCTCCAGCCCGTCATCACGCTCGTGGTGCTCTCCCAGGTGTTCAGCCGGATGGGGCTCCCGCCGCACTTCCCGCCGGACGTCACGTACCTGGACTTCGTCCTGCCCGCCGTCCTCGTCGACAACGCCGTGCAGTCCGCCGTCCAGTCCGGGGTCGGCCTCGTCGAGGACCTGCAGAACGGCATCGTCGCGCGGCTGCGCTGCCTGCCCGTCGCGCCGAGTTCGCTGCTGGTCGCCCGCAGCCTCACCACGCTGGTGCGCGCCGCCGTCCAGGCCGTGATCATCCTGCTGCTCGGCATCCTCGTACTCGGTTACAACCCCAGGGGCGGGGCCGGCGCGGTCGTGGCCTCCATCGGGCTGACGCTGTTCATGAGCTGGGCCCTCGGCTGGCTGTTCATCGCGGCGGCGGCCTGGCTGCGGCGGGCCGAGCCGATCCAGAACCTCGCGATCATCGCGGTGCTCCCGCTGATGTTCGCCTCCAGCGCCTACGTCCCGACCGCCGACCTCCCGGGCTGGCTGGCCGCCGTCGCCCACGTCAACCCGCTCACGTACGCCATCGACTCCACGCGAGCCCTCGCCCTCGGCCTGCCGGGAACGGGCACCGCCGTGTGGGCGCTGCTGCTCGGCGCGGCGGTGGCGGGGGTCGGCGCATGGCTGGCGGTGGTCGGCTTCCGGCGGCCGCTGACGCCGCGCTGAGCCTCGCCGCCCGTCCTGACTGTGCGCAGGAAGTCGGCCGATCCGACTTCCCGTGCACCACGCGGTCCGGCCTCTGGCCTCAGCCCCTGCTTCGCGGCCCCGCCCTCGCACCCGAGGGCAGGGCCGCTTCGTCGCTCTCGGGATCGCCCGGGGCCGGTTCTCGGGAGGAGAACCGGCCCCGGGCGTGCCTGCGGGCCTCAGCCTCGGTCGGTGTCGGGGACAGCGGCCCCTGGAAGCCGCCTGGTGCCCGAGGCGGCCGTCCGGACCGCCACCGAGCAGAGGGGCCAGCCGTCGTGGTCCGGGCGGCAGGACACCTCGGCGAAGCGACCCGACTCGCGCAGGAGCGCCGGCACCGTCGCGCCGTGCAGGTGGCCGTGCTCGACCACCAGCGTGCCGCCCGGCCGTAGCAGCCCCGCCGCCGCCTCCACCACCTGGCGGACGACCCGCAGGCCGTCGGCGCCGCCGAACACGGCCTGGCGGGGCTGGTAGCGGCCGAACTCGTCCGGCACGTCGGCCGCGTCCGGCATGAAGGGCGGGTTCGCGAGGACCAGGTCCGCCTCGGCCGCCAGCCCGGTCAGTTCGTCCGCCCGGGCCGCCTCGCCCTCGTGGACGGTCACCCCGGCATCCCCGAGCGCGGCGCGGAGGGCCGCGTTGCGGCGGGCGAAGTCCGCGGCGACGGGGTCGAACTCGACCGCGTGCACCCGGGCGTCCGGCCGTGCGTGGGCGAGGGCGAGGCCGATCGCGCCGGAGCCGGCGCACAGGTCGACGACTGTGGGCGCCTCCGTCTCCGCGACGGCCGCCAGGCCGGCTGCCAGCACGAGCTCACTGTGCACCCGCGGCACGAACACGCCGGGCCCGACGAGGAGTTCGAGACCGGCGAACACGGCCCGCCCGGTGAGGTGCCCGAGCGGCACACCGTCTGCTCTCCTGCCCACCAGCTCTCGCAGCCGCCGTACCGACCTGCCGTCGACTTCCCTCTGCGGGTCCAGCCCGGCCGGCTCCGCTCCGAGCACCCGCGCCGCCAGTTGCTCCGCCTCCTGGCGCGCATCCGCCTGGACCGCGCCCTGGAGTGTCAGCACCGCCTCGTCGAGCAGGTCCCCGAGCACCATCGTTCCCATCCGTCGCCTCCCGGCCCGTGGTACGGCGCCCGCGGCCGCACGATGCCGCCAACTGTGCGGCCGGGGCGACTAGGAGAGTGCCCAGAACTGGCGCCCGAACGGATCGGGTGATCCCCGACTTCGACGGTCGGGACCGCAGACAGGGCCGTGGGGGGGGGCCCCGCGGGGGGGGCCCCCCCCCGGGGGGGGGCGGGGGGGGGGGGGGGGGGGGGGGGGCCCCGTAGGTTTGGAAAAAGGAGGAAAAAAACGAGGAGCCCGGCGCCA
>NZ_JBMVFA010000035.1:0-6006 GCF_049543595.1 Kitasatospora sp. NPDC094028 | reverse complement strand
TGGCCCCCGACGGGGCCCCCTACCGTGGGGGGGGAACCCCCACTCCGCGGGTGGGGCCCCCACCCCGGGCGGCGGGGGGCGCCCAGGCCCGGGCTCCCGCGACGCGGGGAGGCAAGGGGGCCGGGGTCAGTCGGCGAGGCCCAGTTCGTTGTCCAACAGGTCGAACATCTCGTCGTCCGAGGCCGACTCGAAGTCGAAAGCCCCGGAGCCCGATGCCCCGTCTGCGGCAGCGGCGCTCCGGGCGGCGAGCCACTTCGAGCGCAGCACCTCCAGGCGGGCGGCCACCTGGTCGAACAGCGCCTCGTCCGATCCGTCCACCTCGGTCGTCCCGAACGTCTGCTCCAACCGGTCGAGTTCGGCCAGCAGGGCGGCCGGACCCTCAGTGGGTTCGGGCTGGAGGCCGAGCCGCTCGAACAGGTGGTCCACCAGCTCCGCCACGGTCGGGTGGTCGAAGACCAGCGTCGCCGGCAGCCGCAGGCTCACCAAAGCGCCCAGGCGGTTGCGCAGCTCGACTGCCGTCAGCGAGTCCAACCCGAGGTCCTGGAAGGCCCGCTGCGGGTCCACCCCGGACGCGTCGGTGTGACCGAGGACCGCGGCGACCTGGCGGCGGACCGCTTCCAGCAGCGCCTCGTGTCGTTCGGCACCCGGCAGTTCGGACAGCCGGCGCACGAACTCGGCACCGCCGCCCGTCCCGCCGTCCGCGCCGGCGGCCGAGCCGCGCCGGACCGGCACGCGCACCAGGCCGCGCAGGAGCGGCGGGATCTCGCCGCGCCGGCTCAGGGCGGCCGGGTCGAGGCGGAGCGGCAGGACGGCGGGTGCCGTGCCGGCCGTGGTCGCGTCGAACAGGGCGAGGCCCAGTTCCGGCGTGAGCGGCGGCATGCCGGCCCGGGCCAGTCGTTCGGCCTCGGCCTCGGTGAGGGTGCCGGTCATGCCCCCGGTGCCGGTCCACGGGCCCCACGCCAGGGAGACCGCGGGCAGGCCGAGGCAGTGGCGGTGGCGGGCGAGTGCGTCAAGGAAGGCATTGGCCGCCGCGTAGTTGGCCTGGCCGGGGTTGCCGAGCGTGCCGGCCGCCGAGGAGAACAGGACGAAGGTCTCGACGCCTTCGGCGGCCCGGTGGAGGTTCCACGCGGCGTCCGCCTTCGGGCGCAGGACGGCGCCGATGCGCTCGGACGTGAGCGAGCCGATCGTCCCGTCGTCCAGGACGCCCGCGGTGTGCACCACCGCGCGGACGTCGTGGCGGGCGAACAGCGCGGTGACGGCGGCCTCGTCGGCGACGTCGCAGGCCTCGACGGCCGTCTCGGCACCGAGCCCGGCGAGTTCGGCGACCAGTTCGGCCACGCCGTCGGAGGCGCCGCCGCTGCGGCTGACCAGGAGCAGGCTGCGCACGCCGTGCTCGGCGGCAAGGTGCCGGGCCACCAGGCGGCCGAGGCCGCCGGTGCCACCGGTGATCAGCACCGTACCCTCGGTGGGCCAGCTCGGGGCCTCGGCCGCGAGCTCCTCCCGCGCCAGGCGGGCGGCGAACAACTCACCGTCCCGAAGCAACAGTTGCGGCTCATCGACGGTGAGGGCGGCGGGCAGGAGCTCGGTCTCGGCGGTGGCGAGGTCGAACAGGCCGAACCGGCCCGGCTCCTCCGAGGCCGCCGAGCGCACCAGGCCCCAGGCCGCGGCCCCGGCGAGGTCGGCGCCGGACACCGCGCCCCTCGTCACGAACACCAGCCGGGAGGCCGCGAACGCGTCCTCCGCGAGCCACGCCTGGACCAGCTCCAGGACGGCGGTCACCCTGGCGTGCACCGATTCGGCTTCACCAGACGGGAGTTCGGCCAGCACGACCGGCGGCACGTCGGCCCCTGCGGCGAGCCCGGCCAGCGCCTGCGCGGTCGGCTCGACGCAGACGAACGCCACGTCCGCGTCGGCGGGCACCTGCACCGGCACCCAGTCGAGGCGGAACAGCGCGTCGTGGCCGGCCGGGCGGACGGCCGCGCCGAGTTGCTCGGCGGCGATCGGCCGGACGGTGAGCGAGCCCACCGACGCGACCGGCCGGCCCTCGGTGTCGGCCGCGGCGAGCGCCAGCCCGCCGGATGCCGACGGCGCCAGCCGGACCCGCAGCGCGGACGCCCCGGAGGCGTGCAGCGCGACGTGCTCCCACGCGAACGGCACCCCGGCGCCGCCCTCGCCGAGCCCGCCGCCCACGGCGAGCGTGTGCAGGCAGGCGTCGAACAGCGCCGGGTGCAGACCGTAGGCGCCGCCCTCGACGCCCTCGGGCAGGGAGACGTCGGCGAAGAGCTCGTCGCCACGGCGCCAGACCGTCCGGAGGCCCTGGAAGGCGGGGCCGTACCCGAACCCGGCCTCCGCCAGGCCGCTGTAGAGGCCGGTCAGGTCGATCTGCTCGGCGCCGGCCGGCGGCCACACCGAGGCGTCGAACGCCGCCGGTGCCGCGCCCGTGCCCAGCACGCCGCCGGCGTGCAGGGTCCACGGGTGCGGGCCGCCCGAGCCGGGCCGGGAGTGGACGCTCACGGGCCGGCGGCCCGCGTCGTCCGGCGCCCCGACGGCGACCTGGAGCTGCACGGCTCCCGTCCCCGGGAGGATCAGCGGCGCCGCGAGCGTCAGTTCCTCGACGACGTCGCAGCCGACCTCGTCGCCCGCGCGCACGGCCAGCTCGACCAGCGCCGTGCCCGGCACCAGGACCGAGCCCATGACGACGTGGTCCGCCGCCCACGGGTGGGACCGCGCCGACAGGCGGCCGGTGAACAGCAGGCCGTCGCTGTCGGCCAGCTCCAGCGAGCCGGTGAGCAGCGGATGTTCGGCGTTCCTGAGCCCGGCGGACTCGGCGCCGCGGCCGGCGGGCAGGCCGGTCGGCCAGTAGTCCCGGTGCTCGAACGGGTAGGTCGGGAGCTCGGCGAGGTGCCGGCCGGCTCCGGCGAGCAGGGCCCGCCAGTCGACCTTCGCGCCGTGGACGTGCAGGCTCGCGAGGGCCTGGAGGAGGTTCGCCTCCTCGGGCCGGTCCTTGCGGAGCGCGGGGGTGGCCACGGCGTCGGCGTCGTCGGGCAGCGCGCTCGCGGTGAGCGCGGTGAGGACGGCGTCGGGGCCGAGTTCGAGGAAGCGGCGGACGCCTGCCTCGTGGAGGGTGCGGACGCCGTCGGCGAAACGGACGGCCTCACGGACGTGGCGCACCCAGTAGTCGGGGGTGCAGAGGTCCTCGGCCGGCGCACCGGTCAGGTTGGAGACGACCGGGATCGAAGGGGTGTGGTAGGTCAGCCCGTTGAGGACCTCGCGGAAGTCCTCCAGCATCGGGTCCATCAGCGGGGAGTGGAACGCGTGGGACACCCGCAGGCGCGTGGTCCGGCGGTCGGCGAAGTGCGCCTCGATCGCCGCGACGGCGTCATCCGCTCCCGAGACGACGATCGAGCGCGGGCCGTTGACGGCGGCGATCGACACGAAGTCGCCCAGCAGGGGCAGCACTTCGTCCTCCGTCGCCTGCACCGCGAGCATCGCGCCGCCGGACGGCAGCGCCTGCATCAGTCGGCCGCGGGCGGCCACCAGGGCACAGGCGTCGGCCAGGCTGAACACCCCGGCCACGTGTGCCGCGGCGACCTCACCGATCGAGTGCCCGGCCAGGAACTCCGCACGCACGCCGAGGGATTCGACGAGACGGTGGAGCGCCACCTCGACGGCGAACAACCCGGCCTGGGCGTACGCGGTCCGGTTCAGCAGCTCCTCGTCCTCACCCCACACGACGTTCCGAACCGGAAGCTCCAGAGCCTCGCACACCTCGTCGAAGGCACGGGCGAACACCGGGAAGCGGGCGTACAACTCCCGGCCCATGCCGAGCCGTTGCGAGCCCTGTCCGGAGAACAGGAACGCCGTCCTGCCGTCGGCCGCGACCCCGCGGGCCAGCTCCACGCCGTCCACGAGCACGGTGCGGTGCGGCAGCGCCGACCGCCCGGCCAAGGTGAACGCCACGTCCGCGGAGGGCAGTTCCCCGGCATCCGTGAGCCGCGCGAGCTGCGCGTCCAGTGCCGCCTCGGACTTGGCGGACACCACCCACGGCACCAGGCCGGGTGCGGCCTCGCTCTCCGGCTCCGCCGACTCGGGCAGCTCCAGGATGACGTGCGCGTTGGTGCCGCTGATCCCGAAGGACGACACGCCCGCACGGCGCGGATGGTCGGCGGCCGGCCAGTCGGTGCGCTCGGTGAGCAGCTCGACGGCGCCGGCCGTCCAGTCGACGTGGGTGGAGGGCTGGTCGATGTGCAGGGACCGCGGGAGCACTCCGTGCTGCATCGCCAGCACCATCTTGATCACGCCCGCGACACCGGCCGCGGCCTGGGAGTGGCCGATGTTGGACTTGATCGAGCCGAGCAGCAGCGGGACGTCGCGGTCCTGGCCGTACGTCGCGAGGAGCGCCTGCGCCTCGATCGGGTCGCCCAGCGTCGTCCCCGTGCCGTGCGCCTCGACGGCGTCCACGTCGCCGAACGACAGCCCCGCGCTCGCCAGCGCCTGCCGGATCACGCGCTGCTGCGACGGACCGTTCGGCGCGGTGAGGCCGTTCGACGCACCGTCCTGGTTGACGGCGCTTCCCCGCAGGACCGCGAGGACGCGGTGACCGTTGCGGCGGGCGTCCGACAGCCGTTCCAGCACCACCATGCCGATTCCCTCGCCCCAGCCGACGCCGTCCGCCGCCTCGGCGAAGGCCTTGCTGCGGCCGTCCGCGGCAAGGCCGCGCTGCCGGGAGAACTCGACGAACGTCGCCGGGGTGGACATCACCGTCACGCCGCCGGCCAGGGCCAGTGTGCACTCGCCGCTGCGCAGGGCCTGCGCGGCCAGGTGCATCGCGACGAGGGACGAGGAGCACGCCGTGTCGACCGTGACCGCTGGGCCTTCAAGGCCGAGGGTGTAGGCCACCCGGCCCGAGGCCACGCTCCCGGCGCTGCCGCTGCCCTGGTAGCCCTCGAACTCGCCGCCGCCCAGCAGGCTCGCGTAGTCGGCGTACATCACGCCCGCGAAGACGCCCGTCCGGCTGCCGCGCAGCGTCACCGGATCGATGCCGGCGCGCTCGAAGGCCTCCCACGAGGTCTCCAGCAGCAGGCGCTGCTGCGCATCCGTCGCCAGCGCCTCGCGCGGGCTCATCCCGAAGAACGCCGCGTCGAACGCCGCCGCCTCCCGCAGGAACCCGCCCGTCCGGGTGCAGGACGTGCCGCTGTGGTCCGGGTCCGGGTCGTAGAGGGTCTCGACGTCCCAGCCGCGGTCGGCCGGGAACTCCGACACCGCGTCCACACCGTCGGCCACCAGGCGCCACAGGTCCTCAGGCGACGCCACGCCGCCGGGGTAGCGGCAGGCCATCCCGACGAGCACGATCGGATCGTCGGACGGGACGGGCAGGGCCGCCGGGACGTCCACGGTCTCCGCGGTGCCGAACAGGCCTTCCAGCAGGAAGCCGGCGAGCGCGTGGGCGGTCGGGTAGTCGAACACGACGGTGGCCGGCAGCTGGAGACCGGTCACGGTCCGCAGCCGGTTGCGCAGTTCGACCGCCGTCAGCGAGTCGAAGCCGAGGTCCTGGAAGGCCCGCGACGGGTCCACCGTCGCCCGGCCCTCGTGGCCGAGCACGAGCGCGATCTGGTCCCGCACCAGGTCCAGGACGGCTTCGCGCCGCTCCTCACCGCCCAGGCCCGACAGCCGACGGGTCAGGTCGATCGCGGCGGGGGCCGTGGCCGCCCGGCGCGCCGAGGTCCGGACCAGACCGCGCAGGAGGGCGGGGACGTCGCCCCGGCCCCGCAGGGCGGGCAGGTCGAGCCGGACGGGCAGGACGGCCGGCCCGGCGCCGGTGGCGACCGCGTCGAACAGCGCCAGCCCGTGCTCCGGGTCGAGCGGCGGCACGCCTGCGCGGGTCATCCGCTCGCGCTCGGCGTCGGTGAGCGTGCCGGTCATGCCGGCCACGTCCGACCAGGGCCCCCAGGCGAGGGAGACGGCGGGCAGGCCGAGCGAGCGGCGGTGGACCGCCAGGGCGTCCAG
>NZ_JBMVFA010000034.1:53424-95868 GCF_049543595.1 Kitasatospora sp. NPDC094028 | reverse complement strand
AACCGCCCCAGCAGCGCCTCGCGCTGCTGAGACGAGGTGACCACCGGTGGGGCGACTCATCGGACACATGGTTAACCTCAAGCCCGGGACTTTAGTCCCGGGTCGTTGACTCACTCGTTGACGAGGCTGGTGCCGCCGGAGAACTGGGAGAGCCGGAAGACCACGAACTCGGCCGGCTTCACCGGCGCGATGCCGATCTCACAGATCACCTGCCCGGCGTCGATCCCCTCGGCGGGGTTGGTCTCCCGGTCGCACTTGACGTAGAACGCCTCCTCCGGGGTGAGGCCGAACAGTGCGCCCTTGCGCCACTCGTTGACCAGGAACGCCGAGATGGTCCGCCGGATGCGGGCCCAGAGCGCGTCGTCGTTCGGCTCGAAGACCACCCACTGGGTGCCGATCAGGATCGACTCCTCCAGGTAGTTGAACAGCCGGCGCACGTTCAGGTAGCGCCAGCTCGGGTCGGAGGAGAGGGTGCGCGCTCCCCAGACCCGGATGCCCCGGCCCGGGAAGGCCCGGATGCAGTTGACCCCGATCGGGTTGAGCTGGTCGTGCTCGCCCTTGGTCAGGTTGACGGCCAGGTCGACGGCGCCGCGCACCACCTCGTTGGCGGGCGCCTTGTGCACGCCGCGGCTCTCGTCGTTGCGCGCCCACACGCCCGCCATCGCGCCGCTCGGCGGCACGAACCGCAGCCGGCCGCTCCCCGGGTCCGCGACCTTGATCCACGGGTAGTACAGCGCCGCGTACTTGGAGTCGTAGCCCGCCCCGACCGTGCGCCACTCCTTGACCTGCTGCGGGGTCAGGTCGGGCAGCGGGTCGATGATCGCCACGCGGTTGCCCATCAGCTCGCAGTGCGCGATCTGCGCCAGTTGCACGGCCTTGACCTGTTCGGCGTCCAGCGCGCCCTGCTCGTAGGCGCTCATCAGGTCCGGGATCGCCACCATGGTGACCTCGTCGATCGCCTCCAGGCCGCCGAGGCCGGTGCGGTCCTCGGCGCTGCCGAGGTAGTCGGCCGGCGTCGCGGTGCCGGCCGCGTCGGCGGGCGGCTGTGCCGGGGCCGGTACGGCCACCTCCTGGTTGTCCGGGCGGGCGACGGCCTGAGCGGCGGTCTCCTCCAGGGCGATCAGCTTGGAGCGCTCCCGGACCACCGTCACGACGTAGCCGCGCTGGCCGCGCCTGGCGGAGACGTCGAAGCTCTCCTCGACCTGCTCGCCGCGCTTGACCCGCAGCGTGAACGCGTCCTCGGCCGCCGACTCGCCCCCGGCGTCCGCCACCTCGACGGTCAGCCCCTCCCCCGCGCCCGGCAGGGCGGCGACCTGGAAGGCGCCGAGCACCGCGCGCGGCCCGGCCGGCAGCGCGCCCCGGCCGCCGCCCCGCCGCACCGGCGCCGGGGACGGCTGCGCGGCCGCGGGCCCGTCCCCGATCCGGACGACGTAGCAGGAGCCGCCGCCGTTGAGGAAGTAGGCGTAGACCGCGTGCGCGAGGTAGCAGCCCTCGGCGAACTCGCCGAACTCCCTGGTGTACTGGCTCCAGTTGGTCACCAGCGTGGGCGTGTTCGGCACCCCCCGCGGCGCCAGCCCGACGAAGGCCGCGACGGCCGTCCCGGCCCCTTCGATCGGGCGCGAGCCTGCCTCGACCTCTTCGACATAGACGCCCGGCGACAGATACGACGGCATCCCTTCAGCCCCCTTCAGGCCCACCTGGTGACCCACAGCCTGCTGGCCCCCACCGACCAAGGTCATGGCCGTCCGGACGACGGGCGGGGAAGCCGTCCCTGCCCGAACGGGCAACCGGCGGCAGGCGGGTTCCCAGGCCGTCCCTAGGCGGGCGTCTCCTCCTCGTCCTCCGCCTCGGCCCGCTGCACGAACAGGCCCTGCACCGGGGTCTCCTCCTCGTCCTCCGCCGCCTCCCGCTGGACGGCCGGGGCCGGGGCCGGTTCGGCCATGGCCCGGTCGGCCGTGGCGGCCGCCTCCCGCTCGAAGCGGTCGCCGGGGTCGCTCACCGCGATGCCGCCCGGTGCGGCGGTGCCGTCGACTGGTCCCGACCGCTGCTGCACGACGTGGGTCAGCTCGTGCGCGAGTGTCGTGCGGCCCTGGTGCGAGCCCGGGTCGTAGGCGTCGCGCTGGAAGACGATGTGCGAACCGACCGTGTAGGCGTGGGCGTTGACGGCCTTGGCGGAGTCGTGCGCGGCGGCGTCGGTGTGCACGCGGACGTCGCCGAAGTCGTGGCCGAGCCGGGTCTCCATGTCCGAACGGACGTCCGCGTCCAGGGAGTTGCCGCCCGAGGCGACGACGTCGTGCACCGGCGAGCTTTCCTCCTCCAGGGCCGCGCCGACCGCGGCGTTGCCCACCGCGCGCTGCAGCCCGAGCAGTCCGCCGGCGCCCAGCGCCGAGGCACGTCCGCCGGCCGCCGCCCGGAACAGCAGCCCGGTGCGGTCGTCCTGGGGTGCCTGGTCTGTCCGGGGCTTGGCTCCGGCCTGCTGGTCGGCCCCGAGTTCGTGATCGCGCATCCCACTCCCCAACCCGCACGGCCGGCCACCACGGTCGTTCCACCGGACTTGGTCCACCGGTAGTCGCTCCACCAGACTTGCCGCCCGCCCGAGCCGGCCGCCAGGCACGCCGGGGCACCGCCCGGGCAGGCCCGGCTGCCCTATGGGGCATCGCGCGCCAGCGCCACGTACGGCCCGAACTCGCTCTCCAGGCACAGCCGTCCGAGCTTGCGGTACTCGCGGGCGACCGCCGCGATCAGGTCGGCCATGGCCACCGGGCGGCCCGCCTCGGCGGCGAGGTACGCGGCCGTGACGGCGGCCGAGCGGATGTCCCCGCCGGCCAGCTCGAAGGACGTGCCGCAGAATCCGAGGTCGAGATCGCCCGCGCGCGGCAGCAGCGGCCCGAGGCAGCGCTCCCAGAGTGCCGTCCGCTGCTCGGCCTCGGGCCGGGGGAAGTCCACCACGAGGTCGAGCCGGCGGGTGAACGCGTCGTCGAGATTGGCCCGCAGGTTGGTCGCGAGGACGGCCAGGCCGTCGAAGGACTCCATCCGCTGGAGCAGGTAGGCGCTCTCGACGTTGGCGTAGCGGTCGTGGGCGTCCTTGACCTCGGAGCGCTTGCCGAAGATCGCGTCGGCCTCGTCGAAGAGCAGCACGGCGTTGACCCCGGCGGCCTCGGTGAAGATGCGTTCCAGGTTCTTCTCGGTCTCGCCGACGTACTTGTCCACGACAGTGGCGAGATCGACCGTGTAGAGGTCGAGGCCGAGGTCCCCGGCGATGACCTCGGCGGACATCGTCTTCCCGGTGCCCGAGTCACCGGCGAACAGCGCCATGACGCCGCGCCCGCGCCCGCCGCCGGGCCGCATCGCCCAGTCGCCGAGCACCCGGTCGCGGTGGCGGGCCCGGGCCGCGAGCTCGTGCAGCCGGCCCAGCGCGGGCGGGGGCAGGACCAGGTCGGCCCAACCGGCGGTGGGCCGGATCCGGCGGGCCAGGCGCTCCAGCCCGGCGCTGTTCTGCGCCCGGGCGCCGTACAGCAGGTGGGCGGCGGTGAGCGGGCCGCCGGAGAGCACGGCCTGCTGGTGCGCGGTTCGGGCGGCCCGCTCCACCTGGTCCGGGGTGAGCACGAAGGCGGCCGCCGCGTCCTGGTCGACGGCCGTATGCTCCGGCGCCACCCGGCCGAGCGCAGCCCGCCACAACGCGGCGCGGGTGTCGGCACCGGTCCGGGCCACCTCCACGAGGAGCGGGACGGCGGGCGACCACTCGGGCTCCCAGGACACCCGGCCGGTGAACAGGACGGGTACCGGCAGCGCGGCCAGGGCCCGGACCAGGGCGGGCCGTTCGGCCTCCGGCGCCGTCACCGGCCCGGCCACCAGGCCGGCCCCGGCGAGGCCCGCCTCCCGGCCGGCCGCGACGACGGCCTCCGGCGCGGCCGGGTCCCGGGCGAGCTGGGTGAGGTCGAGGGCGAAGGCCCGGCGGCCGGCGACGCGCAGCGCCTCGACGGCGAGGGCGCGGGCCGAGCCGCCGGGGGGCTCCCGCAGGTACGCGAGGTGGAGGCCGGCCGCGAGGGCGGCTCCGAGGCGGTCGGCGGGGCCGCCCTCGCGGCCGTCACCCGCCGTCAGCGGTGCCAGCGGTGCCAGCGGTGCCAGTGGTTCCATTGGTGCCAACAGGTTGGCCAGCCGGTGGTCGGGCGTGTCGTCGCCGAGCAGGTGCGCGGCGACCCGGTCGGGCACCCGCAACGACCGGCCGAGGAACGGCCGTTCCGTCTCCTCCACCAGCAGCAGCCCCCGGGCCACCAGCGGCGCGGCCGGGTGCAGCCGTCCGCGCGCGGCGGCCGAGGCGGCCGGGACCCCGCACAGGGCCAGCGCGAGCCCGGTGGTGGGCCGGCGGCGGGTCACGTCGTCGTTGAGGTACCCGTAGAGCTGCTCGAAGCGGCTGTCCAGGTCGGGGGCGAGGGCGATCAGCAGCAGTTCGACGTCGAGCGGGGAGAGCCTGAACTCCCGGGCCAGGGTGCGCAGTCGGAGCCGCGCGCCGGCCTGCTCGGCGTCGTCGGCCCGGTGCTCGGCGGCCGCCTCGCGCTCCTCGTCGACCACGTCGGGCGCCGGGACGGCGTGCGGCTCGTCGAGGAGTCGTCGGACCGTCTCGTCGGAGAGGTAGAGGCCCCGGAACGGGTCGTCCGGTTCGGGATCGTCGGCCCGGCGGGCGGTGACGGCCCGGCGGACCCGTTCCTCGACCAGCGAGAGGCGTTCCAGCAGGTGGGCGAGGCCGGGGTCGGTCATCTGGCCCTCCGTCGGCCCGGCGCGGGCGCCGTGGCGGGGGATTCGAGCGCGTCGCTGCGCAGGACGAGGCCGTCCTCGACCGGCGGTCCGGCCTGGTAGACCGGGGCCGCGGTGACCGGCACGCTGACGACCACGTCCAGCGAGGGCTTCAGCTCCCCGCCGAGCGCCGTCCAGACGTCGGCGAAGGCCCGGTCCTCGGGCGGCGGCAGCGCGATGCCGAGCGGTATCGGCAGTTCGGTGGCCGCCAGGGCGGGGCCGAGGGAGTCGGCGGGCAGCGCGGGGTGGCGCAGGAAGCAGACGAGCAGCGCGGAGAGCAACCGGTGCTCGTCCTCGGGCCGTTGGGTCCAGGCGCTGATCAGGTAGGAGAGTTTGAAGTAGCGGGGCGGCAGCGTGCGGGCGACCACCGTGCCCTGGTCGTCGTAGACGTTCTGCCGCCCTCGGGAGGCGCGCCTGAGGTCCTCCCTGATGTCGTAGAGGTAGAGGTTGACGGTCGGTGTGTTGCGCCGGGCCGCCCACTCCCGGGTGGGTGCGTCGAGGACCACGTCGACGTCCGCCCCGGCCAGGGCTCCGGCCCGCACCAGCGTGCGCAGCGCCTCGTCGACCTCGTGGATCACCGGCCTACCGCCGTTCCTCGTAGGGCCGGGGCTGGAGCACTCCGGGGACGACGGTGAAGGGGCTGCGCACCTCGCCGAAGGCGGGCAGGTCGGGCAGGGTGGCGACCAGCTCGCGCGGGCCGAGGGTGTCCTGGACGAGCACCAGGGCGGGTGCCGTGAAGGTGCCGTCCGCGGCCACCACGACCGGCGCGGTGTCGGCCGTCACCCCGGCGCTCCAGCGCAGGCGGACGGTGGTTCCGGGCGGGAACTGGCTGCCGTGGGCGAGGGTGACGATCCCGGGCGGACCGACCTTCGGGTCGAGCAGCAGGGTCGGTTGCAGGACGGTGAGGGTGGTGGCGGCGGTGGCGGCGGTGCCCCGGTCGGCGGTCGCGGTGCCGCTGACGGTGGCGTTCCCGGCCGTCAGGCCGGTGACGGCGAGGGTCACGGTGGCCGATCCGCCGGGGTCGAGGGGGCCGAGCGGGCAGCGGCCGGCCGGGCAGGCGGGGGTGGCGGAGTCCAGCCGGAGGCCGGCCGGCAGGGTGAGGGCCAGGGCGGCCCCGGGCGCCGGGACGGCGCCGCCGTTGCGGACCGTCAGGGTGACGGTGGCCTGCTGCCCGGTCCGGATCAGCGCCGGTGCGGCGGTGGCGCTGACGGCGAGGTCGGGCAGCCGGTCGTCGGGCGGGGTGGTGGTGGTCGGGGTGGCGGTGGGCGGGGGTGCGGTCGTGGGGGTGGCGGTGGGCGGGGGTGCGGTCGTGGGGGTGGCGGTGGGCGCGGGGGCGGTGACGGTGACGGCCGCGCCCGCGGTGACCGGTTCGCCGTTGGCGCTGGTGACGGTGCCGGTGACCTGGCCGGTGAACGCGGTGTCGCCGGCCAGGACGAGCGTCGCCGTCGCCTCGTCCTTGGGCCGGAGGTCGCCCAGCGGGCACCCGGTGGACGGGCAGGCGGGCGTGGCCGAGACCACGCGCAGCTGCGGCGGCACGACGGGCGTCAGCGTCACGCCGGCGGCCGTCCCGTCGCCCTGGTTGCGGACGGTGAACGTCACCGTGATCGGCTCGCCGGGCGCTGCCGTGGCCGGTTTCGCCGACGCCGTGACGACCAGGTCGGGCGCGAGCACGGTGATCACGGCCTCGGCGCGGTCGTTCTCCGCCCGCGGGTCGAGGGCATCCGCGCCGACCTGGGCGGTGGCCTGCTGGGCGCCCGCCGTCACGCCCTTGACGGTGATCCGGACGGTGGCGCCGGCGCCCGCGGCCAGCCCGCCGAGCGCGCAGCGGTACGGCGCGGGCGGGCAGCTGCCCTGGGAGGGCACCGGCGCGCCGACGGCCTGGAGCCCCGCGGGCAGGGCCGGCTCGGCGGTGACGCCCCGGGCGTAGCCGGGGCCCAGGTTGGTGACGGTGAGGGTCAGTTCGGTGGTGCCGCCCCGGGAGATCCGCGGGTGGGCGGGCGTCAGGCTGACGGCGAGGTCGGCGGTGGGCTGCCAGGAGGGCCGGGTGTGGCTCGCGCCCGCGCGCACCGGCAGGGTGCGGCCCGTTCCGGTCGCCGGGTCGACGACCGCGATCCGGCGGTAGGTGGACGGGATGCGGCGGGGCGCGACGGCGAGGCCGGGCCGGTCGCCGCCGACCTCGACGTCGAGGGCGAGCTGTTTGCCGTCCGGCGACCAGGCCGGGTCGGCGGGCTGCCGGAGCGGCCCGTCCGGCAGTGGCGTGCCGTTGACGGGGCCGACGTTCGGGCAGCTCGCGGCGGAGGGCACCAGGCTGCGGCAGGCCCTGCCGTCGGCGCCGAGCTTCAGCACCACCCACAGCGGGGTGCGGGCGGGCGTCGGACCGGTGCGCAGGCAGCCGTCGAGGCACGGGGGCGGCGTGGGTGAGGGCGAGGTGTGCGTGGGTGAGGGCGACGGGTCGGGCCGGGCGGCCAGCAGTCGGCGGCCGAACGCCAGGCCGCTGCCGTCCGGGGCGTAGGCCGGGCGGGCGTCGCGGACCGGGCACTTCGGGTCGCCGCACTGGGCGGCGGTGAGGTCGCGCTGGTCGCCGCCCGCGCCGGTCTCGGCCGACCACAGGTGGCGGATGCCGTAGACGGTGTCCGGCGCCGGGGCGGCCTCGGCCGCGGTCAGCTTGATGATCGGGGTGCAGTCGCTCTCGCGGGAGAAGGCGAGCCGGCTGCCGTCCGGCGACCAGGCGGGATCGAAGTCCCGGGAGGTGCACCGGGATCCGCTCTCCGCCCGCGGGGGGACGGTGAGGACCGGCTTGGCCTTGTCGACGCCGTCTGTGAGGTCCACCACGACGATCCGCTGCTCGGCGTTGCACTCGCTGCAGGGGTTCTGCTGGACGAAGGCGAGCTTCTTCCCGTCCGGGGACCAGGCGGGCGCGGACTGTTCCCGGTCCTGGTCGACGCCGGGGCCGGCGAGCACGGTGGCGCGCGTCGGGTCGGCGGCGTCGCCGACCAGGATGCGGGTGGGCACCCGCCCGTCCGGGCCGAAGACGCTCAGGGTGTGGGCGAGCCGCCGTCCGTCCGGCGAGTAGGCCGGGTCCGCGGTGGTCTCCCGCCAGTCCGTCTGGGGCCGCAGGTCCAGCCGGTCCAGCGGGGGCGCCGGGTGGACGCCCTCGATCCGCGATCCGTACGTCAGCGCGGTGGTCAGGATCATCGGCGCGCCGCCCGCCGAGGCGTACCAGCCGGCCGACTCGACGCCGTCGAAGGAGCTGACGTCGACCTTGGCGCCGGGGCAGGTCGGGCAGGTGCTCGCCGGGTCGACGCGGAAGAGGTCGGTGGACAGGAACGCCAGTGACGCCCCGTCCGGGGACCAGCTGACGTCCTCGGTGGCCGCCGGGTCCTTGGCACCCCGGGCGATCGGCTGCGCGGCCCCGCCGCCCCGGGCCGGGACCAGGGCCAGCTGGCGGTACCCGTCCGCGGCGGTGATGAAGGCGATCCGGTCGTGTCCGGCCCCGGCCTGCGGCTCCCAGGCCGGGCGGTGCGCCTCGCCGGTGCCGGTGTCGACCCGCACCGCCGTGCCGCCCGGCGCGACCGGGATGCGGAAGATCTTCCCGGCCTGCTCGTAGGCGAGCGCGCCGCCGTCCGGCGACCAGCTCGCCCAGCCGCCGCCGACCGCGACCCGGCGCAGTCCGCTGCCGTCGGTCCTGGCCACCCAGACCGACGGGGTCAGGTCGTCGCTGCCCGAGCCCGCGGCCTGGTCCGCCGCGGCCGTCTGCCGGCACCAGTCCTCGGAAAGGTCCGTCCCGGCCGGGTTGCCCTGCCAGGAGGTGAAGGCCACCCAGGCTCCGTCCGGGGAGAGGGCCGGGTGTTTGATCCGCCAGCCCTGGCGCTCCAGCAGCACCTTGACCGGCCCGGCGCCCTGGCGCAGCAGCAGGCTCTCGCCGGTGCCGCTGCGGGTGCTGACCCAGACGACGGTGTCGCCCCGGACGGCCGGCTGGCAGTCGTCGCCGGCCCGGCCGCCGTCGAGCAGGGCCGTCGGACGGCCGGTGCCGACCAGGGCGAGGGTGCGGTGCGCCTGGTCGTCGGCGGTGTAGGCGATCCGGCCGGGCGCGGGTTCGGCCGCGGCCGGTGCCGTCGACTCCCGCTGCCCGGAGCCGATCGCCGCGGTCATCGTCGCCAGCAGTGCGGCCACCAGAGCCGTCGAGAGCAGCGCCGGCAGCGGCCGCCGGAGCCGGTCGTGCGTGAGTACGCGTCGTCGCACCGTGTCCCCCCGGACGGTTCCTCCCGCGCGCCCGGGGGGCGAGCCGACGGCATCCGGATATGCCTCCTCAGCGCAACCCTGACCGGCCCCGGCCCGGTCGGCAGCAGCGGCCGGGGCAGCGGTCCGGGTAGCGGTGGCTGCCCGAAGGGGCGGTCCGTACGCTCAGATCAGGCCCTCGCGCATCGCGTACGCGACCGCGTGCGAGCGGTTGCGCAGTTGGAGGCGGGTGGTGACCTCGTGCAGGACGTTCTTCACCGTCCGTTCGGAGAAGGACAGTTCCTCGGCGATCTCGGCGGTGTCGCGGCCCGCCGCCACCAGCCGCAGCACCTCCACCTCGCGCGGCGCGAGCCCGGTGAAGGCGAGGCCGCGCGGGTCGAGCACCTGGCGCTGCAAGCGGCCGACCTGCTCCAGCAGGCGGCCGAGCAGGTCCGCCGGGACGCTCCCCTCGCCGCGTGCCGCCGCCGAGATCACCTGCACCAGGCGCTCGGCCGTCGCCTCCTTCCGCCGGACCACCCCGACCACGCCGCACTCCACGGCAGCCACCAGGCCGGCGTCGTCCAGCTCGGTGCCGACCAGGACGATCCGCCCGGCCGCCGAGCAGCGGAGCTGCCGCAGCGTCCGGAGCTCCTCCTCGCCGACCCGGTCCACCGCGACCAGGACCACCACCGGCTCGGTGCCGGCCTCCGCCGGGTCCGCCGATCCGTCCTCCCCCAGCAGGCGGATCTCCGGGCGGGGGCGCAGCTGGCCCGCCAGCCCCGCGCGGGTGATCGGGTCCTGTGCACTGATCCGGACCGGAATCCAGGTGATGTCGCCGTTGCCGTGATACCGCATGCGTTCCCCGTCCTCCCGTGCCCGGCCGTCGCCGGGCGCCCAAGGTCCACGGGCCGGCGCAGCGCCCGCCGCCCCGTTCCCCGACGAGTCAACACCCGGCAAGTCATCAGGCACTTCACAAGGACTTAACGGGCAGCACAACTGCCCGGAAGTGTGACCGCCGGGCACCTGACCGTGGCCCGGCCGCTTCCTACCCTCGGCGCATGACCACCACATCGGCCCACCTCGACCCGTCCACCATCGCGGTGCTGCCCGGGGAGGAGGCCCAACTCTCGCTGGAGGTGCGCAACGGCGGTGAGCTCGTCGAGGCCTACCGCTTCGAGGTGCTCGGCCCGGCCGGGGCCTGGACGGTCGTGGATCCGGATACGCTCTCGCTCTACCCCGGGACGTCCGGCCGGGTCGTCCTGAAGTTCCGCCCGCCGCGCGACAGTTCGACGGCGGCCGGGCCGGTGGCGTTCGGGGTTCGGGTGCTGCCGCAGGAGCGGCCGGACCAGGCCGTGGTGCCCGAGGGCGTCGTCGAGGTGCTGCCGTTCGACGGGCTGACCGCCGAGTTGACGCCCCGGATGTCGCAGGGGCGCGGGCGCGGGCGGCACCAGGTGGCCGTGGACAACCGGGGCAACCGGCCGGTCTCGGTGACCCTCGCCGGCAGCGACCGCGCCGACCTGCTCACCTTCGCCCTCCCGGCCGCCGCGACCACGGTCGAGCCGGGCCGGGCGGCGTTCGTCCGGGCCGACGTCCGGCCGCGACGCCGGGTGTGGCGGGGCCAGGACGTGCCGCACGCCTTCCAGGTGGTGGTGACCCCGGCCGAGGGCGAGCCGATCCCGCTGGACGGCACGTACCTCCAGCAACCGATGCCGCCCAAGGGGCTGTTGAAGACGGCGATCGCCGTGGCCGTGGTCGCGGGCATGCTGGCGGGGGCCTGGTTCGGGGTGCTGCGCCCGGCCGTCCGCTCCACCGCGAAGAACGCCGTCGCCGGGTCCGTCACGGCGGCGGCCTCGCAGGCCTCGGAGGCGAAGCAGAAGGCCGCCGACGCCCAGGGCGCGGCCGCGGCGGCCCAACAGGCGGCGGCCGGCGCGCAGCAGGCGGCGGGCGGCGGGGCGAGCGGCTCCCCGCGCCCGGCCGCGAGCCCGGGCACCGGCCTGGTACCGGCGCCGGGGGCCGCGCTGTTCTCCCAGCGGCTCAAGGCCACCGCCCCGGCCGGAGCCACCCACGCGGAGGACTACCAGGTGCCGGAGGGCAAGACGCTGCGGCTGACCGACCTCGTCCTGGAGAACCCGCAGGGCGACTCGGGCACCATCACCATCGCGGTCGGCGACACCCCCCTGCTGGCCCCCGCGCTGGAGAACTTCCGGGAGCAGGACTTCCACTGGGCCTCGCCGATCCTGATCGGCGAGAAGCAGAAGCTGACCGTCACCGTCTCCTGCGGCCGCCCCGGCCAGCCGGTCAACGGCCCCGCACCGTCCGACTGTTCGGCGGCGGCCCTGCTGAGCGGGTCACTGGAGTGACGCCCGGCCATCAGGGCCGAGTCGGCCGACCGCGGGCATCGCGGTCGGCCGAATCGTGTTCGAGGACGGTCAGCGCGACCGCTCGGCCAACCGCGCCTCCAGCTCGGCGTAGCGGGGGTCCGGCAGGGCCTCCGCCAGGAAGTCGAGGCCGGTCCGGATGAGGTCGACCAGCGGGGCGTACGCCGGGTCGGCGAGGCGGACGTCCGCGTAGAGGAACTGCCAGCCGTAGAGGCCCCTGGTGAGCAGGAGCGCCTCCAGGTACCCGGGGTAGTCCAGTTCGAGCTCGAAGGCCCCGTGCGGGAACCGGTAGAACCAGGTCCGCGGCGCGATGGTGCCGCCGACCAGCCGGACGGCCGCGAACGCGATTGCCCCGCTGTCCGGCAGGTGGTCGATCACGCGCAGTTCCTTGAAGAGTGCGACCTGCTCGTCGTCGCGGACACTGCCGGCGTCGGGCGGCCCGGACATGAGCGCGTCGACCGGTTCATGAAGGACGAACTCCCCGCCGGCACCGACGGAGGCGCCGGCCTCGCCCCAGTGAACTCCGAGCTCCCAGTAGCGGACGTGGTGGTCCTTGAGACCGGGATCGAGGGCGATGCCGAACACCTTCTCCAGTGTGGAGAAGCCGGCCAGCGAGTCCTCGACGACCGTGCTGATGTCCTTCTTCCGTTCCCCGACGACGTCGATCGCGTCGTTCGTCCTCAGCGATTCGATCAAATCGAGAAATCGGCGCTCGATGGGGGTGGGGTCACGATCGACCATATCCGCTCAGTGCTCCGTCCGCTGGATCCGGCTTGAGATCTGGCTCAGATCTTGATTCGTCCCGCCTGGATGGCGTCCACCAACTTGCTGATCTTCTCCTGAATTCCGTCTATCTCACTCCCGCTTCTCCGGCGACTGTTGGCGCCCACGAGTCGAAGCCTCAGGACGGACATGTCATCCGTGAAGTCGCCGTTCGATTTTTCTCCAATAATCATGTTGCAGAAAGGCGATTCATCCTTCGAGCCGAATATCGCATTGCTGAGGCCTTTCCAGCCGTGCGGGCTGATCGCGTTCAGCATCAGCGGGTTGACCCCGGCCGGCGTCGGCTGACTGGCCGACGAAAGCTCCTGTTTCAGTGCGGAATTCGCCGACTTGGGATGCCAAGCGCCGTCCTTCACCTCGTAGCCGGCCCAGCGCACCGTAATGCTCTCCAGGAATCCCGCCGGGCTGGCATGCGTCTTGACGTCGACCTCGTACCAGATCATGTCCTCATGGCCGCCGCCCAGGGCTTGCGCGGCCGGGTCCTCGACGCCGTAGTGGAAGGTCGTGTTCGTCGTGGCCAGGGCCGGAACCAGGTTGGAGTCGGTGGCTTTGCCGCCAAGGGGATCCGGGAGCAGATGCATCTTCACCCATACGGTGGTATTGGGCGGATTGAGGCCGTTCAGGGCGACGTAGTCCCAGCCGGTCAGGGTCGCACCCTTGTTCTTTTCCGCGGCCTCGCCCGGATGGATGCTCCTGATGTTCCGGGGCAGGAACTCCGCTTTGAATCCCCCGGCCAGCACACCGTTGGAGAACGGCGGCAGCACGGGTGGCGGCAGCGGCGGCTTCGGGCTCCGGGCCGCGAGCAGCCGCGCGAGGGTGGTCATGTCGCCGACCAGCGCGTCGTAGTCCGTCTGCCGCTGCAGGCTGGCCGCGCCGTCCCTGCCCAGGGCGTCCTTCCGCTTCTCGACGTCGTCGGACTTCGCCTTCGCCGCGGCCAGTGCCTGGGACTGCTGCGCCTTCTCCGGGCTCGAATCGGGCAGCTTGCCCACTTCCGTGGCCCACGACTGGAAGAAGTCCGCGATGCGCTGCTCGACGCTGTGCACCTTCAGTTCCGCCGAGGCGCCGCGCCCGGTGAACAGCACCCGGTGCTGCTCCCCGTCGCGGGTGGAGAACGGCTTCGACGGGAGGGGAAGGTCCTTGGCCGGGCCGGCGTCCTTGCCGGGTGTCTTCCGACCGTCACCCTTCTTGCCGCCGAACCTGTCCTTGACCTTCTTGCCGGCCGCCTTGAGCTTGGCCCAGATGGCCTTGCCGAGTTTCACGATCTTGCGGACGATCCAGTCGACGGCCTTCATCACCGGTTTCGACAGGGCCTGGAAGAAGCTCTTGACCTTGTTGGCGATGCCGCCGATGCCGAGGATCGCGGCGAGGGCGCCGATCAGTACGGGGATGGACTTGGCCAGGGCGCCCTCGATCATTCCGGGTACGCCTCCGCCGCCGCCTCCCGCGATGGCGATGACGGAGTCGAGGACGGCGTTGACGAACTCGATGATCTGGGCGCCGCGTTCGACGATGAACGTGATGATGTCGATGATCATCTTGCAGGCCTTGATGAACGCGCTGGCCGGGTTCAGCAGGCTGATGATCCAGGTGATGCCGGCCATGAGCACGGTGGGGATCAGATACGACGAGATCTTGCCGAGCAGGTTCTCCTTCAGGTCCCCGACCTGCTCCTTGATCTCCTCCTCCACCCCCGCGACGCCCTCGGACTGCAGCTTCGCCACCATCGGCACGCCGGACTCGACCGCGCTCATCGCCTGTTCCGGGATGCCCTTCGCGACGATCCGGCCCCGGATCGCCCCCCAGGTGAGCCCGAGCAGGGAGGCGATCATCGTCAGGATGCCGCGCAGATCGAATTTCGCCGGCAACTGCAGTCCCGCGCCGGACATGGTGCCGAGCAGCCAGCCGATGAGGCCCTTCTTCAGATGGGTGCCGATGTTGGCGAGGAAGTTCCGCAGACCGGCGCCGACCGCGGAGACGAGGTGGCCGAGGAAGCCGATCGGGTCCTTGAGGATCGCCATCACCGCGTGCGCGGCCTTGGCGAGGACTCCGAGCAGGAGGTCCTTGAGGTGGAGGATGGTGGTGATGACGCCCTTGACCGCGTCGACGGCCTTGGCGATCAGGCCCTTGTTCTTCTCCTTCTCCGCCTCGATCTCCGCGTCCACCTCCTTGAGCGCGGAGTTGTACTTGTCCGCCAGGGTCTGCACCAGCTCCTGGCCCTTGGCGTCCACGCTCTCCGTGAGGGTGTCGAACCTTCCCGCGAACTGCCCGGCGGCCTCCTTGCCGATCGCCTGCAGGTCCGCCGGCAACTTCCGTACCTCGGCCTGCAGTTGCTGGCGCCCGGTGGCGATCCGCCGCTTCGCCCGGTTCAGTTCGGCGGCGATGACGTCCGCGACCCCGGAGATCACCGACTGCATCCGGGTCACGTAGCCCTGCCGGGCCACGACGAAGATCTGGTCGGCCTCCGCGGGCAGCCCGGCGAACTTGTCCTTGACCCACTTCAGCTTGCCGGTGAAACCCGAGTACCGCTTGTGCTTGTACTCGTCCATGCGGTGCTTGTGGTCCGCGGTGAAGGCGTCCCGCGCGGCCTTCTCGCCCGCGGTGAACGCGTCGTCGACCTTCTTGTCCAGGCCGGACAGGATGGCTTCGACCTCGGTCTTCGTCGCGTCGAAGACCGTCTGCAGTTTCGCGGTGACGTCCGCCCGCTTCTTCTCGTCGCCGGACCGGGTGTCCTGCTGGCCCTGCCGCACCTGGGTGTCGGTCTGCTGCCGGATCGCGGTCAGGCCGGTCATCGCGGTGGCCCCGGCGGTGGCGGCGGCGGCCTTCGCCGTCGTCAGGGTCCTGGCCTCGGCGGCCCGCACCTGCCCCGGGGCGGTGGCGGCGTGCTGCTCGCCGGCCTTCTTGTCCTTCAGCGCGGCGGTGAACGCCGGTTCGTTGGACTTGGCGAGCTGCGCCTCGGTGACCTGGGCGTCGGCCATCTGCTGGTCGACCTGCTTCGGCCCGGCCGAGAAGTCCGTGGCCGCGGGCGGGGCCTTGTCCGGCACCGCGTGCGAGGCGTCGGGGGCACCGGGGTTGGCGGCCGCGGGCTGCGGGGCCAGCGGGGTGACCGGCTTCTCCCTGGCCGCCGAGGTGTCGGGTGCCGCCTTCGTCGTGGTCTCGATGGCGGCGGCCGACTTCTTCCTGCCGTCCGCGACCTGACCCTGCACCTGCCCCTTGACCGCGGCGGCCTTGCCCGAGCGGCTGAACTTGTCCGCCTCGTCGAGGTTCTTGGGGGCCTGTGCGCTGATGGCCTCGTTCACGGCGCGCACGAAGGCGGCCTTGTCGAAGGTGCCCGGCTGGGCGGCGTTCATCTTCTCCGCGTTCGCCGCCTTGCCCTGCGCGATCCTGTCGTCGGCGGGTGGCTTCGCGGCGGCCTGCGCGGCGTTCGCCGCCGTCGCCGGCGGCGGATGCGCCGCGAGGGTCTTCTTCTTGCTCCGGACGTCCGACGCCACCGTCTGGAACTTCGCCGAGGACGCGGCGGGAGCCCGCGCGCCGGCGGCGCGACGCTGCACCGGCAGCGCGGCGGCGGACGGCGCGGCGGCGGACGGCGCGGGTGCGGCCTGCGCCGTGACGCGTGCGGGCCCCGGCGGGCCGGCCTCGGGCCCCGCACGGCGGGACGCCACCATCGCCGCGACCGCGCGGTTGCCCACCACGCGCTGCAGCCGCTGCGCGGTCGCCCGGCTCAACGGCGAGGACGGCCCGGCCCGATCCGGCACCGCCGGCACGGGAACGGCCGCGGATCCGCCCTCCACGCCAGGGCCGGGGGTCGCACCACGACGGTGCGGGACGGCTTCGCCGGCCCCTTGCCGGTCCCGCTCGGCCGAGGTCCCCATCCCCCGATCGTGGCCCGCGCCCGGGGCCTTCCCGTAGCCCTATCAGGCAGCCGAAGGGGCACACCTTCCGGGCCGCCGCGCGAGCCCGGCGCCGGCCCTGCGCGGGACCGGTCAGCGGGGACCGGTCAGCGGGGACCGGGGTCGCTGGTGCCGGGGCAGCCGTTCTGGGCATCGGCGGGACGACGTGGTCGAACAGGCCGTCGTTCTCGTCGTAGTTGACGAGGAAGACGGTCCGGCCCCGGACCTCGGGGTTGGAGGTGAGCGCGTCCAGCACGAGGTTGATGTCGTACGCGCCGTCGGTGGGCGTGGCGGAGGGGTGCTCGCTGTACTTGTACGGCGGGACGATCCAGGAGACCTGCGGCAGCCGGCCCTGCTCGACGTCGGCGCGGAACTCCTTCGTCGTGACTGCGAGGTTGCGAGCAGGCTCGAACCTACGGGCCACGGGCGATCCGTCCACGCTCCGCCGGGGAACAGCGCGTGAGCGTTCGCTCAACACTTGTCCAGCCAACCTCCCCGAGGCCGGGGAGGCGGTTCTTCGTCCCGACCGGAGCGGAGAGCGGGGACGCGTGCGCGGCCGCCCGGTCGAAGCTCATCCGGAACGGCTTGATCGACGCCATCCGTACGCCCTCGCACGTGCCGGTCGCCGCTACCCCGGACGTGGCCGCCGCCTGGGGAGCAGGCCCGCCACCAGGGACGCCGCCCGGATCCCGCGCCGGATGTCCGCAATCGGACCGATCGGATCCGGACAATCTGTCGGCGACCCGACACTTCCCGGCATCAAAACGGCATCGGCCCCCACTCATGTGGGCGCAGATCGTGACGAAGGCGCCGAATCGGATCTTGAGCCGATCACCGAAAGACTGTTTGATGCGACCGGCCGCCCATTCGGGAGGCGGCCGGTAACCCGGGGGGATGCCATGTTGGAAGTACTGGGCCTCACGACCGGCGCGACGACGGTGTACCAGGCCATGCTCGACCATCCCGCCTTCGGCGTGGACGAGATCGCCGCGCACTGCGGCCTGGCGTCCGTCGAGGTGCACGACCACCTCGACGAACTGGCCCGGCTCACCCTGGTCCGGGCCTCCGCCGAGCGCCCCGGCCAGCTGCGCGCGATCAGCCCGGACATCGGCCTGGCCGACATCCTCGCCCGGCAGGAAGCCGAACTCGCCGCCCGGCACGCCCAGTTGGCAGCCTCACGGGCAGCGGTGACACAGCTGGTCGCGGACCGCGCCGAGCACCGCACGACCCACGGCGAACGCCTGCTCGGCATGGACGCCATCCACGCCCGCCTCGAACGGATGGGCCGCAGCGCCACCACCGAGGCCCTCGGCAGCCAGCCCGGCGACCAGCGCCCCGAGGACCTCCTCGCCAGCCGGGCCACCGACACCGAGGCCCTCGCCCGCGGCATCGCCATCCGCACCCTCTACCAGGAGTCCACCCGCAACCAGCCGCACGCCATCACCTACGGCCACTGGCTGCTCAGCCAGGGCGGCGAGGTCCGCACCGCCGCCACCATCCCGCCGCGGATGGTCATCATCGACCGCAGCCAGGCCCTCATCCCGATCGACCCCGTGAACAACCGCATCGGCGCCCTCTACGTCACCGAACCCGGCATCCTCGCCGCCCTGATCGACCTCTTCGACCAGGCCTGGAACACCGCCGTCCCGCTCGGCGCCGCCCAGCCCGAGGACCCCCGCACCGGCCTCACCCCCACCGAACGCGAACTCCTGCGCCTGCTCGGTTCCGGCCTCACCGACGACACCGCCGGACAGCGCCTGGGCATCTCCTCGCGCACCGTCGGCCGCCACATGTCCTCGATCATGGAACGCCTCGGCGCCAGCAGCCGCTTCGAAGCGGGCATCAAGGCCGCCCACAAGGGCTGGCTCTGACGCCCGCGCCGCCGCCGCGGCCGAACGCACCGCGTGGCACGGCGGCGGCCGGCGGGACAGGATGGTCCGCATGACGCGCACGTTCGAGGACCTGGTGGACGAGGCGGCCGCCGCCCCGGTCGACGGGTGGGACTTCTCCTGGCTGGACGGCCGGGCCACCGAGCAGCGCCCGTCCTGGGGGTACCAGCGGCTGCTCGGCGAGCGGCTGGCGCGGGCCTCGGCGGCGCTCGACGTGCAGACCGGGGGCGGCGAGGTGCTGGCCGGGGTGGCCGACCGCTTCCCCCGGACGATGGTCGCCACCGAGTCGTGGCCGCCCAACGTCGCCCGGGCGAGCGCCCGGCTGCACCCGCTCGGCGCGGTCGTCGTGGCCGACCCGGACGAGCCGCCGCTGCCGTTCGCCGACCGCTCCTTCGACCTGGTGACCAGCCGCCACCCGGTGACCGTGTGGTGGCCGGAGGTCGCCCGCGTGCTGCGCCCCGGCGGCACGTACCTGGCGCAGCACGTCGGCCCGGCCTCGGTGTTCGAACTGGTCGAGTACTTCCTCGGCCCGCAGCCGCGGGCGCGCCTCGGCCGGCGCCCGGAGGCCGCCGTGGAGGCCGCCCGGGCCGCCGGGCTGGAGGTGGTGGACCTGCGCTCCGAGCGGCTGCGGATCGAGTTCCGCGACATCGGCGCGGTGGTCTACTTCCTGCGCAAGGTGGTCTGGATGGTGCCGGGCTTCACCGTCGACGCCCACCGCGAGCGCCTGCGCGAGCTCGACGCGCTGATCCGGGCCGAGGGGCCGTTCGTCGCCCATTCGGCCCGCTTCCTGATCGAGGCGCGCCGGCCCTGACCCGCTCCGGCGGAACGGCCGGCCGGACGGCAGCGCCGCTCCGGGGACCGGGCGCCGGCTCAGGTCGGGTCGGCTCAGGCCGGGCCGACTCAGGCCGGGTCGACTCCGGCCGCGTCGGCTCCGGCCGTCCAGACCGGGCGCAGCCGTTCCGCGGCCTCGGCGGCCTGGCGCAGGCCCTCCCGGTAGGCCGGCTCCCAGGCCGTCCGGTCGTTCAGATCCGGGCCGAAGGCGCGCAGCGCCGCCGGGTCGGGCTCGATGGTCACCACGGTGTGCGCCGCGGCGGCCGCCAGCTCCCGCCGGAGCAGGTCGCGGGGGAACAGGTGCGCCTGCGGGTCGATCACGACGAGCAGGCGGGCCCCGGCCGCGAGTGCGGCGTTGGTGGCCGACCGCAGGGAGCCGTCCAGGTAGCGGCGGCCGCCGATGGTGATCGGCGGGTAGATGCCCGGGAAGGCGGTGGCGGCCGCCACCGCGGCGGGCAGCGGTGCGCCACTCGCCCGGTCGAAGACCCTCTGCTCGCCGGTCTCGGCGTCCGTCGCGGGGATGAGCAGCCGCCGGTCCGGCCACTCCTGCGCGCCGACCATGCCGCGCATCCGGTCGACGTGGGCCTCCTCCGGGCCGGTCTCGGCGGCGAGCGCGATCCGCCCCACCCGGCGCCGCGCTCCGTCCGGGTCGTCGGCGGCGTTCCCCAGGACGGCGAACGCCTCGGCCAGCCGGCGCCCGTCCACCTGGGGTCGGGTGCCGGCTGAGCCGGCGGGGCGCACCGGGGTGGCGAGCCGGGCCGGGTCCTGGCCGGCGGCCAGCAGTGCGGCGGTGATCGCGCCGGCCGAGGTGCCGACGAACAGCTCGGCCTCCCCCGGGTCCACCCCGGCGCGGCGCAGCCCGCCGGCGAGCCCGGCCGTCCAGGCCGTGCCGACGAGACCCCCGGCGCCCAGGACGAGCGCCCGGTCGAGTGCGTTCATGACTGTCTCCCTCCCCGTTCTTGAAACAGTCGTACCATATACTGACGCCGGCTCACATCCGCACGAACGAGAGGACGGTCCGCCGTGGGGCGACCACCGGATCCCGCCCGACGGGAGGCCACGCTGGCCCGGGCCACCGACTACGTCCTGGCGCACGGCCTGACCGGGCTGAGCCTGCGGCCGCTCGCCGCGGCCCTCGACACCAGCCCGCGGATGCTGCTCTACGACTTCGGCAGCAAGCAGGAGCTGGTGGCGGCCGTCCTCGCCGAGGCCCGCCGCCGCGGCGCGGCCCGGCTGGCCGAGCACCTCCCCGCGCGCGCCGCCTCCCCGGAGGAGCGCCTGCGCGGCATCTGGGCCTGGATCAGCGCGCCCGAACGCGCCCCGTTCGTCCGCCTGTTCTTCGAGGTGCACGCCGACGGCCTCACCCACCCGGAGAACTACCCGGACCAGGCCGAGGCGATCACGGGCTGGTTCCCCACCCTCGGCGCCGCCTTCCACGAGGTCGCCACCGGCCCGGACGACACCGTCACCCCCACCCTGGTCATGGCCGTCGTCCGGGGCCTGCTGTTCGACCTCACCACCACCGGCGACCACGACCGCACCGACCGCGCCCTGGACCGCTTCTGCGCACTCCTGCGCCCCTGAGGCGAGGCCGGTCGGCCGGGCGCGGGCCGGTCAGGCGCCGTACGGGAGCCAGCAGGGGGCGCTGCTGCCGCGGGGGACGAGGACGGTGCGGAAGCGGCCGGGGGTCCGGGACATGGTCACCTGGTCGGTGACGCCCTGGTAGTGGCCGCAGGGGGTGGTGGCGGTGAAGGTGTCCGGGTCGAGGTAGGCGTGCGGGGAGGCGGGGTCGCCGGCGAGGGCGGTCGCGTGGGCGTAGTCGCGGTCGAAGACGCCGAGGCCGAGGATCCAGACGGCGACGCGGGTGAGGTTGAGGGTGACGCGGTAGCTGCCGCCCTCGGTGGCCCGGCGCACGAGCGCGGCGACCGCGCCGGTGGTGGCGAGCCAGGACAGCAGGTAGTCGTTGACGACGCCGATGTGGGGCATGGCGGGGGTGCTGGTCGGCCCGGCCGCGACACCGTCCGGGCCCTCCATCAGCATGATGCCGGTGAGCGCGCCGGCGACCTGGTCGAAGCCGACCCGCCCGGCCCACGGGCCGCTCTCCCCGGCGAGCGAGAGCCGGACGTGCACGAGGCCGGGGCGGACGGCCGCGGCCTCCTCGGCACTCAGGCCGATCCGCTCCAGGTAACCGGGGCGCCGGTTGGCGTAGAACACGTCCGCACCGCGCAGCAGTTCACGGATCTTCGCCCGCCCTTCGCGGCCGTAGGGGTCGATGGTGCTGGAACGGACGCCCACGTTGGCGGAGTTGTACGCGAGCTCGTGCTCCAGCTCGTCCGGGCGCCAGAGGTTCAGCACGTCCGCACCGTGAAAGGCGAGGTCGCGGCCGATGCCGGCGCCCGCGATGACGTGGCCCATGCCGAGCGCGCGGATGCCCGAGAGCGGCTGGGCCGCGGCGGCGGGCAGGGGCTCGGGCTCGCTGTCGCCGATCTTCTCGATCCTGATGAGCGGATCCCGGGCGAGGACCTCGTACGCGGGCTCGCGCAGGAACTCCTCGGTGGTGCGCAGCATCGGCAGGACGACGCCGAGTTCGGCGCCGGCCCGCTCCAGCTCGGCGGCGTCCCACCAGGCGACGGCCTCGGCGACGGCCTGCTTCTCGGGCCAGGTGCGGAGCAGCCCGTACAGGGCGTTGCGGATCTTCGGGTAGGGGTTGAGCGGCATGACCCAGCGGCCGTCGCGCGCCTGGTAGAACTCGAAGCCCAGCGGGCTCTCCGGGTCCGAGGGCATGCCGCCGGGGTGGCCGTTGAGCAGTTCCCACGTCCGGTCGTAGAAGGGGCACAGCCGGTGCGGGGCCTTGCGCAGGTCCATCGTGATGTCCTGGCCCTCGCCGGTGCGGTGTCGCCAGAGTGCGGCCAGGGCAACGGACTTGGCGGTGATGCCCAGTGCGGCGGCGCCGCCGAGGCGCATCACGCTCGGGACGATCGGGTCGCTGCCGAGGAAGGTGACGCTCCCGCCGCCGTCCTCGGGTCGCAGGCCGGCCGGGGCGAGGACCTCGCGCAGGGCCTGGTGGATGTCGAAGCCGTCGTCGCGGACCAGCGGGTTGGCCAGGGCCTTCCGGACGCGCTCGGTGAGTTGGTCGACGCTCATGGGATCCAGCCTTTGCTTCGTGTCGAAGTGGTCGGGGCGGAGCCGGTGTTGCACTCTGCAACACTAGGCCCGCGGCGACGGCGTTCGGGCGCGGATCGACCTGACGGCCACTCACCGCGGCACGGACGCCCGGCCCTTACGGGCTCAGGCCCGGGCGGGTGCGGCCGCCGCCCGGACGGCCGCGCGCTGGTCCCGGGTGGTGGCCGCCGCCGTCGCGCAGGCGACGAGCGCCAGCGCCGCCGCCGCGAACGGGAACCACCGGGCGCCCAGCACGGCGATCGCCGCCGATCCCGCCGCTCCCCCGGCCGCCGTGCCCAGGTAGAGGGCGCTGCTGTTCAGCGAGATGAGCAGCGGCGCGTTCGCCGGGTCGATCGAGGCCAGCCGGTGCGGCAGCGCGACCGACACCGCCCAGCCGGCCAGCGGCACCACCATCGAGTAGGCGAGCGCCCCCGGCATGCTGCGGCCCAGCCAGGGCAGGGCGGCGAAGGCCGCGGCGGCCACCGCCGAGCCGGCCAGCAGGACGGTGCGCACGCCCAGGCGGTCGACCAGGCGGCCGCCGAGCCAGCTGCCGAGGACGGACATCACGCCGGCGGTGAGCAGGATCAGGCTGAGCCGGTCGGCGTCGCCGCCGGTGGCGCCGGAGACGGCGGTGGCCAGGTAGATGTAGACGCACTGGAAGGCGAGGAAGAAGGCGAGCGTGGTGGCGGCCGCTCCGAGCACCTGGCGGCGGCCGAGCGGGGCGAGGCGGGCCCGGAGGGTGGGGGCGGCGGCGGGGGCGGGCAGGTCGCGCAGCAGGACGGCGAGGCCGGCCAGCGCGGCCAGGCCGAGCCCGGTGACCAGCCACATCGTCATCCGCCAGTCGGTGCGCCCGATCCAGGTGCCGAGCGGCACGCCGAGTGCGGTGGCGACGGTCATGCCGCCGAGCACGGTGGCGAGCGCCCGTCCGCGCCGTTCGGGGGCGACCAGGGTGGTGGCCACCGCGTTGGCGGTCGGCGTGTAGAGGGCGGCGCCGGCGGCGGCGAGGACCCGGGTGGCGAGCAGCAGCGGGTAGTTCGGGGCGAGGGCGCTGAGCGCGTTGGCGGCGCTGAAGACGGCGAGGGCGGTCAGCAGCAGGGCCCGGCGCGGCCAGCGGGCGGTGGCGGCGGCCAGCGGCGGGGCGAGCAGGGCGTAGCCGAGCGCGAAGACGGTGACCAGCTGGCCGGCGGCGCCGACCGACACCCCGAGGTCGGCGGAGACCGGGCCGAGGATGCCGGCGACGACCATCGAGTCGGTGCCCACGGCGAAGGTGCCGAGGGCGAGCAGGAGCAGGCGGACGGGCACGGAAATCCCCCCAAGGATTGTTGGACGAACATGCAACGGTTTGACGCTCGCCAAACAATCATCGATTGGTGGATGATTGTCAAACCATTCCTGTCCCGCCGTCCCCACTCCCCAGAGATCCGGAGCGCCGCACCCATGACCGACGTCGAACGGCTCCCCCAACCCGCCACCGCCGACATCGACCTCGTCACCGTCCTGCACGCCATCGGCGACCCGGTCCGCATGCGGCTGCTGCTCAGCTACGCCGACGACGCCGAACACTCCTGCGCCCCGCGGGACTTGGGCCTGGACCACCTGCACAAGTCGACCGTCTCGCACCACATGCGCGTGCTGCGCGAAGCCGGCGTCACCACCACCCGCGTCGCCGGCCGCAACCGCTTCGTCAGCCTGCGCCGCACCGACCTGGACGCCCGCTTCCCGGGCCTGCTCGACGCCCTCCTCGCGGCGGCCGGCGCCCCGGCCTGACGGGCAAGCCCTACGCTGCGGCCATGGCGAAGATCAGACTGAGCAACACCACCGAGAAGCCCCTCGGGATCTGGGTCGAACCGTGGGGCGAGGACTACTGGATGAAGCCCGGGGAGAAGTTCACGGTCGTCGCGGACACTCCCGAGGACGCGGACCCCGAGGAAGCATCGTTCGAGGTCGTTCTCCACGACCAGGGCGCCAGCGTATGGGTGACCACCGGCCCCCAGCCCTACGTCTACGGCAACGCCGGCAACGAGCTCGACTGCGGGCACCAGCGCCCCCTCGACGTACTGCGCACCTGGACCGAGAACATGGAAGCAGCTGCTGAACGCCCCCATCTGTCACCGAAACTCCGAGACTCGGTACGCGCCGAGGCGGAGATCATGCGGCGGGAGCTCTCCAGGGCAGAGGCTGCCGCGCGGGAGGCGCAGGACGGCTGACCGGGCCGTGACGGGTGCGCACCGCGGCGTAGCGGGAACAAGCCTCACCGCAACCTCACCGGCCCACAACGGCGTGCCGAGGCGGGGAGGGCGCGGCGGGGCGCCCAGGAGGCGCGCGGGCGTGCGAAGCCTCGCGCCTCACAACCGGGGTCGCAGCCGACGCCGTCCGCGGACGAGCAGCAGGGCGGTGAGGGCCGCCGTGGCGACCCCCTCGGCCCAGGCGGCGAGTGTCTTCTCGGCGAACCAGACGGGCTCGTACATGTTCGGCAGCGGTCCGATGGCGCCGACGTCCACGTAGCGGTAGAGCAGCAGCGCGCCGAGCGCGGACGCGGCGACGCTCCACGCGAAGACGTCGCCGCCGCGGTGCCGCCACAGAAGCACCAGGAGAGCGGCGAGGCTCGCGGCGGCGGACTCCAGGCGGAACAGGGTGCCCTGGCTGAGGGAGTCGCCGATGGCGTCGTACCGGTCGGCGAGCCGGGCGTGGACGGCCGCGTCGATCGCGAGTCCGGCCACCGCTACGAGGCGCAGGGCGAGGTGGGCGAGGCTCCGGCCGCGGCGGCGGCCGGCTTCGGGGGTGATCATGGTGCATCAGCCAACGATGAGGGTGCCGTGCATGAACGGGTGGATGGTGCAGATGTACGGGTGGGCACCCGTCTGCTGCGGCGCGGTGAAGGTCGCGGAGGCCCCCGGCGCGATCGTCCCGGTGTCGAAGGACTTGTCGGAGGCCGTGAGCGTGTGGGCGGTGGAGTCCTGGTTGACGACCGTGACGGTCTGGCCGGGCTTCACGGTGAGGGAGGCCGGCGCGAACGCGAAGTTCTTGATCGTGACCTGGAGCGCACCGGTGCTGCTGGGCGCGAGGGCACTGGCAGTGGCGCCGGCGGCCGGGGAACCCGCCGAACCGGTGGTGGGGCCGGCGGGCTTGCCGGAGCTGGAGCAGGCCGCGAGAACCGCGGACAGTACGAGGACGACGGCAGCCAGGAGGGGCCGGGTTCTGCTCACGTACGGTCTCCGTTTCGGGTGGGGGTGGGGCGCGCGCCCGGATGTCCTGCGCGCGCCGGCTCATGGGGTCGTCAGACGGTCAGCAGGTCCGGGTTCGCAGCCTTGTCGGTGGGCAGGAAGTCGTCGGGCACGGGGTACTGGCCGAGCACGTAGTTCAGGATCGCCGCGTGCATGGCCTCGACCGGGGCGACGCTCGCGGCCGTCGCGATGCCGGCCGGTCCGGTCACGCTGTACGTCGTGAAGAGGTACGTCTGGGCGGCCTGGTCCTCCAGTTCGAGCGCGAGTTTGGCCACGTCCCCGACGGACGCCGCCTTGGCGAGGGCCGCCATCGTGTCCGCCTGGTTGGACAGCGGCACGTCGTTGATCGCGGGCAGCCCGGCGCCGGTGAGGGCCGAGTTCCAGGCCTTCGCATGGTCGGCGTGCTGCGCCATCGCGGTGGTGACGAAGGTCGCGACCGCCGGCGGCACGGCGCCGAGCTTGCCCGCGCTCGCGGCGTCCAGGGCGGCCTTGTAGGCGCCGACCGCCTGGTTCTCCAGCGCGACGGCCAGCGCGACGACCCTCAGGTCCCCGGTGTAGCCGCCGGACGGGGAGGGCGAGCCGGGCGTCGCACCGGCCGGGCTGGTCGGCACGGGGTCCTTCACGCTCTTGCTGCCGGAGCAGGCCGCGAGCGTGAGGGCCGCGGCCGCGCCGCCCGCCCCGAGCAGGAACCGGCGCCGGCCCGGATCGGCCGGGACCGAGGCGCGGAGATCCTCCCCGAGGTCACGTGCGGCGGCCCGCATCAGCGGCAGGGTGGCCCGGTGGGCCTCGTCCATCTCCCGGGTGAGGCGGGCCAGTTCGGCCTCGCCGAGGGCGGGCTCCCAGGTGCGGTCGGCGGTCACTGGACGGCCCCTTCGGTGATCGGGGAGGCGTTGTCGGTCTTGTAGAAGGAGTCGGGGAAGCCCACGCTGCCGGCCGCGGCAGGCAGCTTTGCCGGGTCGACCGGGATGACGATCAGATCGGGGGCGTTGCCCGCCAGCAGCGCCTGCACGGCGAGCAGTACGGCGCGGTGCTGCGCCTCGACGGGGGCGACGGAGGCGAACAGCTTGCGCAGGTCGGGGCTGGAGACCTGGCTGACGTTCTTGGTGTAGGTCTGGGTGGCGACGTCCTCCAGGCTGATGGCGAGCTTCACCACGTCGGCCGACGTCTTGATGGTGGGCAGCGTCTGGTCGACCACCGCCTTGTACTTCGGGTCCGGGCCGGTCTGCGCCTTGCCGCCGGCGGCGGTCGCGGCGGCGTTGAACGCCTGGGCGTGCGCCTGGTGCTGCTCGGTGGTCTTGGCGATGAACGCGGCCACCGTCGCGTTCCCGCCCTTGATGAACGGCAGGCCGGCGGCAGTCTGGTAGACGCTCACCGCGAGGTTCTCCAGCGCCGCGCCGGTCTGGAGCGCGCGGATGTCGTCCGCCGTCACCGCACCGGAGACGGAGGACTGCGCGGAGGGCTGCACGGACGCCGAGGGCGACGGCGAGTCGGCCGCCGCCCGGGTCACGCCCAGCAGGCCCACCCCTCCCACCAGGGCGGTCAGCAGGCCACCCCGCCGCCACCACGCCCGCGACGGCCCGGCGGATTCCGCGAAGCCGGTCAGCGCGCCGCGGGTGATCCGCATGGCGTCACTGTTCAAGTCCTGTGACTGCTCAGTGAGTTCTTCCAGCAGTCGGGTGTCGATGCGCTCGTCGGCCATCATGTCCCGTCTCGGTCCGGCGACCCGGCCGGATGCCGGACCGCTTTCCCCTGCCCTTCGGTACGCGCCGGGCCCGGGCCCGGTTCAATGCCCCGGACGGCCCGTATTTTCATTCGCGCAAGTGAACACGAAGGCGCGCGATTGACGTCCCTCGCGTCGATCGACGGCCCTGGGCGAGCTCGGTCAGGTCTGCTGTCGCGCGGGCGCATCACGGTGACAGGCGGGACAGGCCCCGGCCGCCGAAAGGATCTCCGCTCCGCGACGGTCGGCGATGCGTGGCGTTGCCTCACACCGCAAACCGGCATGCGGAGGCGGCTGTGGACGTCGACCACAACCGGCGGACTTCGAGCGGTTCAGAGGAAGAGGCGGCCGAGCGCGAGCTCGGCGGCGCCCCGGGGGATGGCGAGGCGCGGCGCGCGGGTGAGGGTGACGCGCTGCCAGAGCGGGTCGGGCAGGCGGGCGGCGAGTTCGGCGCGGATGGCGGCCTCGAAGGGTTCGGGGTCGTCGAGGAGGGTCGCGCCGCCGAGGCTGACCTCCTCGACGTCGAGCAGCCGGACCAGGTTGGCGACACCGATCCCGAGCGCCCGGGCGGCCTCGTCCGTGCGCCCGGCCCGCAGGGCGGCGAGACAGACGGCCTCCAGACAGCCGCGCGCGCCGCAGGCGCAGGGCGGGCCGGCGGGGTCGACGCACTGGTGACCGAACTCGCCGGCGTTGGTGCGGGCGCCGCGGTGGACGCGGCCGTCCAGGACCAGGCCCGCGCCGAGGCCGTCGCCGAGGTAGACGAAAGCCCGGTTGTCGGGGCCGAGGCGGCTGAGGACGCCGGCGGTGGTGTTCTTCTCGACGATGACGGGCAGCCCGGTGCGGGCCCGCATCTCCTCGCGCAGGCGCAGGCCGTGCCAGCGCGGCATGCCGGTGACCTGGTGGAGGACGCCGTCCCGGGTGTCGAGGGGGCCGGGGCAGGCGAGGCCGAGGCCGAGAACGCGCCCGGCAGCCGCTCCGCCGGCCAGGTCGTGGACCAGGGCGGCGAGCCGGTCGAGGACGGAGCCGGGTTCACCGGCCGGGTCGACGTCCGCCCGGGCCTCGGCGGTGACGGCGCCGCTGAGGTCGACCTGGAGCAGGCGCAGTTCGCGGCGCCCGAGTTGGGCGCCGAGGGCGAACCGCGCCCGGGGGACGAGGCGCAGCAGGGTGCGGGGTTTGCCCGTCTGGCCGGCGACGCGTTCGCGGCCGGCTTCGGTGAGCAGGTCCTCGGCGAGCAGGCGGGCGGTGATCTTGCTGATGGCCTGTGCGGTGAGGCCGGTGTGCACGGCCAGTTCGACCCGGCTGATCCCGTTCCCGGCGCGGGCGCGGACGGCGCGCAGGACGGCGGCGTCGTTGCGGTCGCGGACCAGCGCGAGGTTCAGCGCCGGGGTGGGGGCGGGGAGCGGGGCGGCGGGGTCGGTCGTCACGTGTCGATTATGCGAGCTTGCCAGTTAATCCACGCTGTTGTTTAACTAGCAGGCATGGACTTCCCGCAGCTCAACGTCGGACTCATCGGCTACGGCATCGCCGGTGCGGTCTTCCACGCACCCCTGATCGGCACCACCCCGGGCCTGCGCCTCGCCGCCGTCGTGACCGCCGACGCCGAGCGCCGGGCCCAGGTCGCCCGGCAGCACCCGCGGGCGGCACTGCTCCCCGACCCGGACGCGCTCTGGGCGGCAGCCCCGGAACTGGGCCTGGACCTGGTGGTGATCGCCTCCCCCAACCGCACCCACGTCCCGCTGGCCACCGCCGCCCTGCGGGCCGGCCTGCCCGTCGTGGTCGACAAGCCGCTGGCCGCCACCGCCGCCGAGGGCGAGCGGCTGGCCCGGCTGGCCGAGGAGCGGGGGCTGCTGCTCAGCGTGTTCCAGAACCGGCGCTGGGACGGCGACTTCCGCACCGTACGGCAGCTGGTCGACTCGGGCCGGCTGGGCCGGGTGAACCGGTTCGAGTCCCGTTTCGAGCGCTGGCGGCCGCAGCTCAAGGGCGGCTGGCGCGAGCTGGCCGACCCGGCGGAGGCCGGCGGCGTGCTCTACGACCTCGGCGCGCACCTGGTCGACCAGGCGCTCGTCCTCTTCGGCCCGGCGACGCAGGTGTACGCCGAGCTGGACGTGCGCCGTACCGGCGCCGGGACCGACGACGACAGCTTCGTCGCCCTCACCCATGCCGACGGCACCCGCTCGCACCTGTGGATGAGCGCCATCGCCGGAGACCTGGGCCCGCGCTTCCGGGTGCTGGGCTCGGAGGCGGCGTACGTCACCCACGGTCTGGACGGCCAGGAGGACGCGCTGCGCGCCGGCCGCACCCCCGCCGATCCGGACTGGGGCGTCGTCCCGCCCGAGCGCTGGGGCGCCCTGCGGGCCGGCGACACCGCCGAGCCGCTGCCCACCCTGCCGGGCGCGTACCAGGAGTACTACGCGGGCCTGGTCCGGGCGCTACACGGCCAGGGCCCGGCCCCGGTCGAGGCCGGCGACGCCGTCGAGGCGCTGCGCGTTCTGGAGGCGGCGCAGCGCTCCGCCCGTACCGGGCAGGCGGTGGCCCTGTGAACCAGCACGGTGCCGAAACCCCCGATATCGCCGAACTGGAGCGCCAGCAGCGCGAGTTGCAGTTCCCATCGTTCGACCTCGACGACGCCTGGCGGCTCGGCTCGCTGATCGTCGCCGTGGCCCGCGAACGGGCGCTGGCGGTGACGGTCGACATCCGGCACGGCGAGCAGCAGGCCTTCCACGCCGCCCTGCCCGGCACCAGCCCGGACAACGACGACTGGATCCGCCGCAAGGCCGCCGTGGTCCGCCGCTTCGGCGAGGCCTCGTACCTGGTGGGCGAGCGCTACCGGGCCAAGGGCCGGGCCTTCGACCTCGACCCGTCCCGCTACGCCGCGCACGGCGGCTCGTTCCCGCTGTCGGTGCGCGGGACGGGCCTGGTGGGCACGGTCACCGTCTCCGGGCTGCCACAGCTGGCGGACCACCGGCTGGTGACGGAGTGCCTGGCCCGCTACCTGGCCGGGCCCACGCAGTAGCGCAGCTCCCCAACTCCCGGGAGCTGTTGCCTCATTGGCTCCCGGACGAGGCCGCGAGCGCCCGCCGCTCCCGCAGCCAGCCCTCGCTCAGGTCCGCCCAGACGCGCTGGTACTCGTCGAAGAGCGGCTGGAGCCGGTCGTGGGTGAGCTCGGCAGCGGGCGTGGCGGCGACGAGGTACTCGAGCTCGTCGGCGAGGCGCTGGAACCGGTACTGCGTCTCCTCCATCAGCACCCAGCGCGAGCGCCAGTTGAAGAACGACTCGACGGCCCCGAGCAGGGTGACCACGGCCACCAGGGCAAAGGCCAGGCCCGCCCAGAAGTCCAGGTTCTGCAGGCCGAGGATGATCGTCGAGGCGGCGGACAGCGAGAGGGTCAGTACCTTCAGGCCCGAGGACGCCAGCCGGAAGCGCTTCTTGCGCCCCCGGGCGTACGCGTTCCCCTGCCGGATCTTCTCCAGCAGGTGGCCCGCCGTCTCCACCGGGGCCAGCCCCGCCCCCACAGGCCCGCCGGATCCCATGTCTCCCCCATCCCGCCGCCGCGCCCTGCGGCTGCGGACCGTAGCGTCTCACACCGCGCGGCAGCCTCAGGCCGTCGCGCCGGTGCCGTCGCCGCTGCTGCTCCCGGTGCTGCTCCCGCTGCCGTCGTCGTCGAGGGTGGCGTCCTGGCGGTCGGTCACGATCTGGTCGCTCACCTGGAGGTCGCCGCCGAGGCCGACGCCGGCGGGCGCGGCCGTCACGGTGACGGCGATCGGGCCGGCACCGGGCCGGTCGACGGCGGAGAGCGGGAAGGTGGCGGTGCCGTCGGTGATGTCCGAGGCTGCCGGGTGCCCGTAGTAGGCCGGGGTGCCATCGGCGTCGCAGAGCAGGACGTGGGCGCCGTTCGACCCGTCCGGCCAGGTGAGCACCAGGTGACGGACGCCGTACGAGGTGCCGTCCTGGTCCCGCTCCGCGACCAGGCCGGCCAGCGCCGGGCCCTGGAGGACGGAGTTCGGCAGGCCGTCCAGGACGGCGGGGTCGAGGGCGAGCAGCAGGTGCTCGCCGCAGTCGATGGCGACGGTCGCCCGCTGCTCGGGGCCGATCAGGTACAGCTCGCCCGCCGTCAGCTTGCCGAGCAGCGCGAAGTCCTCGTCGGTCGGCGCGGACGCGGTGATGGCGGAGGTCGCCTGGCCGGCCGGGATGGCACGCAGGGCGCTGTCGGCGGGCGGGGTCGGCTCGAATCCGGTCTGCCCGCCCCGGTGGGCGATCACCGTGAGTGCGAAGGCCGCCTGGTCGCCGACGACGTCGCCGGGCGAGGGCGCGAGCTGGTGCAGGGCGTCCAGGACGTCGGCCTTGGCGATCTGTTCGAGCGTGGCCCAGGCGGAGAGCGCGATCAGCGGCTCGCTGTTGGACACCGCACCCTGGACCAGCGGCACCGCGCCGTTGCCGAGGCAGGCGGCGAGCGCGAGCGCGCCGGCCACCACGAGCGGGTCACTGTCCGTCACCGCCCGGCCGACCGCCTGGGCGAGCGCGCCGTCCGGGCTCGGGTCGGTGAGGGAGAGGAACGCCATCGCCCGCATGCGGTTCGGATCGTCGGCAGCGAGGGCGCGGTTGAGCAGATCGGTGCGGTCGTCGTCGCCGAGGGCGGCCAGCAGCGCCGCGTCCAGGGTGTCCCTGGCGGCCATCAGCTGGTCGATGTTCGCGGTCATGGTGCTGTCACCGGCTCTCGACGGAACTCACGGCTTGACCGCGCAGTGCGACTTCATCTTGGCCGCCTGCGCGGAGGTGATACCGGTGAACGGACCGGAAGCCGCGAACATGAAGTCGTTGGAGGTCCCGGCGCAGGACGGCGGGTCGTCCTCGCAGTGGCGCAGGCCGAGGAAGTGGCCGAGCTCGTGGGCGAAGGTGTTCCCGCTCTGGGGTATCCCCTCCTGGATCGACACCACCGGGGCTCGCATGGGGTGCCCCTTCGTACGGTTCTTGCTGCAGCCGGCGCCGATGGGTGACAACCCATCGAACCCCGGATCGGTGATCAGACGGACCACGAAGAGGTCGATCGCGTCGTTGTTCACCCACCACAGGTTCGTGAGCGCCCTCGCGTCCGCGCGGCTCCGGATGATCGCGAAGCGGCCGGCCTTGGCGGAGCCGATGCTGTACTTCCTGACCGTGCCCACCTCCGGACCGAAGGTGGCGAAGACCGTCTTCATGATCCCCACCGAGAGGTCGATCCGGGTCAGCTCCGCCGGGGTGAACGCGTCCTTGGCGACGACGATCACGTTGACATCGAAATGCGGCGCCATGGCGGACTCCGATCCTGGCCCGCCGCCGGACTTGGCATGGGCCCCCAAGTCGCCCGGATCGACGGCCCGTTACCTCGATCGTAAGCCCGGTACGGACGCGCGGCGCGGCAGCGCCGGACGGCCCGAACGGCGTCCGATGGCCGATGCCCCCGCCGACTGGCAGACTGAGGGCAGACGATGTATGTGCCGGTCACGGCCCTCCTGGACCGGTGCGATGCCGCCGAGCGGGGGCGAGTGACCTGCCCTCGTCGCCCGCCGACGTCCGGTCGCGCCCGCGCTCCACTCTGCCCCAAGGCGCCGTCCTCCCAAGCTCGTTGCGACTTCCACCTCCTCACAGGAGGGCATCATGACCCAGCCCGCCACAGGCGTCACCCAGACTTCCGGCGAGATGGCCGCCGCGCTGCAGGCCCTGCTCGCCACTCTCGTGCAACAAGCCCTCGGTTCGCAGGTGTCGGACAAGAACGGCCAGCCGCTGCGTCAGGTCTGCTACATGCAGTTGCACAACGGCCAGTCGATCAGTCCGAAGTACTATGCCAACCCCTGGGAACCCGGGGGTACCGTGACCTCCACGTCAACGAGCCCGCCCGCCGGCGCACCGCCGCCCTCGGGCACGACGCCGGCCGCCGGGACGGCCCCGCCCAAGGCGGGCGCAGCCCCGACCGACACCTCGAAGTCGGCGGCGTTCAGGACCGCGAACCTCGTCGACAGGCGGCTGCTGGCCACCACCGACGGCACCTACAGCCCGGGCGCCGACGTGATCAGCACCGCGTACCAAGGCCTGATCATGAAGGCGCAGGGCGTACCCGCTCCCCCGCCTCCCCAGGCCGTCCAGGACCAGATCAACGCGGCCCGAGCGGTGCTGTACGTCCTCGACGCCAAGGGCCAGAGCACCGGCAGCCAGACCCCAGCCTTCACCAAGTACCAAGCGGAGTCGGTCGCGTGGGGACAGGCCCGTACGGACTTCGCCACCGCGGAGGCCAAGGCCAACGCCGACCCGGCCCTGGGGCAGGCCTGGCCGGAGGCCTCCGCCGTGTACCAGCAGAAGGTCGACAACGCCTGGAACGCCTGGCGCGGAGACAACGCCGACGCCATCGAGAACGCTCTGGAAATCGTCGGATCACAGGGCGGCAGCCTCGGAACCTTCTTCGTGTCCGAGGCCAAGAACCTCTTCCAGGGCTGGAGCCTCGGCCTCGGCGTCGTCGCCGAGCCCACGCCCTACTCGTACGTGGATCCGGGCGACTGGTACGACCCGACCGCCACGGACAACGGCTTCACCACGATCACCACCACTGCCAGCGACTGGACTTCGTCGAGCAGCGACCAGAGCACCCAATACGCGAACAACTGGTACCAGAGCCACAGCGAGTCCTCAGGTGGCGGCGGCGAGGCGATGGTGTACGGGGTCACCTTCGGCGTCGACGAATCCTCCGGGTCGAGCACCGATGCCTCGCAGGCCCAGGCCGGCGGCAGCAGCATGGTCGCCTTCAGCGACCAGATGTCGGACATCAGCATCACGTACAGCTACGGCATGTGCACCATCTACCGTCCGTGGTTGCTGTCGGAGCTGTTCCTCGTCGACGGCTGGTACCTCCCGGGCGAGCCGGTGGACACGGTCAGCGACGGAACTCTCGACGGTGCGATCAAGATCCAGAACGCGCAGGCCCAGGGCCAGGTCGGCCCCGAGGCGCTGCCGATGATCCCCACCCAGTTCATGGTGCTCCGCAACGTGAGCATCACCGCGAGCAACTGGGGGGACGCGGGTGACCAGATGAACGACTGGTGCCAGAAGGCATCGCAGTCCGACCAGTCCAGCAGCAGCAGTGTCAGCGGGAACCTCGGCTACATGGGGTTCGGCGGCGAGGCCCACGAAGCCCAGGCCGACGCCTCCGGCCAGGCGGCCGGCTCCGCCACGGCGGACAACAGCTGGTGGTTCAGCGGAAGTTCCTCCAGCGGCACGCTCTCGATCAACGGCTGTCAGATCGTCGGCTGGGTCGGCGAGATCCTGCCGCCCTGCCCGCGCGTGGACGGCGTCAACCCGCCCACCGGCGCGACCACGGCGAGCGGTACGGCACCGGCGGCGAGGGGGAGTTGAGGCCGCGCGATGACCACCCCCACCTCCGCCCTCGACCAACTGGGCGCGGCGCTCGACGCGTTCATCACCGGCCAGTTCCAGCAGCCGGACGGCAGCCCGGCCGCGCTCGCGTTCCTGCCCGGCGCGGTCGCCGTCCACCCCGAGTCCTTCTACCAGTCGGGGGTGGTCAATCCGGCGCTGGTCGCCAACTGGCTCGCGGCGGTGGCCGACCGGGTCGCGCCGGTCCTCGCCGCTCAGATCAGCGCGATCGGGCTCAGCGCGAGCGACGTCATGACATCGGTGGCCCAAGCCGCCACCCCGACCGCCCCGATCGGCAGTCCGGCGGCGAACAGCTTCGCGCAGTTGAAGTCGGAGGCGGCCCAGGCGCTGGGGCCGGTCGGCTCGCCCAAGACCATCCGCACGGCACCGCTGGACTGGTACGACCCGGACCAGGTCGACAACTGGCCGCAGTACCAGCACAGCGTCGGCGGTGGCGACCAGGCGGACGGCGGCCAGGCCGACAGCAACCAGGCGAGCACCGGCCAGGACTCCGGCGACCAGGGCACGGCCGCCGGCAGCTCCCTGTGGAGCTGGCGCAACGCGGAGACACTCGCGCCCGCCCTGTCGGCCGCGGAGGCGACGTCGGGGGACGGCGCGCCGGGTGGGGACTCGGGCGACGGCTCAGGTGGCGACTCCGGCGGCAGCTCCGGCGGGGCCACCGGCCAGCCGGTCGGCGCCTCCTCCCTCACCCTCACCATGAACTACCAACAGGTCACCCTCTCCCGCTCGACCTGGTGGAACGACGTCCTGCTGAGCAACCCGCTCTGGTACTTCCCGGGCGAACGCGCCGGCGCCCTGCTGCCCGACGGCCGCCCCGCCGGCACGCCCTTCGGCCTGCCCGTCGCCATGGTCCTCACCGCGAACGTGCAGATCTCCGGCCAGTGGAGCCCGGGCGACATGACGGCCGCGAGCACCAGCACGCACCTGGGCCCCTGGCACATGTCCGCCCAGCCCTTCGGGACCGCCGACGCGAGCGGGGGCAACGCCACCCTGAGCATCCCCGACATGCAGCTGATCGCCTTCGTCTGCGAGATCCTGCCCATCCTGCCCCCGGCGACCGACCCGGCGCTGCCCGCTCCGCCGCCGCAGTACCAGCCGTTCCCCGGCGCCGACTTCTTCACCGCCGGCCGGCGCAGCCCGATCGTCGCCGCGATGCACAACCGGCTGGTCGCAGTCGGCTGCGACCGCTACCGGAGCACCGGCGACGAGGACGTCTGGGGCAGCGGCGACGTCGCCTCCTACCAGGCCTGGCAGGTCAAGCTCGGCTTCCAGGGCTCCGACGCCGACGGCACTCCCGGCCAGTCGAGCTGGGACCGCCTGCAGGTGCCGCAGGTGGCGTGAGCCGTACGGCGGCCTCGCAAGCCTGACCGGACGGCGCATCGGAGCAGGCCTCCCCGGTCGGGCCGGAAGGGCCCGACCGCGCCGCCGGGCGCCGGTCAGCCGGTACGCCGACCTTCCGTGTACCGGTCGCTCGCCGGGGCCGCTCCCCGGCGTGCGCCGGTCGGGCGGGCCGGCGCGCCGACGACTGCGCGGTGAGCGCCGGGAGGAATCCGGCCACGGGTCGGTTCCTCCGGCCGTCCGGCGCCGCCGAACGAAATGCGCCGAACGGGTGAACGCGGCAACGACGGAACGGGCCGCACCGCCCCGGACGGCCGGCGGCGGGGCGGCCCGGTGGCACGGCCGCCCGACCTGCGTGCCGCCTCCCCGGCCTGGTGCGCGACGGCAGCGCGGCGGAGCCGTTCGGGCACCCGGAGCGATCACCACTGGTCGCAGGGGATGCCAATCGTCCCGACGAATCCACCGATGGGATATTCAGCCAAACATCCTGTATCCACTGGCGTCCGCCCCGACGCCCGCCGCAGACTCTCCACCGGGCCGCCCACAGGCGGTCTCGGGCCCCCAACGCCCCGGCCGCCCACCCAGGCCCGTACCGCACCGCCGGCCCACACGTTCCGGGCCGTCCCTCGTCCCGGGCGCCCCCCGTCTGCCAAGCCCGTCCGTTCCAGGCGCTCCCCGATGTCCAGGCCTCCGTCACAGGCCGTCCCGTCCCGGGCCCCGCCCGCGGCCCCTCCTCTCCCAGGTCTCCCCGCCCCGCGGCGCCGCGTGCCCGCGGTGCGGTGTGCGGTCCCCCGCTGCTGCTCGACGCTGCTCGACGCTCCCTGGAGGAATCCGATGGACATGCGCTACGAGGCCTACTCGTACGCCGATCCGCACTTCTACGACTCCCCGGTCCGCTGGGCCACCCTGGAGGAGTTCCCCGCCGCGGGTGAGCCGGCGCCGTCCGGCTGGGCGCGCAACACCCGCGACGTGTGGGTCGGATACCAGCCCGTCGACCTCCAGCTGCCCGAGCAGGGCTGGAAGGTGCACGTCTCGGCCCGCATGGACAACGCCCCGCGGATCCTGGACACCGTCCGGAGCTACTGCTTCGAGCACCGCATCGCCTTCAAGTTCCTGCGCAGCCCGTCCCTGGTGCAGACGCAGAACGCCAAGTACGCCGCGCGCAGTTCGAGCGGGAAGTTCATGACGCTCTACCCGGTCGGCGACCAGGAGCTGGAGCGATGTCTGGTCGACCTCGACACCGCACTCGACGGCGAGCCCGGGCCGTACATCCTCAGCGACCTGCGCTGGCGCCAGGGGCCGCTGTACCTGCGCTACGGCGGATTCGTCGAGCAGTTCTGCCGCACCGAGACCGGCGAGCTCGTCCTCGCCTTCCGCGAACCCTCCGGCGCACTGCGCCCGGACGTGCGGCGCGCCGTCTTCGAGGTGCCCGAGTGGGCGCCGGTGCCCGCCGTCCTCACCCAGGCGCTCGCCGACTCCGCGCAGAACAGCATGGACGACTTCCCGTACACGGTGGAACGCGCCCTGCACTTCTCCAACGGCGGCGGCATCTACCTCGCCCGGCCCGCCGGCGGCGGCCCGCAGGTGGTGCTCAAGGAGGCCCGGCCGTACGCCGGCCTGGACCAGCGCACCGACGACGCCGTCCAGCGCCTCGGCCGCGAGCACGAGATCCTGCGACGGCTGAGCGGCCTGGACGCCGTACCGGAAGCGCTCGACTACCACACCGCGTGGGAACACCACTTTCTGGTCCAGGAGTTCGTCGAGGGCGAGCCGCTGCACCGCTGGTTCGGGCTCAACTACCCGCTGGTGCACCCGCACACGGACGACGCGGCCGTCGCCGACTACCGGGCGAAGGCGCTGCGCATCCTCGACGGCATCACCGAGGGCCTGCGGGCGATCCACGAGCGCGGCATCGTGTTCGGCGACCTCCACCCGCGCAACCTGATCGTCCGGCCGGACGGCGGCGTCACCTTCGTCGACTTCGAACTCGCCTCGCCCGTCGACGAGTTCGTCCGCCCGGCACTCGGCGCCGCGGGCTTCGCCGCGCCCCCCGAGCTGACCGGCTTCGACGTCGACGAGCACGCGCTGGCGGCCCTGCGGCTCTGGCTCTTCCTGCCGCTCACGCCGCTGACCGTGCTCAGCCCCGGCAAGGCCGGCACGCTCGTCCGCGCCGCGCGCCGGCGGTTCGCGCTCTCCCCGCAGGTGCTGCCCGACCCGCCGGCCTCCCTCCTCGCGCCGACTCCGCCGACCGCCACGACCACCACCGAGGAGTCCGACCGCGCGTTCCAGGACCTGCTGAGCGGCGAGCCCGCCACCTGGCCCCGGCTGCGCGCCGAACTCACCGCCGCGATCACGGCCTGCGCGACCCCGGAACGCACCGACCGGCTGTTCCCGGGCGACCCCGGCCAGTTCACCCACGACGGGCTCGGCCTGTCCTACGGCGCGGCCGGCGTGCTCTGGGCCCTGCACACCACCGGCGCCGACGTCGACCCCGGCCACGTCGACTGGCTGCTGGCCGCCACCGACCGGGAACCCTGCCGGCCCGGCCTGTTCCTCGGCGCGCACGGCGTCGCGTACGTCCTCGACCTGCTCGGGCGTCGCGGCGAGGCGCTCGACCTGCTGGAACGCCTCGGCAAGAACGACCTCGACGGCCTCGGCCCCGACCTGGCCGGGGGCCTGCCCGGCGTCGGCCTGACGCTGCACCACTTCGCCCGCGCCACCGGCGACCGCGCCCTGCGCGACGCCGCCCTGGACGCCGCCGAACGCGCCGTCACCCTGCTCCGCCTCGACCGGCCGGCCGCCGCCGCACCGCCCGCCGAGGCCCGGACCGGCCTGATGCACGGCCCCACCGGCACCGCCCTGCTGCTGCTCCACCTCCACGAGGACTCCGGCGACAGCGCCCTGCTCGACCTCGCCCAGCAGGCCCTCGACCGCGACCTGGCCCGCTGCGTCGTGGCCGAGGACGGCACCCTGCAGGTCGACGACGGCGCCCGCGTCCTGCCCTACCTGGAGTCCGGCAGCGCCGGCATCGCCGCCGTCCTCGCCGCCTACCTGCGCCACCGCCCGGACGCCGAACTGGCCGAGCGCCTGACGGACATCCGGGGCGCGGCCGAGCCCGAGTTCATCGTCCAGTCCGGCCTGTTCAACGGACGGGCCGGCCTGATCGCCCTGCTCCGGCAGGCCCAGGGCAGCGGGACGGCGCACGCGGACGTGATCCGGCGCCACGTCCAGCGGCTCGCCTGGCACGCCGTCCCGTACCAGGGCCGGCTCACCTTCCCCGGCGAGCAGCTGCTGCGGCTGTCGACGGACCTCGCCACCGGCACCGCCGGCGTGCTGTCCGCGCTCGGGGCGGTGTTCACGGACACCCCCGCGATGCCGTTCTGGCCCTCCCCGGCCGCCCCTGCCTGACCACCCCCGCGGCACGCCGGACGCATCCCGCGCCACCGGCCGCCCACCCCGCGGCGACACCGCCGCCCACGAGTTCCGGCACCTGCCGGAAGCACCGCATCACAACCGATGGGAGACCACCATGTCCATCCTCAGCCTGCAGGCCCTGGAGACCGTCGAGGAGAGCGTCGAGTACCGCTCGGTCATCAGCTCGCTGAGCGTCGTCAACTGCACCAACAGCACGGTCAGCACCATCCTCTGCGTCTGAGCAGACGCTGACCGCGGGCCTGCCCCGCGGTCGGTGCCCTCGGCGGGCCGGCCCCCCCTCACCGGGCCGGCCCGCCGGGGGCGACGCCGGGCCCCGGTCCACGACCGGGGCCCGGTGGCCGTTCCAGGCCCAGGGCCCAGTGGCCGTTCCAGGCCCAGGGCCCGGTGGCCGTTCCAGGCCCGGCGGCTCCAGGCCCGCCCGTGCCGCGCGAGGCACCCGTTCGGAGGATCCCGTGCCGACCGACCCCTCCCCGCCCCCGACCACCGCGGCCGCGGACCGCGCCACCGCCCCTTCTCCGCACGGAAGTTCGGCCGCACGGCCGGCGCGGCCCCCGAGCGCGCTGCGACGGGTGCTCGGCCTCGGCCGCCGCTGGTCGGCCGTCATGGCCGTCGCGGTCGCGGCCAGTACGGGCGCCACCCTCGCCTTCCCCGCCGCCCTCGCCCACGCCGTCGACGCGGCCCTGACCGGCGCGGGGACGACGGGCGTCCTCCCGCTGGCCGCGGCGCTCGCCGTCCTGGCCGGCTCCGAGGCGCTCGGCCAGTACGCCGGGCCCCGGATCTCCGCCGACACCACCGCCCACCTGCGCGCCGACGCCGTCCGCCGGGTGCTGGCGGGCAGCCCGCTCGGTGCGCACCGGCTGCCGGTCGGCGACGTCGCGGCCCGGCTGACCGGGAGCGCCCCGCAGGCGGCCCTCGCCGCACCCGCCGTGATCTACTCCGTCACCCAACTCGCCATGGCAGCGGTGGCCGTGGGCGCCCTGGCGCTGCTCGCCCCGGCCGCCGCGCTGGCCTTCCTCGCCACCGCGCCGCTCGGGTACGCGGTGATCCGCCGCCAGCTGCGCCGCACGGCGACGCTCGGCGAGGGCTACCAGCGGGCCCAGGCCGACATCGCGACCCGGCTGCTCGACGCCGTCTCCGGCAGCCGCAGCATCGCCGCCGCCGGCGCGGTGGACCGCGAGGTCGCCCGCGTCCTGCAGCCGGTCCCCCGGCTGTCGCAGCAGGGCAGGGACCTGTGGGACAGCCAGCGGCGAATCGCCTGGTGCTCCGGCCTGCTCGCCCCGGTGACCCAACTCGCCGTCCTGGCCGCCGCCGGAGCGGCCGTGGCGATGGACGCGCTGTCCGTGGGCGGGCTGCTCGCGGCACTCGGCTACACCGCCATCGGCCTCAGCGGCTTCGGCGCCACCCAGAGCCTGCTCGACGTCTCCCGCGCCCGCGCCGGAGCCGACCGGCTCGCCGACCTGCTCGACGCACCGGTACGGCCCCCGGGCACCCGGCCGCTGCCGCCCGGCGACGGGGCCCTCGACCTGCACGGGGTGACCGTCCACGGACCGGGCGGCGCGGTGCTCGACCGGCTCGACCTGACCGTCCCGGGCGGCAGTTGGATCGCCGTGGTCGGCGCCGACGACGCCGCCACCTCGGCGCTCGCCGCCGTCGCCGCCGGGCTCCAGGAGCCGGACGGCGGCGCCGTACTGCTCGACGGCGTCCCGCTCGCCGACCTCCGCCCGGAGGAGCTGCGCGGCGCCGTCGCCTGCGCCTTCGCCGACCCCGTCCTGCCGGGGCACACCGTCGAGGACGCCATCGGCCCCGGGCTGCCCACCGAGCGGGTGCGCCGGGCGGCGCGGGCGGCGCGGGCCGACGAGTTCGTCCGGCGGCTCCCGGACGGCTACCGCACCCCGCTGGCCGAGGCCCCGTTCTCCGGCGGGGAACGCCAACGCCTCGGGATCGCCCGGGCGTTCGTGCGCGACGGCCGGCTGCTCGTGCTCGACGACGCGACGTCCTCGCTGGACGCCGCCACCGAAGCCGCGATCCTGGACGCCCTCCGGCAGCAGGAGGGCCACCGCACCCGGCTGGCGGTCACCCGGCGGGCCGCGGTGGCCGCCCACGCCGACCTGGTGGCCTGGCTCCAGGACGGCCGGATCCGGGCGCTGGCCACCCACGAGGAGTTGTCGGCGCTGCCGGGCTACCGGGCGGTCTTCGGCGCCGAGGAGGACGGGTGACCCGGCCCGATCCGGCGGTGAACTCCGGTGCGGGCAACGAGTGCAGGCGAGCAAGAGAGTGCACGCGAGCAGTGGAGGCGACCCCGATGACCCCGTCCCCCGCCGACCGACCGGGCCGGGCGGCCCTGCGCCTGCTCCGCTCCGCCCTCGGCCGCAACCGGTCCGCCGTACTCCGGCTGCTCGCCTGGTCCCTGCTCTCCGCCGCGCCCGCCCTGGTCGCGGGAAAGGCGCTGGCCCTGGCCGTCGACCGCGGCTTCCTCGCCCACCGGGCCGGGCCGGCGGCGGGCTGGCTCGCCCTGTTCGCCGCCGTCTCGGCGCTGGGCGCCTGGGCGTCACGCCAGACCTACCCGTGGCTGGCGGAGGTCGTCGAGCCGATGCGCGACCGGCTGCTGGGCGAGGTGGTCTCCGGCATGCTGCACCGGGCCGTCGCCACGCACGGCCGGGCGGACGGCTCCGGGGCGATCGCGGTGGCCCGGCTGACCCGCCAGGTCGAGGCCGTCCGGGACACCATCGCCGGGCAGTTGCTGATCGTCTCCCACTTCGCGCTGACCGCGATCGCCGTCATCGTCGGCAGCGCCGCCCTCGCCCCGGCCGCCGCCGCCCTGATCGCCGGCCCCCTCCTGCTCTCGCTGGTCGCGTTCGCGGCGCTGGCACCGGCCACCGCCCGGCGCCAGCGGGAGGCCTTCGCCGCCGAGGAGGAACTGGCCCGCTCGTGCGCCGACGCTCTGCAGGCGCTGCGCGACCTGGTCGCCTGCGGCGCCCGGGAGGCGGCCGAGCGCGAGGTGCTGGCGATCGTCGAGGCGAACGCGCGGGCGGGCCGGGCGCTCGCCCGGCTGGCGGGCGCCCGCCGCCTGATCGTGTCCCTGGGCGCGCACCTGCCGCTGCTGCTGGTCGTCCTGGCCGCACCCGCCCTCGTCCGGCACGGGCTGACGGCGGGCGCCGTCGTCGGCGTCCTGGCCTATCTGACGAGCACGCTGGAACCGGCCCTGCGCCTCCTGGTGCAGGGCGCCGGCGCCTCCTGGCTCCGGCTGGCCGTGGGCCCCCCCCCCCCCCCCCCCGCCGCCCCCCCGGGGGCCCCCCCCCCGCACCCCCCCGGGGCCCCCCGCGCCCCCCCCCGGGCGGGGCCCTACACCAAAACCCCCGCGGCTTG